>JAZRIK010000130.1:0-5017 GCA_045645245.1 Candidatus Scatosoma sp. | reverse complement strand
CGTTTGTGTCCAAATCAAGCATACTACAAATGCGTGAGAGTGTGTCCAAAGCAGGCATACTTCTTCCCGTGATATAGTGCGAAATCATCGATTGATTAACCCCGATTTGTTTGGCTAATTCTTCTTGCGTAATCGTTCTTTGTTTTAATGCTTCGGCAAGCGCCTTTTGAATTTATTCTAAAGTGACCATTTTCTTATTCATCGCATACCTGCCCCTGTCAAATAGGGGAAACTGCTTACGCTTTTTCTACTTTTTTGCTTTCGCGCGCTTTTTGCTGGCGCTGCTTTAACAACAGCGTGTGCGAAAGCTGCATTTCTTGCATAATACATTTAACGAGCGAATCGAGATCGCTCCCTTCTTGATAATCGGCAGGGCAAATATAATTTACTCTGTCTTCCAACAAAAGCGGGGTCACTTGGTTTTTCTTGCCCTTGGGATAAATGGCAATCGAGATACCGCCCTGCTTTTTCACGAACGTCATACAAGGAATATCGGTGATCCCGTCGCCGAAATAAATCATATTTTGGTACGCAATTTTCCGATCGCTCATCTTTTCGTTTACGCCCTTGCTGTCCGTTTCATCGTAAATTCCTTTGGAAATACGGAAAATATACTGCGTTTTTTGCGTGTAGTTGATGGCAATCTTCGGCCAAACCGCGTCGCCGTTTTCATCAAAATAATATTGACAGGCGAAAACTTTCTTAAACTCGTCTTTCACGTCGCAGCCGTCGATAATGTCTTTAATTCCGCTGGAAATGATATAGTGTTCGATATTCACGCCCAACGATTCGCCGTATTGATTGATACGCTTAAACCAGTTGCGCACCCCCTTATAAAAGTTAATGTCCTTGCCCAGCGAGCGCAGATATTCTTTGGTAAAGGGAATGCCTTTTTCGCGGCATTTGTGCATCATATAATACATATACCCCAAAATTCCTTCCATATAGTTCTTTTTGCGGAACGTTTCAATTTCTCCCCAAAACTCGTCGGGGGTCATATCCAGGTTGGGGATAAAGCTATAATTTTGCATATCCTGATCGCAAAGCGTTTTATCAAAATCGTACATAAAGGCAATCGTTAATTTTTTACGCATATCCTTTTCTCCTTTTTTATCGCGAAATAAATACATTGTCATTATAGCATTTCTTTTAACGAAAGTCAATACCCAAAAAATACTTTTTTGCTTTTATTAAAACGCTTGCTTTGGAAGGGTGTATATGTTATAATATATTTATAAATATTTTTGCCGTGAATAGGAAACGGACGGGGCAGGTACGAGATGAGTGACGAAAATCCACTCAAACCGAATAAGATAAAGGGGAGCAAATACGAAGGGACTCCCGTTGCGGTCATTTCCTTTTTAATGGGCGTCGGCTCGCTCGTGATGACGTTTGCCGTTAATATGGGCTTGCTCAGCGAAGTGCTTTGTCTATACGGTTTTATGCTGGGCGTGCGTTCTATCGGCGATTATAAGGGCTCGTTGCTCACGCAGGAAGTAAAGCCGACGGCAACGCTCGTATTTGGCATATTATCCGTTATCGTGAACACGGTATCGATGTTTTTGTGGCTGGTTTGGATGATAGGGTATTTCGTACTCGTATAATCAAGCAAATAAAAAATTCCGCAAGCATATACGCTTGCGGAATTTTTATATGCAAAACATTTTTAATTTTCTTTTTTCTCTTCTTGCGGCGCGGTAAGCCCAACTACGCCGTCAACGGGCATAGAAAACGCAATGCCTTGACCGTGCGTGTTTAAGCCCACTTCGTCGTAGAGCCGTTGTAAAATTTTATCCTTATCTTCGGTAGGGGCGACAATCATCACAATTTCTTTTTCCGGCTGTACGGAAATACCGAAAAACGCTTCCGCTTCCTGTGCGCCCGTACCGCGCGCATTGAATACCGTACCGCCGCGCGCGCCTGCCTTTTTCGCCGCGTCCATCGCCACGTCGCTAAACCCGCTGTTCACGATACAAAAAATAACTTGATGGCTATATTTTTTCGTCATATTATTTCTCCCCCTCTCCAAACGTTCTGTTATTGCTTAAAAACCGATAAATCGCCACGCCGATCACCGACGAAAGGGGAACGGTGCAGGCAATTCCCTTTCCCCCGCGCACGGTAGCAAATTTATCTTCTAATCCCAGCAAAATCTCTTCCGCCCTATCTTCGCGAATGAGTGAAAATATCACGCTCCTATCCGCGTTTTCCAAGCCGAGCAGATGCAAGGTATCCGACCGCGCCGTACCTTGTGCGAGTACGCTCGCTTGCGCGTTGACTTCAAAGCCCTGCAAAAAATCCATAAAAAACTCGGCTTTTCTACGGTTGACAACCGTAATTAAAAGCTTGAGCTTTTTGACGTCGGAAGCGGTGGATTTTGTCCGTCTAACTCTACGCGTAGTTTTCGTTTGTTCCATACCTGCCCCCCTTGTTTACATAAATTTAATAATTTGCTTATCGTCCGCGCCAAGAATGCGCTTCATTGCAATTCTTTCACGGAGCTTTTGGCTGGCAACCGCCTTAAAGCCGAGCGCTTGAATGGTAATCAGCGGCGTCATCGCAACCATTGCAACCAGCCCGAACGCGTCGGTGAGTACCGACTCAACGCCTGCGGTCGGGAACGCCGCGCACACGCCGATAACAAAGGGCAGGATAAAGCTGGAAGTAAGCGGCCCGCTGGCAACCCCGCCCGAGTCGAACGCGATTGCGGTATAAAGCTTGGGTACGAAAAACGATAATCCAAGCGAAAGAAAATAGCCGGGGATAAGATAGTATAAAACGCTAAACCCGACGATAACGCGGAGTACGGAAAGAGCGATTGCAACGCCCACGCCCAGCGAGAGCGCAATCAGCATCGAGCGCTTACTCACCGCGCCGCCCGTCACCGATTCGACCTGTTTATTCAATACGTGAATAGCAGGTTCGGCGAGTACGACCGCCAAACCGATCAAGAATGCGAACAACACGATCAAAGCGGGGTCGTTTTGCGCGAGCTGCGAGCCCATCTTAAACCCGATAGGCACAAACCCAACCGCAACGGCAGTCAAGAAAATGACCAAGCCGAAGAAGGTGTAGAAGATACCTACTACGATTTGCAAAATACGCTTTTTAGGCAGTTTCAACAAAGCAAACTGCAAAATAAAGAAAAACGCCGCAATGGGGAGCAAAGCAACAAACACTTCTTGCCCCGTGTGAAGAATTTTTTCAAACAACGCAAGCCCCAAATTATTTTCAATCGAATAATCGGGCAGCGCATAATTCACTTCCCCGTTTGCAAACAAGCCCATCAGCATAACGGCAAGGATAGGTCCGATAGAGCAAAGGGCGATAAAGCCGAAGCTGCTTCCCTTATCGTGTTTATCGCCAAGAGCGGAAGAAACGCCCACGCCCAGCGACATAATAAACGGAACGGTAATCGGGCCCGTCGTCACCCCGCCCGAATCGAACGAAAGGGGCAAAAATCCTTCTTTGCCTTGTACGAGCATTAACGCCGCCAACGCAAATAAAAGCATATAGAAAAAGGTCATCAAATGCGACAAATGCAAGCGGAATACCACGCGCAATACGGCAAGCAGTAAAAACGCGCCCACGCCTACGCCGATGGTAATAATTAAGGTCGTACCGTCGATGAATCCCGCCACCTGCGAAGCGAGTACGGATAAATCGGGCTCGGCGATGGTGACGAAAACGCCCATCATAAAGCAAATGATTAAAAGCAGCTTAAATTTCCCCGATTTGGGCAAACCTGAACCCACTTGCTCGCCCATAGGGGTCATTGCCATATCCGCGCCGAGATTGAACAGCGCCATACCGATAACGAGTGCAAGCGCACAGCACGCAAAAACCACCGACTCGGTTAAAGTAAAATTAACCAGCGGTGTAAAGTTAAGCAGCAATACGATAATCGCAATCGGGAAAACCGAAATAGCCGCTTCTTTTAATTTGTCGAGCAAAATGTTAATCATCGTATTTTTAAGTATAGCAAATTTTTCTAATTTGTCAAGCGCATACGCGAGCGCGTGTGTTTTATTTTACAATTATTTTACAATTATTTCACAACCGAAAATTGATAGATTGTAGTTTCGCGGTATTCGTCCCCAGCTTTCAAAACGGGAGTGGGATAGTTGGGACAGTTGGGGGAGTTGGGATACGTTTGCGTTTCCAAGCACAGCGCGCAATGGTTGACGTAATTCTTTTTCCCTTGAAAACCGCCCGTCGTACAACCTGTGTAAAGTTGTACCCCAGGGAGCGTCGTAAAGCAATCCATTCTTCTGCCCGATTTTTTGTCATACACGTAGGCAAAATGTTCCGGCTTTTTTTCCGTTTCCCTATCAATGCAATAATTAAAATCGTAGCCGTTGCAATGCGCGATCAAACTCGCGGAAGAAAACATATCGTCGCCCAAGCGTTTGGCAGGGTTAAACGAGTACGGCGTGCCAACAATATCCATAAAATCGCCGTGGGGAATGAGCTCATTATCGGTAGGCGTTATGCGCGACGATTTGATCATCAGCTCGTGGTCTAAAATGGTATCGTCGCCTGCTTGACCGCTCAAATTAAAATAAGCGTGGTTGGTTAAATTGCAAAGGGTGTCTTTGTCCGATTTTGCCCGATAATCAATCTGTAAAGCGCTGTCGTCGGAAAGGGTAAAAATCACCTTTACGTGCATTTCCCCGGGATATCCGCCTGCACCGTTTGGGGATACCAGGTATAAGACGAGTGCGTTATTTTCGATATTTGCCGTCCAAATTTGGCGATCGAACGAAGTGGATATACCGCCGTGCAAATGGTTGCCGTTGTCGTTCGCTTCGAGAAGGTATTCGTTCCCGTTTAAGGTAAATTTTGCGTTGCCGATACGGTTTGCATACCGCCCGATCGTCGCGCCGAAATAGGGGTGGGGCAAATAATAATCTTCTACCTGCTTACACCCCACGATTACGTCGTCGAACGCACCGTTTTTATCGGGTACGGAAATACGCGTAATCCGCGCGCCGTAGGTCAAAATATCCACTTCCAT
>JAZRIK010000129.1:0-4973 GCA_045645245.1 Candidatus Scatosoma sp. | reverse complement strand
CGCAAGCAAACTTCCCTTACGTAGACGCAAAGACGGGCGCAACGCTTGGCTTTGAACGCAAAACAGGCTTCCTTGCCCCCACCTACGTTGGTTTTGCGGTGTACGATTCGTCCTTTGAAAACGTTGGCGTGGCATTCCCGCCCGATGAAATTACCAACACCTTGCCGCAATATATTTCTTCGCTGGGCTTGAAGCAGCTCCACATCGCGGAAACGGAAAAATACGCGCACGTGACCTTCTTCTTCAACGCGAAGTTAGAACCGCCCGTTGACGGCGAAACGCGTATCGTTATTCCGTCCCCGAAAGTGGCTACCTACGATTTGCAGCCGGAAATGAGCGCGTACCCCGTGACGGAAAAAGTACTCGAAGAGCTGGACAAAGGCGAATACGACGTGGTTATCTTGAATTTTGCAAACTGCGATATGGTCGGACACACCGGCGTAATGGACGCAGCGGTCAAAGCGGTGCATACCGTTGACGAATGCGTAAAGAAGGTGACGGATAAAATTTTGGCGATGGGCGGCAGCGCGCTGGTCACGGCTGACCACGGCAACGCCGATCAAATGCTTGCCGACGACGGCGTTGGCGCATTCACGCAGCACACCACATTCCCCGTACCCGTAATTTTGGTTTCGGAAGAACTCAAAAACGCAAAATTGCGCGAAGACGGCGTTTTAGCAGACCTTGCGCCCACGCTTTTGGATATGATGGGCATTGCGCAACCTGCGGAAATGACGGGCAAAACGCTGATTGTATAAGCAAAACGCACAAAAGTAGAAAAAAATTATAAAAAACACGCAAAAAAAGTTGCGATATTTCTTTAAGTATGTTATAATCTATGCGTATTTGAAGAATAAAGACAAAAGGATTGAAATACTATGTTATACGTAATGAATTTATTAACTGATATTCCTTTTAAGGGTCCCGCTTATGAAATGGCTCACAAAATTTTAAGCGTCACGATGATTGTTTTGATGGCTATTGCAGCGCTTGCAGCAATCGTAATGATCTTATTGCAGCCGAGCAATTCGAGCGGTATCGACGCACTTGGCGGTTCGAGCGAAACGTTCTTTGGTAAAAACAAAGGAAGATCGATCGAAGCAAAAATGAAGAAATGGACTTGGATTTGCTTGGCAATTTTGGTTGTACTTTCCATCATCTTCTACGTTTTGCAAATTCCTTCTCTTTGGTCCTAACAAACGAACTGATTATCGGCGGCTTATGTCTTTTAAGCCGCCGTTTTTCTTTCCTCCGCATTACATATCTTTTTAAGGAGGTGATTGTATGAGCGCAAAAGAAAGAATTTACGAGCAATTTGAAAACGGGCGTTTAGCAAATAAAACAATCAACGAAATTTGCAAAACGCTGGATATCCCCTATCGCGAGAAAAATCGCCTGCTCGACCTATTAAACGAGCTCATCAAAGACGGCAAAATTTACGCAAACGACGGGGGCAGGTATGGAACGAGTGAACAATTAGGGCTTATCAAGGGCACAATTTCCGGCAACGAACGGGGCTTTGCATTCTTAATCCCCGATGATAAGCAGGCATATCCCAACGATTTCTTTATTCCCAAAAAGGGCTTGCACGGCGCGCTGCACGGCGATACGGTTTTGGCGCAAAAATCCTTTGCGTGGACGGCTGAAAACGAAAGCGACGAAGCGAGCGTAGTACAAATTATTGCGCGCGGCTACGACACCATTGTCGGCACCTTCCGCAAGGATAGAAAAGCAGGATATTTATTCCCCGACGAAAAGAAATTCTCCAAAGAAATTTATATTCCCCTTTCCGAGTGCTCGCATATCAAAAACGGCGTAAAAGCGATTGCAAAAATCACTTCGTATCCGCACGGCAAAAGCCCCGGCGGAAAAATTGTGGAAATACTCGGCGACGAAGACGACTTTTTCGCAGAAGAATTATCCATCATTCGTTCGTATAAGCTGTACGAAGAATTCCCGCAAAAGGCGCAATCGGAAGCGATTTTACAGCAAAAGCGCGGCATCAAGGAACAGGATATTGTTTCTCGCCGCGATTTACGCGACCAGTTGATTGTCACCATCGACGGCGAAGACACGCGGGATATCGACGACGCCATCTCACTCACCAAGCAGGGCGACAAATACTTGCTGGGCGTGCATATCGCCGACGTATCCCACTACGTCGCCCAGCGCTCGCATTTGGATAACGAAGCGTACGCGCGCGGTACGAGCGTATATTTCCCCGATAGAGTATTGCCTATGCTGCCTAAGGAGCTTTCCAACGGCATTTGCTCACTCAACGAAAAGGAAGATCGGCTCGCCCTTTCGTGCCTGATGACCATCGACAAAAAGGGCAACGTAAAGCAAAGCGAAATTGTCGAAACGGTTATTAAAAGCACGTATAAAATGACCTATAACGAAGTGACGAAAATCTTGGACGGCGACAAGAAAACCTGTGAAAAATATGCACTCGTTAAGGACATGGTAGGGCTGTTTGCGGATTTAACGCATATTTTACAGGAAAAACGCGCTAAAAAAGGAAGCGTTTCTCTCGACGTAAAAGAAGCGAAAATTTTATTTGACAACCGCACCAACGAAATTACCATTCCCGATTATGAGCGCGCATTCTCTTATCAAATTATCGAAGCGTTTATGGTACTCGCCAACGAAACGGTTGCCGAGTTTATGAACGGAATCGAAGCGCCGTTTATCTACCGCGTACACGAAAAACCGACGGAAGAAAAGGCAAAAACCTTTCAAACGTTCGCGCAAACGCTGGGGGTCAACGCACGTTTCCAAGCGGACGACGTAAAGCCGTACGATTATAAAAATATTTTAGATAAAGCGAAAGACTTACCCTTTTATTCGGTATTAAACCGCGTAATGCTCCGCTCAATGCAAAAGGCGCGTTATAGCGCGGATAATATGGGACATTTTGGGCTGGCGAGCGATTGCTATTGCCATTTTACGTCCCCCATTCGCCGTTATCCCGACTTGTGCATTCATCGCGTTATTAAAGAAGTTTTACACGGCAACTATGAGCAAGCGCTTAACAAATATTCCGATTTTGTAGTGCGCGCCGCAGAACACTCGTCCGAGTGCGAACGCCGTGCCACGGACGCAGAGCGGGACGTGGACGATTTGTATAAAACGATGTATATGAGCGAGCGCATCGGCGAAGAATACGACGCGGTCATTTCGGGCGTGACGTCGTTTGGACTGTTCGCCGAGCTTGCCAACACTATCGAAGGATTTATCCCTATCGAATCGCTTTACGGGCATTTTAGCTATGATCCCGACAAGTTAAAGCTGGTCGGAATCGATACCACCTACACCATCGGCGAAACGCTGCGTATCAAGGTGCTCGACGTGGACTTTTATCGAAGAAGAACGGAATTTAGATTATTAGGAAAAATCAAAAACCAAGCACCCGTGTACGAGATGAACGCGGATAAGGAGTAAAAAATGAAGATTATCGCCAACAATAAAAGTGCTTCGTTTGAGTATTTTATCGAAGAAAAATACGAAGCGGGTATTGTTTTAGAAGGCAACGAAATCAAGTCGGTGCGGGCAGGCAACGTCAATATGAACGACAGCTTTTGTTTCTTACGCGACGGGGAAATTTGCGTTAAAAATATGCACATTGCTTGGTACGAGAAATCGGACGCATTCAGCAGTAAAAACACCCGCCGCGACCGTAAAATTTTACTCCACAAAAGCCAAATTGCGAAAATCGCAGGCAAAATCAACCGTCAGGGTTATACGCTCGTACCCTTAAAATTATACTTCAAAGATTCGCTTGTAAAAATCGAAGTGGCGCTTTGCAAAGGCAAACACACGTACGATAAAAAACAGGCGATTGCCGACCGCGACGTAAAGCGCAGCTTGGATAGAGAAGTGAAAAACGCCGGCTTTTAACACAATACTAAAATTCACCGCGCAAACGATAACGGTTGCGCGGTATTTTTATTCTTTCGCGCAAATCAGCCGTCTGCGCGTTTCTACCAAATGATACTCTTTTGTCGTTGGAAGATCAAATACAGAGCTTTTCAACGGCGACGAAAACACAATTTCCCCTTCCGCCGACGCAGCCAGCGCGTATCCGCGCGCACAAAGCAAGATAGGCACTCCAAAGCAATACGCGTGCGAGCGCGCCAAAACGCCGTGAATATCCCGTATCTGCGCCGTTGGGCAAACGATACAGTCGCTGCCGCACACCGCGAGTGAATGAATAACGCTTGGAAAACGCAAATCGTCCGCAACCGCCACGCCGATTTTCCCTGCACGCGTTTCATACACACGCAACCCTGCGCCGCAAGCAATTTCACTATCAATGGCGTGCAGCATATCGGAAACACCCATTAGCCGCCCGTTTTCCGCAACGACGGCAGACTTTCGTTTATGTCCGCGCGCATTAGTGATACAACCGCAAATCACCACGCCTTTTTCGCGTTTAGAAAGGCGCGCCACGTCCTCAAAAAACCGTGTTTCGCCCTTTAATTCCCGCTCATAGCTTATTTCCCTTTGCAAGGCGGCAAATAGATACAAATCCGCCTGCTCCAACGCCTGCATTTCCATAGACGGCGCTCCGTCCGTCACAAAACAAACGCGCATACCCCACCTCCCTTCTCCATTATACGAGTGAAGCTTTCAAAAAAGTTCCGCACCTTTTTCCGCCGTTTTGCGTATATTATAATCTACCCCTGTCAATACTTGTTTGCAAGGAGATATCGTTATGTTTTGGATCGGTTTGGTGGTCGGCGTATTTATCGGCAGTAATTTAGGCGTAATCTTGATGGCGCTTTTTAAGGTGAATAAATAATAAAATCGGCGGATATGAATCCGCCGATTTTTTTATACTGAAATTGTTTATTTTTTAATATATTTCTCTACAATCGCTTGCATTTGCGCCATTTTCGCTACCATATCTCGCGCCAAAGTCAAGTGGCATTTCGCCCGCGCCAGGTTTTGATCGGGATAATGAATACGGAAAT
>JAZRIK010000128.1:0-7721 GCA_045645245.1 Candidatus Scatosoma sp. | reverse complement strand
CAGTGTGGGCTTACACGGTAGGTTCTGCAATCGCTATCAAAAAAGGCTGCAAAAAAGCATCCGACGCAGCTGCTGCAATCGGTATTGGTTTGCAAGCATTCTGTATCCCTGGTTCCGTTGCTCAAAACCGTTTGGTAGGTCTTGGTCATGGTAACCTCGGTGCGAAACTTTTGTCCGATGAAACCGAATGCTTCTGCTTCTTGGCTGGTCACGAATCGTTCGCAGCGGCAGAAGGCGCTATTTCTATCGCGCTCAATGCAAACAAAGTTAGAAAACAACCCCTTCGCGTTGTATTGAACGGTCTTGGTAAAGACGCAGCGTATATCATTTCGAGAATCAACGGCTTCACGTTCGTTGAAACGGAATTTGACCACGCTACCGAAACGGTGAAAGTGGTTTACGAAAAAGCGTTCTCGGACGGCGATAGAGCGAAAGTTAAATGCTACGGTGCGGATTCCGTATCCGAAGGCGTTGCAATTATGAAGCTTGAAAACGTAGGCGTGTCCATCACCGGCAACTCTACCAACCCCACGAGATTCCAACACCCCGTTGCAGGCACGTACAAAAAATGGTGCGTTGAAAACGGCGTGAAGTATTTCTCGGTTGCATCGGGTGGTGGTACGGGCAGAACGCTGCACCCCGACAATATGGCGGCTGGTCCCGCTTCGTACGGTATGACCGATACGATGGGTAGAATGCACTCCGACGCGCAATTTGCTGGTTCGAGCTCCGTTCCTGCACACGTAGAAATGATGGGTCTTATCGGTGCAGGCAACAACCCGATGGTTGGTATGACGGTTGCTTGCGCAGTTGCTATCGAAGAAGCAATGAAGAAATAAGTAGTTTTAGCTAAATTATAAAAGGGGGCAACCAAATGCTCCCTTTTGCATTATGGATACTCTATCCAATAAAAGGTGGAAAGTTCTATGAAGAAAATTGCGGTTGTGGGGTTGGGAATTATCGGCGGTTCTATCTGCGGCGCGCTGACCAAAGCAGGTTATACGGTGGACGGCTTTACGCGCAGTCAATCGTCCATTGATTACGCCTTAAAAGCAGGATATATCCGTGAAAAAGGGGAAAATCTTGCCGATTATGACGTAGTATTTATTGCAGTTCCGCCCAAGGCCACGATAGAATATTTACAAAACGGCACGTTCAAGGACGGCGCGCTTGTGATGGATATTTGCGGGGTGAAAAAAGCGGTGGAGCAAGCGGTTTATGCTACGAAACGCAACTATCGCTACGTTGGCTTGCATCCGATGGCGGGCAAGGAAACGTCGGGTATTTCGTCCGCAACGCCTACTCTTTTCAAGAACGCAAATTTAATTATTACGCACGCAGAACAAACGAATGCAAGCGACGTTGAAGAAGCGAAAGAGTTTGCCGGCGCGATGGGCTTTGGAAAAATTGTTGAATGCTCCGCCGACGAGCACGACAGGAAAATTGCGCTCACTTCCCAGCTTGCACATATCGTTTCAAACGCGTACGTAAAGAGTGAACAAGTTCGTGGTTGCGAAGGGTTTACCGGCGGAAGTTTTCAAGATATGACGCGTATTGCTGGCGTAGATGAAACGGTTTGGACGCCGTTATACGCCTACAATCGTGAAAATATTTTGCACGAGTTAGACGGTTTAATTGACAATTTAAGCGTTTACCGCGACGCTTTGCGCGAAGCGGACGACGAAAAGCTGTCGCAAGCATTAAAGAACGGAAGATTAATCCGTGAAACGATTAAAAAGAATAATTATTGATTAAAAATCCCGATTATTTTACAAAAATCGGGATTTTTTTCAAGAAAGCGTTTACATTTTATAAAAAATTTGTTATAATAATGTCGTAAGAGGTCGAAAATGATATTACAAGCGTGTTCCATTACAATAACAACCACTGCTGATGGGCAAGAAACGAAAATCGTTCGGCAGGGCAAAATGGCGCTTTCCGCTTTATCGGCGCGCGTTATTTATCAAGAAGAAAGCGCGCTTGTCGATATGTTTTTTCAAGGCGACCAAGTGACAATCGCACGAACGGGCGATTATACCTTGCAGCTTTGCTTAAAAGACGGCGAAACGACGACGGGAAGCATAGGGCTGGGCGATTCGTCGGGGAAGGTGGAAACGCAAACGCATAAAGCAAGCTATTCGCTGGGAGAAAAATCGTTGCTCGCTTTATTACATTACGATTTAATGATTAGCGGCGAACGGCAAAAAATGCAGCTGCGTATTCACGCAAAAAATATTTAAGTTATCATTTTACGGGAGAGAAATATGGGCGAAAGGTCAATGGCGCAATTTAAGTTAATGTGCGAAAAATATCTTTATACAATCGCTATAGGTCCGTTGCGGGCGTATGGGCGTTCTATCGGCGTGGCAAAATCTACTACGCTGAGCAAAGATGATTTGATTAAAAAGATTGTTGCCATTCTTGCGGAAGAAGAGCTTCCTGAAACGTTATCCAACCGCGGCGCACCCCTTAAAAACGATTTTATCGCTCCGGCGATTGTTCAAAGAATTGCACAGTTAAAAGAATTATACTTCCCCAACTATCAGCCGCCCGTATATGAAACGCTGGAAGAATTTATCGCCGCGAATCCGTATATTGAGTTTCGAGCAGAAGGCGAAGCGCAGTTTGAACCGCAAGAACAATTTTCCAAAGCGGTCCACGTAGGGCAGTTGCATACGTTTGACGGCTATTCGATGCTGTTGCCGTTAAATTGTATTGAAAACGGACAAAAAGTAATTATTCCCATCGACTTAATTCGTTTACACGATTTGCGAGAAGGGGACGTGATTTCTTGTCACGCGAACCGCGGCTCAAAAGCATACGTTGCAAACCAAATTTTAACGATTAATGAAGTAAGTTTGGCTGACGTTAAACGCACCCAAGAAGGGCAAGATAGCATCGTTTATCCAAAGGAAAGATTAAACTTTTGCAATAATCCGATAACGGATACGATGCTCGCAAGATATTTCGACTGGCTTTTGCCGTTGTTTAAGGGGCAGCGCAGTCTTATTTTGGGCGAGCCGAAAGTGGGAAAAACGCTTTTGTTATACGAGTTGGTTAAAATACTCAATCAAGGGCGTCGCAACGTTATACCGTTTGTGTTATTGAACGAGCAATCTCACGAATATATCCGCCGTTTCCGCGAATGCTGCGCAGAAGATCGGTTGGTCTATTCTACCTATGAAGACGAGCCCGAACGTCAAGTATTCGTAGCGGAATTTATACTTAAACGCGCGAAAAAATACGCAGAGTCGGGACATGCGGTTGTCCTGATGGTCGATTCGTTAAACGCCTTGGCGCGCGCGTATAACGATACGGACGATTCTGCAGGCGGAAAGGTGTTGGCAGGCGGGCTGGAAAGTAAAACCTTGCATTACTTGAAGAAATATTTTGGCGCGGCGCACGCTTACGAAGGCGGTGGCTCTATCACGATCATTGCTACGCATAGTATGGATACGGGCAACCCTGCGGACGATTTAATTGCAACCGAATTGTCGCCCTTGGCAAATCACGTAGTGCGTTTAAGCCAAACGCTGGCGCTTCAAAGAAATTATCCTGCAATTCATTTGGCTGCTTCAAGAGTAAACGACGAGTTTGCGTTGGCAACCAATGAAGAAAAGTTGCGCGACGTAGTATCGTCCAAATTTATACCCGCATACGGCGAACAGGCGTTGCGAAAATGGCTGGTCGAGTTGGATTCGCAAGCGGCATTTACGCAAAAAATACAAGCACTGACAAAATAATAACGATTAAGGAAAAGAGCGGAAAAACCCCGTTTTTTTTCTTTTTTTTACGCAAAAATTCAGAGAAGTATTTTATTTTGTTATAGCCGCGCTGAGCCGCGTTTGAATAACCGTCCGTATTCACAATCGGTCTATAAAAAAAACGAATATTTTTTGCCTTTTTATTATCATTTTTTTGCATACATTATTTTGTTTTCATTTGCTTGACTTTACCACAATATATGGTATAATATTAAGGCACGGTTAAAAAAACATACAAGATATTGTGTTAAAGCGAAAAAGAAAGCACAATATATAGTTATAGTTAACGAAAGAAAAAGGCGTCTATTGAAGGGTTGGTTGTTCATTGCGCGGGAGGATAAGTATGAAAATTATTAAGAGAAGTGGACGCGAGGTTGATTTTGATAACGAGAAAATCGTTGGCGCAGTTCGTAAAGCAAATAAAGAGGTTTTAGAATCGGCGCGCATTTCCGAGATGGAAATTGTCGCACTTGCCGGTATGGTGGAAGAAGAATGCCACAAAATGGGGCGTTCCGTCCACGTAGAAGAAGTGCAGGATATGGTAGAAAACCGCCTTATGGATATGAAGGCGTTTGTTTTGGCGCGTAAATATATTACCTATCGTTATACGCGTGAGCTGGTGCGTAAGTCGAATACGACGGACGCGCAAATTTTAACGTTGATTGAATGCAACAACGAAGAAGTTAAGCAAGAAAACTCAAATAAAAACCCTACGGTAAACAGCGTTCAACGCGACTATATGGCGGGGGAAGTATCCAAAGACTTAACGCGCCGTATTTTATTGCCGGATAATATCGTTGCGGCGCACGATCAAGGGCTTATTCATTTCCATGACGCCGATTATTTTGCACAACATATGCATAATTGCGACCTTGTTAATTTGGAAGATATGTTGCAAAACGGTACGGTTATTTCGGGTACGTTAATTGAAAAACCGCATAGCTTTTCTACCGCTTGCAATATCGCTACGCAAATTATTGCGCAGGTGGCGTCTAATCAATACGGCGGTCAAAGCATTTCTTTAACGCACCTTGCGCCGTTTGTTGATATTAGCCGTAGAAAAATTCGTAAAGAAGTTGCGGAAGAATTGTCCAAGGTGGGCGTGACGGACGAAGAACATATCAACGAAATTGCGGAAAAGCGTTTGCGCGGTGAAATTAAACGCGGTATTCAAACCATTCAATATCAAGTGGTCACGCTTTTGACAACGAATGGACAAGCACCGTTCGTGACGGTATTTATGTATCTCAACGAAGCGCGCGACGAGCAAGAAAAAGCCGATTTAGCAATGATTATCGAAGAAACGCTCAAACAACGCATTCAAGGGGTTAAAAACGAATCGGGCGTATGGATTACGCCTGCTTTCCCCAAGCTGATTTACGTGCTCGAACCGGATAATATTTCCGAAGACCAAAAATACTGGTACTTGACCGAGCTTGCCGCGAAATGTACGGCAAAGCGTATGGTACCCGATTATATTTCCGAAAAGAAAATGCTCGAATTCAAAGTGGATAAAAACGGAGTGGGGCATTGCTATACCTGTATGGGTTGCAGAAGCTTCTTAACGCCGTTTGTTGACGCGGACGGAAAACCCAAATATTACGGTCGTTTCAATCAAGGCGTTGTCACCATTAACTTGGTGGACGTTGCGCTCTCATCGGGTAGAGATTTAACAAAATTCTGGGAGATTTTCGACGAGCGTTTAGAGCTTTGCTATCAAGCGCTGATGCATCGCCACAACCGCTTAAAAGGCACGCTTTCCGACGCAGCGCCCATTCTTTGGCAATACGGTGCTTTGGCGCGTTTGAAAAAGGGCGAAACGATTGATAAACTGCTTTACGGCGGCTATTCTACCATTTCGCTTGGCTATGCAGGGCTTTACGAATGCGTAAAACATATGACGGGAAAATCGCACACCGACGAAGAAGCGAAACCGTTTGCGTTGTCCGTGATGCAGCATATGAACGATAAGTGTAAAGAATGGAAAGCGAAAGAAAATATCGACTTTTCGCTGTACGGAACGCCGCTGGAAAGCACGACGTATAAATTTTCCAAATGCTTGCAAAAACGCTTCGGCGTTATTCCCGGCGTGACGGATAAGAGCTATATTACCAACAGCTATCACGTACACGTAAGCGAAGAAATCGACGCGTTTACCAAGCTTAAATTTGAAAGCGAATTCCAACAACTTTCGCCCGGCGGCGCAATTTCGTACGTGGAAGTGCCGAATATGCAAGACAATATTCCTGCCGTTCTCGCCGTAATGAAATTTATTTACGAAAACATTATGTATGCGGAACTCAATACGAAGAGCGACTATTGCCAAGTATGCGGATACGACGGTGAAATTCAAATTCAAACGGACGAATCGGGTAAGCTTATTTGGGAATGCCCGCATTGCAAGAACCAAGACCAAAACAAAATGAACGTCGCGCGCCGTACGTGCGGATATATCGGTACGCAATACTGGAACCAAGGCAGAACGCAAGAAATTAAAGACCGCGTCTTGCATCTTTAAGATGGAGTTTTGCGATGAATTATGCAACGATTAAGTGGACGGATATCGCCAACGGCGAGGGCGTGCGCATTTCGCTGTTTGTGTCCGGTTGTACCCATCGGTGTAAGAACTGCTTTAATCAAGTAGCTTGGGATTTTGCTTACGGTGAATTGTTTGACGAAGCCGTTCAAAACAAAATTCTCGACGAGCTGGGTTCAAGCTTTATCGCTGGGTTATCCTTACTCGGCGGCGAGCCGTTAGAGCCGCAAAACCAAACTGCTTTGTATCCGTTTATTCAAGAAGTAAAACGCCGTTATCCGCAAAAAAGTATTTGGTGCTATACGGGTTTTGTATTCGATGAAAAAAGCGGGGATTTGAAGGAAAAACGCAAAAACACGCCGATTACACGCGATTTAATCGCTATGTTCGACGTGTTAGTAGATGGCCCGTTTATTGAAAAGCAAAAGGACATTCGCTTAAAATTCCGCGGTTCGGCAAATCAAAGAGTGATTGACGTGCAACAAACCCTGCGCGATAAAAAATGCGTATTATACTTGGAATAAAAAAAGAAACGCTGCATACGATAGAGTATGTCGGCGTTTTTATTTATAAAAAGACGGTTTGCGGCACTATTCGCCGTTTGCGTTTGCGCATTATTTATCTTTGCTGCGTGTATATATGCGGGGCTATTATTCCATCGCGAAGAAATTACGGTTGAAAAAACCTTTTATTTTTTGATAGCGGAAACGGAGCATATACAAGTGGGGACGGAGATTGCGCAACTCAACGGCGGGGCAGGGTATCCCTTGCAGGTTGGTGAAAATTATAAGGTGGCGTATGCCGTTTATTTTAATAGGGAACAGGGGGAAAAGGCGCAGACGGAGCTGGCACAAAATGGCACGAATGCACAGTTGCGCGCTTGTTTTGTGCAAGCGTTGGTATTTACAAGCGTAAATGAAAGAAAAAATATATCAACCGTTTGCGCTGCGCTGGATAATTTGTATGCTTGTATGCAAATTTTACAACAGGAAATTCAGCGGTTAAGCCGTGGCGCGACGCAACAATCCAGTAAGCGAATTTTAGAAACGCTCAAAACCCAGTTATGCGGCTTGTTGAAAAGTTATCGCGGTATTTACGATGCTTTTGCGCAGGTTTGTAGCCAAAGCGTTGCACTGCTCGAAAATTGCCTTAACGGAGTTGTGTATAATAAAGATTTGCGTTATTTGTTATGTTTTTGGGGAGATTCATACGTGCGTTTATGTAGCGAGTATGCAATATAAAATAAATTTTAATCATTTCGCATATTTTTTTGTAAAAAGGCAAGAAAAACGCTTGCTTTTTTCTTTTTGATTGAGTATAATAATTAAGCTGTCAGTTGAGAGCAAAATAATATATGCTACTGTGGCTCAGTCGGTAGAGCAGCTGATTCGTAATCAGCAGGTCGCCGGTTCAAGTCCGGC
>JAZRIK010000127.1:0-8646 GCA_045645245.1 Candidatus Scatosoma sp. | reverse complement strand
TCCCGTTGTAGAAGCGGCTCCCGCAAAAGTAGATTATGATAAAATCATTTATGGTACGGCGGAAAAGGTAGTCGAATCGTTGCCTTATCCCGAACAAGTAAATTATAACCGTATCGAAGACACGGTACAAAATGCAGTAGATCAAGCAATCGCCAAACTTATGGCAGCTCTCAACGTTGACGCGATTGCGGCGGCTGTTGCACAAAAAATTGAAATTCCCCAAGTGGATTACGATTTGCTTTCGGATATGGTTGCTGAAAAGCTTGCGGCAAACACCGATCAATCGTTCGACGTAGTTTTGGATGAAACGGGTGTAGATCAAATCGCGGATAAGGTATCCGAAAAGATGGGCGGTACGCTCGATTATGACCGCATCGCGGCAATCGTCGAAGAAAAATTGTCTAACCAACCCGAAGTAGAACCTACATACGAAATCGTCGTTGACGAAGAAGGCGTTCAAGCCATTGCAAAGAGCGTTTCCGAAGAACTTTGTCAAATGTGCGCTACTTGCGAAGAAGAAGCGGTTGAAGAAGTTGTAGAAGAAGTGGTTGAAGAAGTTGTCGAAGAACAACCCGTCGAAGAAGTGGTTGAAGAAGTTGCTCCTGCAAGCGAAGAAATTGCAGTTGCGGCGGAACCTGCAGAACCCACCTACGACGAATTGACCGACCAACTTGTAGATGCGGAAACCGGTTTGGTAATTCGTTTGAAGAGAAGCTTCACGGCGAAACTCAAACAAAGCGAAGATAAGGTTAAAGAATATTACAGCGATATTAAGAATGAGCTGACTTCGTACAAGAAGATCAATTCGAATATCAGCTGGCACGGCGATCGTTTCAACTATGGCCGTGACACGGTTGCAAAGGTAAATATTTGCGGTAAGACGCTTTGCTTCTACCTTGCTTTGGATCCTGAAAACCCCGAATATAAGGCGACCGTATATCATCAAAAGAACGTTGGCAACCAAAAAGCGTATGAAAGCACGCCGTTTATGGTAAAAATTAAGAGCGACGCTGCTGCGAAGAAAGCGCTCCGCTTGGTTGGCTACCTTGCTGAACAACTCGGCACGACGAAAGATGAAAGCTTCCAAGCAGTAAACTATACGGAAGAATTTGGGTATGCAACCACCAAAGAACTGTATGATGCAGGTTATATCAAAGCTACGAAAGAAAAGAAAGTTGAACTCGACTTCTAATCTACGATAGAAAAAGACATACGAATATTGATGACAGAGAGCTGATAATTCAAATAATTTTCGGCTCTCTATTTTATAGGCGCAGTATTGCGCGAAAGGAGAAATAAAAAACAAGTGAACGAAAAAAAGAACAACACACCAAAGGCGGAAAAGGCAAAAAAGCCCGCTGCGCCTAAACAAACTCGTACAAAATCGAAAAAGAACCCGCAAGGCACTGCGTTTGACAACTTTGCGCAATCAGCGTCTGCGGTCATACAAACAAAATCGAGTAAAACACCCAAAAATACGGCTAAAAATGCGCCGAAAACGGATAAAAAGCCGTTGCGCATTCCCAAGGACAAGCTTCGCGGCGAGCAAGGGAAACAAGCGATTTTAGAAGCGCAAAAACCGATTAAAAAGCAGTCAAAGGCAAAGAAAAAGCAAGAAAAGCCGGTAAAAATTATCTTTTTAGGCGGCGTTGGCGAAATCGGTAAAAATATGACCGCTATCGAATACGGCAACGATATTATCGTCGTTGACGCAGGGCTTACCTTTCCCAACAGCGAAGATATGCCGGGGATCGATTCGGTTGTTCCCGACGTGACGTATTTATCTCAAAACAAAGACAAAATCCGCGGCGTTATACTCACGCACGGCCACGAAGACCACATCGGCGGCGTTCCGTACCTGATGAAAGAAATTCGCCCCGATACCCCCGTATACGGAACCAAGCTTACGCTGATGCTCACGGATAACAAACTGCAAGAACACCGCCTTACAAGCGTTGTGGAAAGAGTAGTTTCCGCAGGCGACGTTATCAAACTCGGCGCATTTGAAGTGGAATTCATCAACGTCAACCATTCCATTTCAGGCGCGTGCGCACTGGCAATCCGTACCCCTTGCGGTATCATTTATCACAGCGGCGATTTCAAAATTGACCTTACGCCGGTTGCGGGCGATCCCATCGACTTTAAGCGTATCGCAGAGCTGGGCAAAGAAGGTGTTTTGCTGTATATGGGCGAATCGACCAACATTGAACGCGCGGGATATACGATGAGTGAAACGGTCGTAGGCACAACGCTTGACCACTTATTTTCCGAAAATCTCAATCGTAGAATTATCATAGCGACGTTTGCGTCCAACGTGCATCGGTTGCAGCAAATCATCGATTTAGCAGTAAAATATCGCCGTAAAGTAGCACTTTCGGGCAGAAGTATGTTCAAAGTAGTGGATGCTGCGGTCAAAATCGGCGAGCTTCGCATTCCCGAAGGCGTGCTGATTGATATTGAACGCACGAAAAACCTGTTCGACGGCGAGCTTTTGGTGCTTTCGACGGGCTCGCAGGGCGAACCGATGAGTGCATTAACGCGTATGGCGTCAGGCGATTTCAACAAACTCTCGGTAGGGATTAACGATACCATTATCATCTCGGCAAACCCCATTCCGGGCAACGAAAAGATGATTTATCGGGTTATCAACAACCTGTATAAAAAAGGCGCGCGCGTGGTATATGAAAGCTTGGAAAAAATTCACGTTTCCGGTCACGCTTGTCAAGAAGAGCATAAAATTTTGTTCTCGCTGTTAAAACCCAAGTTTTTCATTCCCGTCCACGGCGAATACCGTCACTTAAAACGCCACGCGGAGCTGGTCGAATCGTTAGGTATGCCGCAGCGGAATATCGTCATCACGGAAATCGGCAACTGCGTAGAGCTTACGCAAACGCAGATGAAGCTGGGCGAAAACGTAGCGGCGGGAACGCTGCTTGTGGACGGCGAAGGATTTGAAGACTACGGCACAAGCGAAGTAATGAAAGCGCGTATCAAGATGTCCGCCGACGGTATATTCTCGGTGGCGCTAGCTATGACGGGCAGCTACGTGGTAGGCGAGCCGGTCATTCAATCGCACGGGTTTATGTACACGGAAAACACGGGCGATGAAACGGAAATGAAAAACGTGGTGGCTCGGATTATCGCTTCGTATAACTATGAACGGGGCAACAAAGACGAGCTGATTGCACATATTAAAAAATCCCTTAAAAATTATTTCTATAAAACAACCAAACAATCACCGCTTATTATGGTATCCGTTTTGGATATGTAAGCGCAAACAAAGGATAAGCGTATGAAATTTACGGCGTCACTCGTACAATCGAATATTAGCGAAAAGCTGGCTTCGCGCAGGGCGGACGCACTCGCGCGCGGAATCCCCGTAGCCGACGAAGAAACGCTGAATTTCCTGCTGTTAACGCTGGAAATGTACAAGCCAAAACGCATTTTAGAAATCGGTACGGCGGTCGGCTTGTCGGGCGTAGCTATGTTAGAATGCTGCCCCCAAGCAAGGCTTACCACCATCGAGTTGGAAGAAGATCGGTATATAGAAGCCAAGCAAAATTTTGCCGATTTTGGCGTAGAAAATAAAGTCAACGCATACCTGGGTGACGCGGGCGAAATTTTATCGATGATGGATGGGCAATTCGATTTCGTCTTTTTAGACGGTCCGAAAGCGCAGTATGAAAAATATTTATTCGACTTAAAACGCTTGATGGTCAAAGGCGCGGTACTCTTTTCCGACGACGTTTTATTATTTGGCTGGGTAAGCGGCGAAGAGCCCACGCCGCAAAAACGCAAGTCGATTGTGGAAAAAATTCGCTCGTATTTGAGTGTTTTAACAGCGGATAAAGATTTCCGCACGTCGGTTATCAATATCGGCGACGGCGTTGCGTTATCCGTTTATCACGGCAAAACGAAAGGGGAAGAAAAATGAACGTAGAGCTTTTAGCGCCTGCGGGCAATTATGAAAAATTAAAAACTGCATTGTACTTTGGCGCAGACGCGGTATATTTGGGCGGCAAGCAATTTTCCCTGCGTACGTTTGCGGACAACTTTACTTTGGACGAGCTGAAAAGCGCGACCGACTTTGCGCACGCGCAAGGTAAAAAAGTATATGTGACCGCCAACGTTTATGCGCGCAACGCCGATTTTGAACGTCTGCCCGAATACTTTCAATATTTGGAGCGTATCGGTGTAGATGCTGCTATTATCAGCGACCCGGGAATTGTTTACGTGGCGCAAAAATACGCGCCCAAGCTTGCCATTCATCTTTCCACGCAAGCGAACACAACCAACAAATACGCCGTAAAATTTTGGCAAGAGCAGGGCGTTTCGCGCGTTATTTTAGCACGCGAGCTGCCGATTGCCGAAATCAAACAAATTCACGATTTTGTCCCTGAAATGGAGCTGGAAAGCTTCGTACACGGCGCGATGTGCATATCGTATAGCGGTCGATGCTTACTGTCCGATTATTTAGACGGTCGCTCGTCCAACCGCGGCGCGTGCGTGCAATCGTGTAGATGGAAATACGAAGTGCGTGCGCTCAATGCCACGAACGGAAAATCAGAGTGGTTGCCCATTGAGCAAGATGAAAAAGGCACGTACATTTTTAATAGCAAGGATCTGAATATGCTTGCCTATTTAGACGAAATGGCGGGGGCAGGTATTTGTTCATTCAAAATTGAAGGCAGAATGAAGAGCGGCTATTATTTGGCAACGGTAATCAACGCATACCGTAGAGCGATGAATGGGGAAGACCCTGCAGTAAGCGAACAAGAGCTTTTAGCGGTTGCCCATCGCGACTATACTTTGGCTTACGCAAAGGGCAATAACAGCGAAACGGTCAATTATAACGACAGTCAATCGAAAGGCGATTATACGTATATAGCGGACGTAGAAAAAAGCGAAAGCGGCTATATCTACGTGCAAATGCGCAATCGTTTTAAGGTGGGCGACGAGCTGGAAGTGCTTTCGCCGAGCGCACATTTTAGACAAAGCTTGAAAGTAGAAGAAGTATTTGACGCGCAGGATAACGCCGTGGACGATTGTAAGCTGGTACAAGCGATTTATAAAATTAAGTGTTCGCTGAATTTACAAAAAGGCGATTATTTGCGCCGTAAAAATGAAAAATAACGTAAATATATCCAAATATTTAAGGAGAACCACAATGAGAAAAACACAATTGAAAAAATACGCAAAATTGATTGCAAAAGTTGGCTTAAACGTTAAAAAAGGTCAATCGGTATTCATCGCCGCAGGCCTTGACCAACCCGAATTTGTCGCAATGGTCGTGGAAGAATGCTACAAAGCAGGCGCAGGCGAAGTTTACGTCGAATGGAGCTACCAACCGGTAGATAAGCTCAGCTCGCAATACCGCTCGCTCGAATCGCTTTCCACACTCGCGCCTTGGGCAAAAGCGAAGTGGGAATATAAAGCGAAAAACTATTCCTGCCGCCTTTTTATCGAATCGGAAGATCCCGACGGAATGAACGGCGTAGATCAAGCGAAGATGAGTGCGGCGAGACGCGCGATTTATCCCCAAGTAAAGCCGTATCGTTTGGCGATAGAAAACAAGCATCAATGGTGTATCGCCGCCGTTCCAGGTAAAGCGTGGGCGAAAAAGGTATTCCCGCAGCTTTCCGAAAGCAAAGCGGTGGAAGAAATGTGGAAAGTCATCTTAAAAACTTCCCGTGCGGACGGTAAAAACCCCGTAAAAGCTTGGAAAGAACACAACGCCGATTTGGACGCGCGCTGCGCGTATCTCAACGCGCTCGGTTTGCAATATCTCGTCTATACCAGCTCCAACGGCACGAACTTAAAGGTAGAGCTCAACGAAGACGGAATTTTCTGCGGCGGCAACGAAAAAACGCTCAAAGGCAGAGTATTTAACCCCAACATTCCCACCGAAGAAGTATTTACGTCCCCCAAAGCAGGGTCGGCGGAAGGGATTGTCTATTCGACCAAACCGCTCTCGTATATGGGCGAATTGATCGACAACTTCTCGCTCAAATTTGAAGGCGGAAAGGTAGTAGAAGCGAAGGCGGAAAAAGGCGAAGCACTCTTAAAAGAAATGGTCTCTATGGACGAAGGCGCAGGAAAGTTAGGCGAATGCGCACTCATTCCCTACGATTCGCCCATCAATCAATCGGGTGTTTTGTTCTTCAATACTTTGTTTGACGAAAACGCAAGTTGCCACTTTGCTATGGGGCATGGCTTTAACGAATGCTTAAAGGGCTACGAAAATTACACCGATGAAGAATGCAAAAAACGCGGCATTAACGAGAGTATGATCCACGTTGACTTTATGATCGGCGCAAGAGATACGTCCATCGTCGGTATTACCAAAGACGGTAAAAAGGTGCAAATTTTCAAAGACGGCAACTGGGCATTTTAAGATTTTTGTAATCAAACGCACGCACAATAAGGAGCAAAACGTAGGATGAAAATTGATATTTTTTCAGGATTTTTAGGCGCGGGCAAAACCACGCTCATTAAAAAGCTTATTCAAGAAGCGTATGTAGGCGAGAAAATCGTACTCATTGAAAACGAGTTTGGCGAAATCGGCATCGACGGCGGATTTTTACAGGACGCGGGGATTAACGTGACGGAAATGAATTCCGGCTGTATTTGTTGCTCGCTGGTTGGCGATTTTTCCAAAGCGTTGCAGCAGGTTGCAAGCGAGTATGCGCCCGACCGTATCATCATCGAGCCGTCGGGGGTGGGCAAGCTGTCCGACGTTATCAAAGCGGTGTCGTCGGCGGGCTTGGAAAACGCTGCGCTCAACGCATTTTGTACGGTCGTTGACGCGTCTAAATGCAAAATGTATATGAAGAACTTTGGCGAGTTTTTCCTTGACCAAGTGGAAAATGCAAGCTGTATCATTTTATCGCATACGCAAAAGGCGGGCGATGAAAAGGTCGCGGCGGCGGTGGCTATGCTCAAAGAGAAAAATCCCCAAGCTCGGCTTGTGACGGCAGCTTGGGAAGATTTGGACGGCAAAGCGATTTTGGCAGCGATGGAACAAAAAGACGGTTTGCAGGCAGAATTAGACAAGCTTGCAAACGAAGTGGAACATCATCACCACCACGAACATCACCACGAGCACGAATGCCACGACGAGCATTGCGATTGTCACCACCACGAGCACCATCACGAGCACGAGTGCCACGACGAGCATTGCGATTGTCACCACCACGAGCACCATCACGAGCACGAATGCCACGACGAGCATTGCGATTGTCAACACCACGAGCATCATCACGGACATGGTACCCATCAACACCATCATCACGCCGACGAAGTGTTCACCAGTTGGGGCAGAGAAACGACGAAAAAATATACGAAAGACGGCTTAATTTCCGCATTAAAAGCACTGCAAAACGAAGAAGAATTTGGCGTTGTCTTGCGTGCCAAAGGCATTGTAGCAGGGGAAAACGGTTGGTTGCATTTCGACTACGTCCCCGGCGAAGCGGACGTGCGCGACGGCGCGGCAAGCGTCATCGGTCGCTTGTGCGTGATCGGTTGCAAACTCAATGAACAAGCGCTGCAAGCGTTATTCAATTTATAAGCAAATAGGGAAAAATTATGAAACAAAAATTACCTACCGAAACACCCGTCTATTTATTTTTAGGATTTTTAGAATCGGGCAAAACGAAATTTATCCAAGAAACGCTGGAAGACCCCCGCTTTGCATCGGGCGAAAAAACACTTTTGCTCGTGATGGAAGAAGGGGAAGAAGAATACGAAAGCATCAAGTTCGCGGACGCGGAAAATACCGAAATTGCCTTTATTGAAAAAGAGCAGTTGACCGAAGAATATTTAACACAGATGCAAGCAAATTGCGGGGCGGAGCGTATCGTTGTCGAATACAACGGCACGTGGCTTTTAGAAGATTTCTTTGCCGCAATGCCCGAAGGCTGGATGATTAATCAAGTAATGACTTTTTTCGACGCGCGCAGCTTCTTAAACTATAACGCAAATATGCGTCAGTTTACGTTCGATAAAATCCAAAGCACGCAGCTTGTTGTGTTCAACCGCTACGACGATAGTATGGATAAAATGGAACTGCACAAAATTGTGCGCGGCATTTCCCGCCGCTGTGATATTGTTTACGAACGCGTGGACGGCAAGGCGGATTTCGACGATATCGAAGACCCGTTGCCGTTTGATATCAATGCGCCTATTATTCAAATCGAAGACAAAGATTATGCGTTTTTCTACCGCGATTTGACGGAAAATTTGGAAAGCTATATCGGCAAAACAGTCAAATTCAAAGGTTTGGTTGCACGCGATAACCGCCTTTCCCCCCAAGACATCGTTTTGGGTAGGCACGTAATGACCTGTTGCGCCGACGATATCGAATATTGCGGGCTCGCATGCGTGATGCCCGGCGTTATGGACTTAAACACGCGCGACTGGATTGTAGTCACGGCAAAAGTGCAATTCCAAAAGCACCGTATTTATAAAGGCAAAGGCCCTGTGCTTGTGGCGGAAAAAGTAGTGGTTTGCGAACCGCCCGAAGAACAGCTTGCTACGTTTTATTAATCACTAAAAACAAAAATGAATAGGGCAGGTATGCGTTGAATTGCATACCTGCCCGTTTATTTTGCTGTATTTAGTTTATACGATGCCGTGCGCCATCATCGC
>JAZRIK010000126.1:0-16586 GCA_045645245.1 Candidatus Scatosoma sp. | reverse complement strand
GTGGTAAGAGAATGCGTACATTTAATTACTCAAAAATTAAAGAAGAAAAATGGGATTCGGAAGTCCTCGGATTGATTGCTGCAATCTATAAAGAAGCTGGCCAACAGGAATTATATTTAAAGCAACGTCCTGAAGAACTCGAAAAACTTGTTGAAATTGCAAAAATTCAAAGCACGGAAGCATCAAATGCGATTGAAGGTATTGTCACCACAAGTACCCGTATTCGTCAGCTTGTTGAGGAAAAAACGGCACCTAAAAACCGTAATGAGCAAGAGATTGCGGGCTATCGCGACGTTCTTAGTATTATTCACGAAAGCTTTGATGTTATTCCCATTACGCCGAATTATATTTTGCAACTCCATAAAATTCTGTATAGTCATATGAATAACCCTATGGCAGGCAGAACGAAGAGTGTTCAAAATTATATCAGCGCAACGTATCCCGACGGAAGAGTAGAAACGTTGTTTACGCCACTCGACCCTTTTGAAACGCCTGATGCGCTTGAAAGCATTTGCAACGAATATAATCGCGCAATTGGCAATATGGAAGTAGAGCCGTTGATTGCAATTCCGACCTTTATTCACGATTTTTTGTGCATCCATCCCTTCAATGATGGAAATGGCAGAATGAGCAGATTGCTCACGACGTTGCTTTTGTATAGAAATGGTTTCTACGTCGGGAAGTACATCTCCCTTGAAGCAAAGATTGCAAAGAATAAAGACCTTTATTATGACGCCTTAAATCAAGCACAACACGGTTGGCATGACGGAACGGAAGACACAGTTCCTTTTATCAAGTATCTTTTAGGCACAATTTTGGCGGCATATAAGGATTTTGAAGAACGTTTTGCTTTGGTAGAAACAAAGCTTTCTGCTTTGGAAATGGTTAGACGTGCTACGATGAATAAAATCGGTCGTTTCTCTAAACAGGATATTCGCGAGCTTTGTCCTTCTTTAAGTGTAAGTTCGATTGAAGGCGCATTACGCAAACTGATTGAGCTTGGTGAAGTTAAGCGCGAAGGTAGCGGTCGAACAACCTGCTATTATCGCTTAAAATAATTCGCAAAAAAATTGAAACTCATTTTGGGGACTTTTCGGGAACAGAGAGCCTGAAAGCCTTGAAAATAAAGGGATTGAGAATTTTCGATCTGGGTTCAATTCCTGTCGACCGCACCAAACAAATGAGCACCCCTGCGGGTGCTTTTTTGTTTGATAACAACCGAAAACGCGACAGGAATTGAGGGTGGATAAAATCGCGAGAGCGATTTGTTTGCCCGAAAAAGCAAGTTAATGAAAAGGCAAAAAGGCAAACCAAACGATTGTTAATCGTTTGTCGTGGCGCGCTGCTAAAAGCGCAATTCCTGTCGATCGGAACGTAAAAAAGTTAGTTTTTATAAGTTTTATAAGGAGGATAGGGGAATATATATGCAAGAAAGTAAGCAAATCAACGCGCTGGGAAAAGAAAAATTAACGAAACTTATGTTCCGGTATTCTATCCCGTGTATTTTATCGTTATTGATTAGCTCATTATATAATATCGTCGATCAAATTTTCATCGGCAACAGCAAATTGAGTGCGCTTGGCAACGCGGCAACGGGCGTAGTTTTTCCCATTTTTATCATCGCGCAAGCGTTTGCTTGGTGCTTTGGGGACGGCTGCGCGTCCTACCTAAATATTTGTCAGGGTAAAAAGGATACGGAAAGCGCGCATAAAGCAATCGGCGGCAGTATTACGACCGCGTTTTTATCCGGCGTTTTTATGCTCGCCGTGATTTATCCATTCAAAACCCCCATTTTAACGGTATTCGGCGCGTCGGAAAACACGATAGCGTATGCGATTGAATATTTGGATATCGTGCTTGCGATGATGCCTATCTTTATCTTATGCAACACGATGAATTCGGTCATTCGCGCGGACGGGAGTCCGTTATGGGCGATGCTGTCTATGCTGGCGGGGGCAATCGTCAACATTATTCTCGACCCGATTTTTATTTTCCTTTTGGATATGGGTATGTCGGGCGCGGCGATTGCGACGGTGATCGGGCAGGGAACGACGTTTCTTATGACGCTTGGATATTTTTTCCATACAAAGACCTTCCGCTTGCAAATTAGCAGTTTTATCCCGAAAATACAAGCGGTAAAAGCCGTTTTACGGTTGGGCGTTTCCACGTTTATTACGCAGCTTGCCATCGTTATCGTCGCGATTGCTTGCAATATTCAATTAGCAAAATACGGCGCGCTTTCCAAATACGGAGTGGATATTCCCATCGCCATCATCGGCATTCAAAGCAAAATTTTCACAGTCGTTATCAATTTGGTGGTAGGAATTGCACTGGGCTGTCAGCCGATCATCAGCTTTAATATGGGCGCAAAACAATACGACCGCGTAAAAGCGCTGTACCGTAAAATTATGCTTTGTACGCTTATCATCGGCTCGATTTTCACTCTTCTTTTCGAGTTTTTTCCCGATTTTTTCATCGGCTTGTTCGGCGTGCCGAGTAATATCCCCAACCCAGCCGATTACTGGGAGTTTGGGGAAAAGACGCTGCGAATTTTTCTTTCGCTGATTACGATAAGTTGTTTTATCAAAATGAATTCGATTTTTTTCCAAGCGGCGGGCAGACCGAAAAGTGCGGTCATCGCATCCCTGGTACGCGATGTTGTATGTTTTACACCGTTAATTTTCATTTTACCTGCAATTTTTCCCAACGTGGAAACGATACTGTTTGTCGCGCCCATTTCCGATTTTGTAGCAATGCTTGCGACAGCGGTTTTGTCCGTATCGTTTATAAAATCGTTAAAATAATCCGCTTATAGCGAACAAGTACCCTAATAGGGTACTTTTTTATTATTGCGCGGTTGGAATAAAAGGCGTGCAACGCCAAAACACGATAACAAAAAATGTAAAAATTTTTAATTCTTATCTTGACAAACGGCAAAATTAGTGATATAATAAAAAAACTAAAACGAATAACGTTTATCCATTTAGGAGGTAAAACAATGAAAAGCAAATTAGCGATTATGGCGGCTGTGGCAACGATGGTGACGGTGGGCGGCGTATATGCAACGTGGACGTTCTCCGAAGGCAGCGTGGTAGATGCAACTACCACCGTGAACGTAGCGATGACGGGCGTGACGACTAACACGGAAAAAGGTACGCTTGCCGTGACGGTTATGGGCGAAGGCGGTTTCACCCTTTCTGTGGACGACTCGAACAACGACCATTATCCTGAAATTATGAAAACGGGCGCAGTGACGGTCACCTTTACTCCTTCTGCAACCGCGTCCGACGACGTTAAAACGAACGGTATCGACGTGCAGCTTGTAATTTCGTACGCGCCTTATACGGGCGGCCCCGATTCCTTGGAAGAATGGACGTATGAAACAACGCAAATTTTTGAAGTTGCGGCGGAACCCGTTCATTTGGCAGGCTTGTCTGCAACGGAAAGCGGCGGCGTGTTTACTTGGACGGTAGCCGCAGGGGATATCGGTATCGATTTGACGACGGCAATGAAAGCTGTGCTTATCGACACGTTTGAAAAATATGGGGATTTGAATGAAATCCTTGCAAAAGGTCACTTCGTGTTGACGGTAAGCGAATGCACGAACAACCACAATCCATAAAGCGAAAAAAAAATTATACATAGCGTATGATAATTGACAGGCGTATCCCATGATCATCCGTCATGGGATACCTTGCTTTGCAAAAATAAAAAAAGGGGGAAGATATGATGAAGAATGCAAGAAATATTTTATTTGCCATCGTATGCTTCCTTTTTTTAATGATGACGTCGGGGGTATATGCCACTTGGCAGTTTAGCGAAGGCGCGCCGTTGGAGCAGTCGAATACAGTCAACGCGCAAATGAACGAGTTTACGTTTGCGCCCCAAGCAACGCTGCATATTACCGCCGTGCAATTACATTCGACAAGCAACGCGTCCAACGTTTCCGTCAGCTTTACGCATCCCACCTATATTTCATCCACGGTGAAGAGCAATCGGACGAATGCTACGGTGACGTATAAAGTGACCGTTTATAATAATACCGACGTCACCTACTGGTATTTAGGCCCGTCTTGGCAACCGTCGCATCAATCGAACGGCCTAATCGGCGCAGTCAACGGTATCACGGTGACAACGAGAGATAATTCCGGCGATGCAGGCGCTACTTTCAATACGGACGACTGGGTACCCCCTTATACCTACCGCGATTTTTACATCACCTATCAATTTGGCGCAAACGCCGTTTCTTCGGGAATTTCCACGCTGTTATCGCTGGATTTCGGGCTGAAAATGGACTCGGTACACGACGAATTCCTTGCCATTCTTAACGACACCGTTTCCGCGACAGGGTATCAGTATTTAAGCGCGGTATTTGACCAGCGGTATCAACAAAATGGCTCGACCGTAATTGCGAACGTAGGCGCGGACAAGCAAATTTTCGATACGTTATTCGGCGGACAGCCGACGATCAGCGTAGGCGGACAAGACGTACCCGTGACGATTATGATTCAGCGCGAAAACGTGGACAACCGCGCTACGGGGGACAGCTACAACGCAAACGGCGGTCCTACCGGTTGCGAATACACCTTGTACTTGACGGTGGACGCGTTAAATTCGCCTACGGGCGAAGCGATCGTGTATGCGGTTTCCTATTCGTGCGGGGGCGAAAGCGGTATCGATCAATGGTATCAGCTTGGCGAGCTGTACGAAGGTACTGCGCCTAAAAAATTGTACGACAGCGCGGGCAATATAGCGTTTGACGTGGATGAATGGAAAGCGAGCGCAAACGAGTACGAATTTATCGACGGATACTACTATAAAGTAGGTTATGAGCAAGGCGATCAATACGCCAAGTATAAGACGATTGAAGAATTGATGTCGGCAAACGACCAAAACTTCTATAACGCGATTGATAACTCGCAAATGTTAAGAAAGGTATATGCGGTGGTGTATAACAGCGCGAACTATAACAAACCTGGGTACGACGGCTTGCGTACTGCGTTTGAAGTTGCCGCGCCCTTCTACACGGTGCATAATAACGGTCAAGAAGTGAAAATTAAGCGTGTGGCAACCAGAGCGGAATTACTGCCGTATATCGAAGCTATTCAACACGCCTATACCTATTATAACCAAGTAAATCCTTAAAATAAAAACAGCGAAAAACGGCTGAGACGAAATATCTTCGTTTCAGCCGTTTTATTGTGCGGTAAAAGTATAAAAAAGTGTGATAGTAGTTGACTTTTTGTTTCAACTTTGTTATGATATAACAAAGGGGGGCGAAAATTCGCCCTAAAACCACACGGGGTAAAATTATGAAAAAACAAAACTGGATAAAAACGTTGCTTGCATTTTTTGTGGGCGCAAGCACTTTGGCTCTCTCTTCCTGCTTTTTTCAAACGGAAAAAGAGCCCACGCAGATAGAAAAAATCTACGCGCAATACGTAGTGTACGCACAAGCCGAAGGCCAAGAGCCGCTTTCTTATGAAGAATGGCTTGCTTTTATCAAGGGCGAAAAGGGGGATAAAGGCGACAAGGGCGATACCGGCGCACAAGGTGAGAAAGGCGACAAGGGCGACACGGGCGCAACGGGTGCAAACGGTAAATCCGCTTATGAAATTTGGCTGGAAAACGGTCATACGGGCGACGAAGACGACTTCCTTGCTTGGCTGCAAGGCGAAAAGGGCGATAACGGCGTAGGCATCGAAGAAATTTACATAGACGATAACGGGCACTTAATTGTTAAACTCACAGGCCAAGCACCGCAAGATTTAGGTCAAGTGGTGTTCACGGATAATAACGCCGGCGATAACGATAATAACGGAAATAACGGCGATAACGGCAACGATAATACCGATGACTCGACCTATGCGTACACCGATTTTACGGCGGACGAAAAGGCAATGTTTGCCGAATACGATTTTGCGGTCGTTCCGTTTATTGCAAACGACGAGTATTATTTAGAAACGTACGACGACGGCGAGTACGTGGGCTTATGCTTCTACACGTTTGGCAACACGCAAGCGGAATTTAACGCGTACTTAAATCAATTCAGCGCATACGAAGACGCGGGCACGGAAGAAGACGAATACGGCGATACCTGGTATTTCTTTGACAAAGACGATTATTACGTGGACGTCACTTGGTACGAAAACGGCGGCGATACGATTGTAGAGATGTATATTTACCGCGAAGCGGACAACAGCTCTGACGGCGGCAACGATAACAACGGCAACGAAAATCAATTCCCGCCCCAAGCGAATGCGGAGTTGACGGTTGCACAAGCGTATGCGTATGCGGAAACGTTCGTTGGGGGAAATAACCATTCCACCGATAAATATTACGTGACGGGTACGATTAAGAATATCGAAGACACCTATTATGGCAATATGACGATTGCGGATAATAGCGGCGCGACCTTGTACGTGTACGGCACGTGGGACGCAACGGGTACCAACCGCTACGGTAAAATGGCAAACGCGCCCCAAGTGGGCGATACCGTGAAATTGTACGGTATTTTGGGCGCGTATTATGAAACGGTGCAAATGAAAAACGGTTGGATTGTGGAAGTAGTCAGCGGCAACGGCAGCAACGGCAATTCGGGCAACCAAGGCGGCACAACGAGCGCAGACTTCACGGCGGCGGAAAAGCAACTGTTTAACGCATATTTTGGGTTCGTAATTCCGTTTGTGGAAAACGACGATTATTACGTAGAAGAATACACCTATTATTACGACGATTACGACGAAACGGAAGTGGGTATTAATTTCTACGCATACGGCTTAACGCAGGCGCAATTCAATGCGTATAACGCGTTATATTCGGCGGGCAACGGCTATACCGACGACGGTACGGGCGAAGACGAATACGGCGATACGTGGTACTACTATACCAAAAACGGCTATTATATCGATTTGAGCTATTACGATACGCTTGACGGCTACGTTTTGGACGTGTACGTATATGATTTGTACGAAGGCGACGTGAGCGGCAACGGCGGCAACGGCGGTTCGGGCAACCAAGGCGGCGGCTCTGTGGCGGACGACGTCGATTTGATGACCAACGCAGGGAAAGGGCTGCCCAGCGGTGAAAACGGCGTATATAACGTAGATTTTACCAAGGCGGAATACGTGAAAAACGTGACCGAGCAAGGGTATTATTTGGACGGCTGTCCTACGGTCGGCAACCCCAAGGTGTTGGTTATTCCCGTAGAATTCAGCGACGTGACGGCGGCAAGCAAGGGGTATCAAATTTCTAAAATCGAAGCGGCGTTCAAGGGCGGTGCAGGTACGACCGATTACCTTTCCGTGTACGAATATTACAAGCAATCCAGCTACGGCAAGCTCGATTTAGATATCGTAGTTTTGGATAGCTGGTTTAGACCGTCTAAAACGAGTACGTATTATAAAAACGCAACCATCGATTATTACGGACAAGAAATCGAAGCGGGCGATCAGTTGATTATGAACGAAGCGCTTGCATACCTTGCGCAAACAATGGATTTGTCGCAATTTGATTCGGACGGCAACACCTGTATCGACGCGGTGGTGCTGATTACCACGCTGGAAATCGACAGTGACACCACTTTTTACTGGGCGTATAGATACTGGAACCTTTACACGGACGACGACGGATATTATTACGAATACGACGGCGTTTCGGCAAACGATTATCTTTGGGCTTCCTATGCGTTTATGTTAGAAGATTGGGAAACGGGCGAATACGACAACGACGGAATTAACACTTATACTTACATTCACGAAATGGGTCACGTTTTGGGCGCGGACGATTATTACGACACTTCGTATGCAAGCGAAGAAGGTCCTATGAGCGGGTGCGATATGATGGATTCGATGCTCGGCGACCATAACGCTTATACCAAATTCAACTACGGCTGGCTGACCGGCTCGCGCTTGGTTGTAGCGGAAAGCACCGTCACGCTCACCTTGGAAGATTTTTCTAAAAACGGCGATACGATTATCATTGCAAACAACTGGGACGAAGCGCTCGGCGTATATCAAGAATATTATATTTTGGCGTACTATACCGCGAACGGCTTGAACGGCGCAAATGAATACGCAGGATATTTCGCGCGCGACGGCGTAGTGGTCTATCACGTGGACGCGTCGCTGTATAGCGAAGAATACGACGGCGAAACGTATTACGACGTATATAACAACAATACCGACGCTTCGGACGATTACGGTACGGTTAATAACTTAATCGAATACGTCAAGAGCGCAGCGGACACCTACACCTATATCGCAGGGGATGCCATTTCCGCAGACACAACGGACAATTACGGCAATAAAATTGCTTACACGTTCACGGTGGATAGCTTGACGAGCGATATTGCAACGATTACGTTCACCAAAAACGCATAAAACAAAGGAAAAAGCGGTTCAGTGAAAAAACAAATGAAAAACAAATGGCTGTTTTTATGTATGTGCGCCGTGCTCGCCTTTTGCGGGTGCGCGCCTGACGACGGCAGTTCAAGCAGTTCGAGCAGCGGCGGAAACGGCGACGGCGTGCATATTCACGCGGACGAAAACCAAGACGGTGATTGCGACGGCTGCGTAGCGAAAATTAATACCGTCATCGACTTTTATTCGATTAACGATTTGCACGGTAAATTCGACGACACCTATGCAAATTGCGGCGTAGATGAAATGACGACGTTTTTGCGCAGCAGGCAAAACGCAAACGCAAATACCATACTTCTTTCCGCAGGCGATATGTGGCAGGGAAGTGCGGAATCCAACTTCACCAAAGGCGCGCTGATGACCGAATGGATGAACGATTTGGGCTTTGCAGGTATGACGCTTGGCAACCACGAATTCGACTGGGGCGAGAGCCATATCGAAAGCAACGCCGCGCTGGCGCAGTTTCCCTTTTTAGCCATCAACGTTTACGACAAAGCGACGAACGAGCGCGTGGATTATTGTCAGCCGTCCGTCACGGTCGAAGTAAGCGGCGTGCAGGTGGGGATTATCGGCGCGATCGGGGATTGCTATTCGGATATAGCAGCGGATAAAGTACAGGACGTATATTTTAAGACGGGCAATAATTTAACTTCGCTCGTCAAGGCGGAATCGACCAAGCTTCGCGAAAACGGCGCGGAAATGATTGTGTACGTTTTGCACGATTCGTACGAAGAATACAACGCTTACGACACGTCGCTTTCAAACGGCTACGTCGATTTGGTGTTCGAAGGGCATACCCATCAGCAGGTCAAAAAGCAGGATAGCTACGGCGTTTGGCATTTGCAGGCGGGCGGCGATAATAAAAACGGACTCTCTCACGCGCGCGTGACGCTGAATATTATAGAAGATACCGTGCGTGTAAATACCGCGCAAATCGTAAGCCACAGCACCTATCAATCGGCAACCGACGACCCTATCGTGGACGGACTTTTGGAAAAATACGCCGACGAGCTGACCAAAGTAAACGAAGTGCTTGGTTATAACAAAACAAAGCGAGAGTCGGGTGAGTTGAAACGGCTTGCTGCACAGGTAATGTACGAATACGGCGCAGCGCGTTGGGGAAGCGATCCGAAATATCAAGGCAAAATCGTATTAGGCGGCGGCTATCTCAACGTGCGCTATCCCTATTATTTGCCTGCAAAAGAAGTCACCTACGGCGATTTATATTCGCTGTTCACCTTCGACAATCCCATCGTGCTTTGTTCGGTATCAGGGTATCGGTTAAAACGGCAATTTCTAAACAGTTCGAGCTACGTGATGTATTTTGGTCAAGACGGACAGCAAATTAAAAACAACGTGGTGGATGACGAAACGTATTACGTCGTCGTGGATACCTATTGCGCGCAATATAACTATTACGGAATGGGCTACTTGACGATTGTCGATTATTACGACGCGGAAAAACAGGTATTCACCCGCGATTTGCTTGCCGATTACGTTAAAAACGGCGGGCTGGCAAGCTAAATAGCGCAATAACTTTTTTGAGATCATACACTATACAAAAGCGTTTTAGGGGTAATGGTATGCAAAAAACCGGCTGGTTGGTGATAAACGAGTTTCTTCGCGGGGATAAGTACGAAGAAATGTACACGGCGTTAAAGACGGCGGCGAATGCGCGCGGCGTTTTAATGCAGCTCAAAACCAACGCTGAGCTAATGCACGAAGTGGGCGGAAATTTGCCCGCGCCCTTGCCCGATTTTTGTATTTTTTGGGATAAAGACGTATATCTTTGCCGAAGCTTGGAGCGCTTAGGCGTGCGCACGTTTAACAGCGCGAAAGCGATTGAGCTGTGCGACAATAAAATACTCACCGCCGAGTGCTTACACGCGGCGAAAATCCGCATTCCGCGCACTTTGGTTGCGCCCAAAACGTTTGAAAACGTGGGGCATAACTCGACGGCGTTTTTGGAAAAGGCGCGAAAAATGCTCAAATTGCCTATGATACTCAAAGAAGCGTACGGCTCGTTTGGGCAACAGGTATATTTGGCAAACAATTACGGCGAAGTGCTGGAAATTGTAGAAAAAATCGGGCATAAAGACTTTTTAATGCAGCAATTTATTTCCACGAGCCGCGGCAGGGATATTCGTATCAACGTAGTGGGCGATAGAGTAGTTGCGGCGATGCTGCGCGTCAACGAGCACGATTTCCGCTCCAACGTATCGGGGGGCGGTCAGCCGAGAAAAACGACGCTCACCAAAGCGCAGGAAGATATTGCTTTGCAGGCGTGCCGTGCGCTGGGGCTGGATTTTGCGGGAGTGGACGTACTCTTTGGCGAAAACGGCGAGCCGATTGTATGCGAAGTGAATTCTAACCCGCATTTTATCAGCACGCTCAACGCAACGGGCGTAAATATGGCGGAAGAAATTTTGTCTTATATTTTGGAGCGGGTATGAACGGCTGGCTGATTTACACCCAAGACGGCGCAAAACGCAACGAGTGGTTTATCTCGCGCTTGCAAAACGAATTTATCAAATACGGCGTTTCGCTTACCTTAAAAATTGCAAATACTTCCGACGATTTACCGACAGAATATTTGCCCGATTTTGCCATTTGCCGTGCAATGAACGCGCAAATCAACGCCGCGCTCGAAAGTAGGGGCGTGCGCGTATTCAATAACGCGAAAACGGCGAAAATTGCGGGGGATAAGTGGGAAACGTACTTGCTTTGCGAGCGGCTCAATATTCCCTTTTTACCCGCTTTTTTAGCGGAAAAGGGTGTGGAAAATGCAGAGTATCCGCTAATCGTAAAATCGCGGTTTGGGCACGGCGGGACAGAAGTGTTTTGGGCGGAAAACGCCGATGGGGCGAGGCAAAGGATAGATCAAAAGGACAAGTATCTTTTGCAAAAGCCCTGCTCTATTTTAGGGAAAGATACGCGCGTGTATGCGGTGGGAAATACCATTGTCGCGGCAATCGAACGCACGGCGCAAAGTGGGTTTAAGTCGAATTTTTCCTTGGGCGGCAGCGTGCAAAGCGTACAGCCGACAAGCGAACAAATGCAAATCGTAAATAAGCTGCAAAAAGAGCTGAAATTCGATTTTATCGGCATCGATTTTTTGCCTGATAAAAACGAGGTTGTGCTCAACGAAATCGAAGACGCGGCTGGTACAAGAATGTTATATGCCTGCACGGATATCGATATTGTAGAGATATTTACAAAGCACGTTATAAACGCGTTAAATAGATAAAATACAAAGGGACAGGTATGCGATGAACGCATACCTGCCCCTGTGTATTTATGAATATATTGCGTTATTGCTTTAATTCGAGCGTGCGCTTATACGCGCCTTTTACGCCTGCTTTTGCTGCATTTTCAAAGCCGTGCTTTTCCATTTGTTCAAGCCCTGCAAGCGTAGTGCCCTTGGGAGAGCAAACGGCTTTTTTTAATTTTTCCGCGTCGCCGTAGGTAAGCAGCATTTCCGCTGCGCCAAGAAGCGTTTGCGCGGCGTATTTTTCCGCTTTTTCTTGCGGAACGCCCAGCTCTGCCGCGCCTGCGCTCAACGCTTGCGCGAACGCATACACAAACGCAGGTCCGCTGCCCGATACGCCCGCCGCCGCGTCTATCAAACGCTCGTCCAGTTTATCGAGCGCGCCCGATAAAGCAAACGCATTCAAAAACGCCTGCTCGTCGGTAAGGGAAACGCCCGAAACCGCATACAAAGTCATTCCCTTTCCAAGCTGAACGGGGGTGTTGGGCATTATGCGGATTATCGGCAAATCCGCGCCGATAAGGGAGCGTAAACCATCTATCGACAACCCTGCCGCCATCGTAATTATAACCGCGTTTTCGCGCGTGCGTAAAATATCGGAAAATTCCGCTACGGCTAATTGCATACTTTGCGGTTTGACGCCCAAAACGATAAAATGCGAATTTTGCGCAAGCTCGCGCGCAGAGAGTACGCTCGCGCCGAGTTCGTTTGCCAAAGCCGCTGCTTTTTCCTGCGAATGGTCGCACAGGGCGATATTTTGTCCGCCGATTGCTTTCGCCGCCGCTCTTGCGAGCGCGCCGCCCATATTTCCGCAACCGATAAACCCAAGTGTATATTGCATATATGCTCCTTATGAGAGTGAATTGAAAAACTATGTTTTTCGTGAATTGCGTGTCTCACGCGTGAATTGAACGATGTGCGTTATGGGAATATTATATAAATCTCAACCACAACGCAAGGCAACGCCTTGCTAATCACGGCGATAGCCAATTCACGACGGCAACGCTGTCAATTCACGAAATCTGTGATTTCAATTCACTTTTATCTAACTTGTCCGTTTCCGCGCACGATATATTTATAAGAAGTAAGTTCTTCCAAGCCCATCGGCCCGCGCGCGTGTAATTTTTGCGTGGAAATCCCTATTTCGCAGCCCTTGCCAAACTCGCCCCCGTCGGTAAATCGAGTGGAAGCGTTGACGTACACCGCCGCACTATCTACAAGCCGCGTAAAAAGCTCGGCAGTTTCGCTGTTTTCCGTGATAATCGCTTCGCTGTGACCCGTCGAGTGCGCGGCAATATGCGCAATCGCGTCATTTGCGGAAGAAACGACTTTTACAGCCAAAATATAATCCAAAAACTCGGTGTCAAAATCATTCTCGCCTGCTTTCGTTCCGCCGATACAAGCAAAAGCCGCTTCATCGCACCGAAGCTCAACACTCGTTAAGCCGTTTTTCGCGCGCTCGTCGCAAAGCCGCGTTTTCAGCATCGGTAAAAACGCCTGCGCGACGTCGGTATGCACCAAGCATACTTCCTGCGCGTTGCAAACGGACGGGCGCGAAGTTTTCGCGTTTTCCACAATCGCAATCGCTTTATGTAAGTCCGCGTCCTTATCCACGTAAATATGACAAATGCCCGTGCCTGTTTCAATACACGGCACCTTCGCGTTTTCTACGCACGAACGAATCAGTCCTGCGCCCCCGCGCGGAATGAGTGCATCGACGTACCCGACCGCCGTCATCAAAGCGGTTGCGCTTGCGCGGGAAGTATCGGTAGGTAGCGAGATGAAATTCTCGTTCACGCCCGCATTCTTCAAAACGCCGCGTAAAATTTGCACGATGGCAAAGGAAGAATGGAACGCGTCCTTACCGCCGCGTAAAATGCAAACGTTGCCGCTCTTAAAGCAGAGTGCCGCCGCGTCGCTCGTCACGTTGGGACGGCTTTCGTAAATAATCGCAATAACCCCAAGCGGAACGCGGGTTTTGGTAATAACCAAGCCGTTTGCAAGGGTGTTTTTTTCTAAAATCGTACCCACAGGGTCGGGCAAAGCCGCTACGTCACGAATCCCCTGCGCCATTGCGGAAATTCGTTTTGTGTCCAAACGCAAGCGATCGAGCATCACAGTAGGCAAAACGCCTTGCGCGCTTACAAGGTCGAGTGTATTCGCTTGCAAAATCGTATCCGCATTTGCTTCCAACGTGTCCGCCATTTGTAAAAGAATTTTATTTTTTTGCTCGGTCGAAAGGGTAGGGGCGGTTCGCGCCGCCGCTTTCGCGTTTTGTAAAATCGTTTGCATATCGCTCATAATAGCTCCTTATGAGAGTGAATTGAAAACCGTTGGTTTTCGTGAATTGCGTGTACCACGCGTGAATTTTCGCTTACGCTAAATGAATTGCACGCTAGCGCGTGCGTTATTGCATTATTCCCATAACGCAAGGCAACACCTTGCGCTTCACGGTGATAGCCAATTCACGAAAGCTTGCGTTCAATTCACTTTTTTGCTTGTGCAAAAAATCGGGTATAAGTACCTTGTTTCCCCGCAATAACGTCGTATAAAACGGTAGGGCGCGCGCCGTCTGCAATGACCATATCGCAGCCCTGCGCAACGCACAGCTTCGCCGCCTTAATTTTGGTTGCCATTCCGCCTGTGCCAAGCGCCGAGCCCGCGCCGCCGGCCAAAGCAACGATATTTTCGTCGATAGAATACACGCGCTCGATTAATTTCGCATTTGCGTCCTTATGCGGATCGGCAGAATACAGCCCGTCCACGTCGGATAAAATCACAAGCAAATCCGCTTGTACGCTCGTAGCCACCAACGCGGACAAGGTATCGTTATCGCCCACTTTAATTTCTTCGGTGGCGATGGTGTCGTGTTCGTTGACGATGGGCAGCGCGCCTAAATCGAGCAACCGCGTGATGGTATTTGAAAAGTTTTCGTGGCGATCGGGCGCGGAAAAATCCGACCCCGTCAACAACAGCTGCGCAACCGTGTGATGATACTCGGAAAATAATTTGTCGTAGGTGTACATAAGCTCGCATTGACCCACTGCCGCAGCGGCTTGCTTGGTAGGAATATCCCTCGGCTTTTCCTTGAGCGCAAGCTTCCCTACCCCCATACCGATTGCGCCCGACGAAACGAGTATAATCTCATTACCCGCGTTCTTCAAGTCGCTGATAATTTTACACAGCTCGCCCGTGCGCTGAATATTCAGTTTTCCCGTTGCGTGCGTCAGCGTGGACGTACCGATTTTAATGACAATTCTCATTTGTTTTTCCGATTTTGAAAGCAAATTTAACCGATTTTTTCGATTATAAGATACAGTATAGCGTGTTTTTTAACGTTTGTCAAGCGTGCGAGCGCGCGAAACGCGGGAAAAAACGCATTTTACGCATTTTTGCGGTTTTGCTTTTGCATATATTGCACGATTACCGATAAATCGAGCGGATTGCGCACGTTGAGCACGCGAAAATCGTCCAAGCCAAGCGGTTCTTCCCTTTTCGTGCCGTCCGCGCAGGCAAACTCGGCGTACAGCGGTTTATTTTTCCCTTCGTACGAGTAGGTCAGCGTGCCGATTTGCCCTAATTTCAGTCCGTTTTGCGCGTGATTTTCCCCCGTGAGTACGATCAAATCGAATTCTTCCGCCAAGCGGTTGTCGTTGTACTTATTTTTCATATTTATCCCCCAAAAATCCCGATAGGGATAAACAGTATATCACCGATAACGAAAAATACAATAGTGGACTGCCACTTTTTTTTACGATATACAAAAAATTTGGCGAAAAAGTGTTTACAATGAAATTATTTTATGTTATAATGATAATTGGTGGAGAAAGGTATTTTATTCCAAATATGAAAGAATAAAATTACACAAACCTCCACACACTATATCAAAAAGAAAAAATATAAACACATAAGGAGATACAATTATGACAAACAACAAAAAAGTCCTTCAATTTGTTGCGGATTGTCAAGCATTTGCCAAGCCCGACAAAGTAGTTTGGATCGACGGCAGCGACGCACAACGCGACGCACTCAGAGAAGAAGCTTGCGCTACGGGCGAAATTATTAAACTCAACCAAGAACTTCTTCCCGATTGCTACTATCACAGAACGGCGGAAAACGACGTTGCACGCGTAGAAGACAGAACGTTTATTTGCTGTGAAAACGAAGAAGACGCTATGCCGCACTCCATCGTTAAATGGAAAGCGCCTAAAGAAGCGTACGCAATGGTAAACGAAATTGCAAAAGACGCTTACAAGGGCAGAACGATGTACGTTATTCCCTATTCGATGGGCGTAGTAGGTTCTCCTTTCTCCAAAATCGGTATCGAAGTGACCGACTCTATCTACGTTGTACTCAATATGATGATTATGACCAGAGTTGGCAAAATGTGCCTTGACCAACTTGGCGAAAACGGCGATTTCGTTAAGGGCTTCCACGCAAAATGCGACGTGAACCCCGAAAAGAGATATATTATGCACTTCCCCGAAGACAACACGATTATTTCCGTGAACTCGGCTTACGGCGGAAACGTGCTTTTGGGTAAAAAGTGCTTCGCGCTTCGTATCGCTACCAACCTTGGTAGAAAAGAGGGCTGGATGGCAGAACACATGCTCATTCTCGGCGTAATACGTCCCCAAGACAAAGAAATCAAATACGTTGCAGCTGCGTTCCCTTCCGCTTGCGGTAAAACCAACCTTGCAATGTTAATTCCCCCCAAGCAATACCTTGACGCTGGCTACGAAGTACAATGCGTAGGCGACGACATCGCTTGGATTAGAGTAGGCGAAGACGGTAGATTGTGGGCGGCAAACCCTGAAAACGGCTTCTTCGGCGTTGCGCCCGGCACCAACGAAAAATCCAACCCCAACGCACTCGCTGCAACCAAAAAGGGTACGATT
>JAZRIK010000125.1:0-3342 GCA_045645245.1 Candidatus Scatosoma sp. | reverse complement strand
GTATTTTTTCAGCGCAAGCAGCGCGTATTTGTCTTTTATATATTGATAAACGCGGCGGATTTTGTTCATAATATATAGTATTTCCCCGCGCGCGCGATTTTAACCCTTAAAACAGCGAAAACGGCGGAAAAAATTTCCGCCGTTTTCGCTTTCGTATTTCATTTACGCGCCGACTACTTGCGAAAGTCGATCTACGCACAAATCGCAAATGGCAATTTTCTCTTTGCATACGGGCGCTTGCGATTGTTCGACCAGCCACTCGTATTCTGCATCCGCGCGCAGGTTGCCTACCATACGCAAATATTCGTCCACGAGCGCATTCCACTCCCCTTTGGGCATACTGTTTTTGGACATTTGAAGCAAGGTAAGCTTGGTCGCGAGCAGCATATTTGTTTCCGCGCCCGAAAGCGTGCGGAATGCCTGTTTCATACGTTGTTTTTTATAGATGGAATGAATAAACGCAAGCACGTTGATACTGCTGGTAATCACCGACGGGAAGGGTAAAAACGACGCCAACGAAAGCCCCAACGTCAGCACTGCTTGTTCGTCCGCGCCCGATACGTTATGTATTTTGATAAAATTATCCTGCAAGGTTGCGTACAAAAGCGACATATACGTAGGGTCGTCGAACAATAATTCGGAAACGGCGGCGAGCGAATCGTCGGGGCGTTGATACGCTTGTCCGTCTTCTAACATATACGCCAAGGCAAATTGCATTTTTGCAAGGTCGTATTTGTCCTTTTTGAATAGCTTTTTATTCAAAACCGCATTCCATTTGTTTTCGTTAGTCAACAGCGCCAACGACTTTGCGCTATGCGCCTTTTCAAACGCCGCAAGCGCGTCTTTCGCCGCGGCTTTCTCGCTCGTGAGCGTAGATACTACGTCTTTGCGGATTTCGTTTTTCAAATCGGTCACTACTCGCTCGAAAAAGTTTTGGGGCACGCTGGGAAAAGACGGTTGATTTTCGTAAATTTCCCCTTCGACCGCCGCCAAATCTGCTTTTAAGCGATGGTAGGTCAGGTTGTCCTTGACTTGCTGCAATAATCTATCTTTTCTCGTTTGTTTTCTCATTTTTGTATCTCCTGTTCGATGAAATTTTTAATTTTGACAAGATCCAGCTTGCGCTCGTGTACGTTTAACAGCTTGATAATTTCTTTCAGCGTCGTATGCTTGTCCTTTAACTGCGTCAACGACAAAAATCCTTTGGGCGTTTCCGCTTCGCCAAACCAGTGCGTGCAATACTCGCAAATCTCTCGCTTGGACGCCGCCCCCGTTTGTATTTCTTCAAATAATTTTTTGATCGAATGCGGGATTTGTCCGTATTTTCCGCTTTCAAAATCGAATACGTATTTATATACCGTCGGTCGGCTCTTTTTGAGCAATCTGGATAATTCCGTTATGGATATGACGTCTGTAATTTTCATATCTCCACCTCCTTTTTACACAATTTTACACTATTTTTTACCGCTTGTCAAGTACTTTTTGTAAAAAAGTGTAAAAAAGTGTAAAATTTTTTACGAGTGTTCAATAGGCGTGAAAAAAAGGCGGGGGAATTGCTTCCGCCGCCCATTGTCTTTGGTTAATCGTCCGTTGCATCTACCGTATCGACGTAAGCGGTCGAATTGGTATAAGCATTGCCGCAGGTACAGCCGCAGCGCGTTGTGCCGCAGCCGCCCGTCAAGCCGTACAAGCGCGCGTAGTATGCGTCGTTCGTCACCGTCAACGCGTTTACGCAGCCGCCGCAGCGCGTTGTGCCGTAGCCGTTATACGCCGTAGCGCCGCACGTTCTTTGGCAACCGTTATAGCCCGTTCCCGTAGTAAGCGTAGTCGGAACAATCCACGCGCCGAAACCGCCGCTCCAAGTTTGATTACAGCCAGTGTTCCAAGTTTGATTGCAACCAGTATTCCAGCCCTGCGAGCAACCGCAGCCACAGCCGCTGTTGCGGTTATTGATTACGCGGATATTGCCTTGACAATCGCGGCAAATGCGTTGGAACGTCCAAGTGTTTCCGCTGCAACCGCAGGAATTGCAACGATTGCGGTAAACGCAACCGGTATTACACAAATTGTACATATATATTTTTCCCCATTGTGTATTTGAGAAATATTCTCATAATATATTGTATGTAAAACGCCTGCCGCGGTGTGCGCGGCAGGCGTAGCTATATTTATAAAGGTGAAAAATCTTATTCCCACTCAATCGTGCCCGTGGGCTTGGGAGTTAAATCGTACAGCACGCGGTTGATACCTTCCACTTCGTTGACAATTCTTTGGGTGATTTTATGCAAAACGGCATAAGGGATTTCTTCAATCGTCGCGGTCATTGCGTCCACCGTATTCACGGCACGGATAATGGCAGGCCAGCCCTCGTAGCGGCTGTCGTCTTTTACGCCCACACTCTTCATATCGGGGACTGCGATAAAGTATTGCCATACCTTTTCCGCAAGCCCGCATTTGTCGAATTCTTCGCGCAAAATCGCGTCTGCTTCGCGGAGTGCGTGCAAACGATCGCGCGTGATTGCGCCCAAGCATCTTACGCCCAGACCGGGGCCGGGGAACGGTTGACGATATACCATCGCGTGCGGCAAGCCGAGCGCTTCGCCCACTACGCGCACTTCGTCTTTATATAAGAGTTTGAGCGGCTCTACGAGCGCAAACGACAAATCTTCGGGCAAGCCGCCTACGTTGTGGTGGGATTTGACTGCCTTTTTGCCTTCCGCTTGTTTGATACTTTCTAAAATATCGGGATAGATGGTGCCTTGCGCCAAGAACTCGATACCCTGCAATTTTCTCGCTTCGTCCGCAAACACGTTGATAAATTCTTTACCGATGATTTTGCGTTTTTGTTCGGGGTCGCTTACGCCGTCCAAAAGCGATAAAAAGCGGTCGGTCGCATCGACGTAAATTAAATTCGCGTCCAGCTGGTTTTGGAAAAGCTCTACTACGTTTTCCGATTCGTTTTTGCGCATTAAGCCGTGGTTGACGTGTACGCAAACGAGCTGTTTGCCGATTGCTTTAATTAAAAGCGCGGCAACCACCGACGAATCCACGCCGCCCGACAGGGCAAGCAGCACTTTTTTATCGCCTACCTGCTCGCGCACGATTTGCACTTGCTCGTCGATAAATGCGTTTGCAAGCGCGGGAGTATTGATACGCGCCATCGTTTCGGGGCGCAAATTGCTATTTTTATCCATAAATTTCTTCCTTAAAAATGTTTCTTAATTTCCTTCATCAATTCCCCGTACGTTTCAAAGGTGGGAATTTGCGGGTTGGCTTTTTTGATTTCCTGCGTACTGCGGAATAAAAACCCTGCTTTGCTCGCCTTGATCATACCCAAATCGT
>JAZRIK010000124.1:0-8062 GCA_045645245.1 Candidatus Scatosoma sp. | reverse complement strand
GTCAACGTAGGCGTTTCGGGCCCGGGCGTTGTAAAACACGCTTTGGAGCAAATTCCAAGCGCCGATTTAACGGACGTTGCCGAGCAAATTAAGCGTACGGCGTTCAAGATTACGCGCGCAGGTCAGCTCGTTGCCAAAGAGGCGGCAAAACGCTTAAACGCGCAGTTTGGTATCGTCGATTTGTCCCTTGCGCCCACCCCTGCGATAGGCGATTCGGTGGCGCAAATCTTGGAAGAGATGGGCATCGAAACGGTAGGCGGACACGGCACGACGGCTGCGCTTGCTTTGCTCAACGACGCAGTGAAAAAGGGCGGCGTAATGGCTTCGTCGCGCGTTGGCGGACTTTCGGGTGCGTTTATTCCCGTTTCCGAAGATATCGGTATGATTCAGGCGGCGGAAAAGGGCGCGATTACGCTGGATAAATTAGAAGCGATGACCTGTGTTTGCAGCGTGGGCTTGGATATGATTGCAATCCCCGGCGACACGCCCGCAACGACGATTGCCGCGATGATTGCGGACGAAGCGGCTATCGGTATGATCAATAACAAAACGACGGCGGTGCGTATCATTCCCGCAATCGGTAAAAAGGTAGGCGATCAGGTAAACTTCGGCGGACTTTTAGGCCGTGCGCCCATTATGCCCGTGCACGAATGCGATTCGTCGCGTATCATCAACCGCGGCGGCAACATTCCCGCGCCCATTCATAGCTTTAAGAACTAAACTCGCTGTCTAAAAACCGCAAATGCGCGGGGCAGGTATGCGATGAAATAAAATTTTATTAGGAGTAAATACCACTATGGAAAGAAATGAAATAGCAGAAAATCTCAAATGGAAAACTTCGGATATTTTCCAAAGCGACGAAGCTTGGGAAAAGGAATTTGCAGCGGTAGAAAGCGAATTTTCAAACTACGATTTGTCTATGTATAAAGGCAAGCTTGGCGATAAGAAAACGCTGCTTACTTATTTTGAAATCAGCGACGCGTTATCCCGCCGTATCGAGCTGTTATACTTATACGCGCACTTAACGCACGACGTGGACGTTCGCGTATCCAAATATACGTCTATGAACGCGCGCGTGAGCGCGATGATTTCCAAAATTTTCGCGCAGCTTTCTTTCGTAGAGCCCGAATTGACGGCATTAGACGACAGCGTTTTACAATCGTTCATCGACGACCCCGATTTTAGCGAGTATGATTATCGCTTGCGTAAAGTGGCAAAATCCAAAGCGCACGTTTTAAGCGAAAGCGAAGAACGTCTGCTTACGCTGGGCGGAGACGTTATGCGTGAGTTTAGGGGTATCTTCTCTATGCTGGACAACGCCAACTTGAACCTGCCCAAAGCAACGTTTAAGGGCGAAGAAGTGCAAATGAGCCACGGTATGTACGGCGTAATTTTGCATACGGGCAATAGCGAAGAGAGAAAAGAATGGTTTGAAAAATACTATCAAGCGTACATCAACTTGATTGACGCCATTTCGCAAACGTATTATGCCAACGTAAAGAAAAACGTATTTTATAAAACGGTCCGCAAATACGAAAGCTGTATGCAAATGGCGATGGACGGCGAAGACGTCACCCCCGTTGTGTATAATAACTTAATCGAAGCGGTGCACGGCGCATTGCCCATTATGCACGATTATATCCGTTTGCGCAAAGACCAAACGAGCTTAAAAGAACAGCATATGTACGATATTTACGTACCGCTTGTGGAAGACGCGGAAATCAAACTCCCGTTTGAAAAGGCGTACGATTTGGTCATTGAAGGACTTGCGCCTTTGGGCGAAGATTATCAAAACCTTTTGAGAAAAGCGCGCCAAGAAGGCTGGATTGACGTTTGCGAAAACGAAGGCAAGCGCAGCGGCGCGTATTCGTCGGGCGTTTACGATACCCACCCGTACGTACTCTTGAACTACCAAGAAACCACCAACGATATTTTCACCGTTGCGCACGAAATGGGCCACGCGCTTCATACCTACAAATCCAACCATACGCAACCGTATGCAAAAGCCGATTATACCATCTTCCTTGCGGAAATTGCAAGTACCGTCAACGAAGTGCTGCTCTTAAAGCACTTGTATAAGAACACGGACGATAAGAACTTGAAAAAGTATCTTTTGAACCACTATATGGATATGATTCGCGCGACGATGTTCCGTCAAACGCAATTTGCCGAATTTGAGCAAATCGCCCACGCAAAAGCAGAACAAGGCGTACCCTTGACTAAGGATATTTTGAACGAAGTGTATTATAATTTGAATAAGGCGTATTATGGCGACGGAATTATTCACGACGAGCAAATCGCGTACGAATGGTCGCGTATTCCCCATTTCTATACGGCGTTCTACGTATATAAATACGCAACGGGTATAATCTCGGCAATTTCCATTGTTAAGCGCATCTTAACCGAAGGCGAAACGGCTGTAAAAGACTATTTTACCTTCCTTTCTTCCGGCGGCTGCACCGACCCTGTTTCCATCTTACAAAAAGCTGGGGTAGATTTAACGACGAAAGCGCCGTTCGAGGCAGCCATGTCCGAGTTTAAGGATACTTTGGAAGCATTCAAAGCACTTTGCGACTAATCATTTTTTAGACAATAATAGCACGAAAAATTCACTATAAAGGAAAAGAAATTATGGCAACCAACGTAAACACGATGCCTTATAACCGCGATGCGGAAATGGCGCTTTTGGGCTGTTTACTCATTGACAGCGAAATTGCGTCCGACCTTGTCGAACGCCTTGCGGAAGACGATTTTTACCAAGAATCGCACAAATACGTTTTGCTTGCAATGCAAAAGGTATTTGCGGCGCGCAAGCCCATCGACCTTGTCACCGTTTCCGACGAGCTGGACGCGCTTGGCAATTTAGAAAAAGCGGGCGGTATCGTGTATTTAACAGAACTCACGCAGCTCACGCCCAGCGCGGCGAACTATCAATCGTATTTCGATATCGTTAAGCGTGACAGTATGAACCGCAAGCTCATTCGCGCGGCGCGCAAAATCATCGAAACGTCGATGGATACGCCCGACGCGATGTCGGCGCTCGCGCACGCGGAAAAACTCGTTTACGACATTTCCAAGCAAACGGAACGCTCCGCGCTTTTGGGAATGACGGAAGGTGACGTTATCGGCGACGTTTTGCACGAGTTTGAATCTTTGCAGTCCGACCCCAACGCCTTGCGCGGCATTCCTACGGGCTATAAACGCTTGGATAAAATGACGAACGGCTTGCACGGCGGCGATTTAATCGTTCTTGCAGCGCGCCCCGGTATGGGTAAAACGTCGCTCGCGATGAACCTTGTCGAAAACGCGTCGCTCAAGAACAACAAAATCTGTGCGGTATTCTCGCTGGAAATGCCCAGAAAACAAATCGTACAAAGATTGCTTTGCTCGTACGCAAACGTGAGTATGGCAAACGCGCTTTCGGGTAGATTGACCGCGAAAGAATGGAAAAAGCTGATGCTCGCGAGCGACCAACTGCGCAAGAGTAAAATTTTCATCGACGATTCTTCGCGCATTACGCCGGGGGATATTATGTCCAAGTGCCGCCGCTTAAAATCAACGGCAGGCGGGCTGGATTTGGTTATGATCGACTATATCCAGCTGATGTCGAGCGGTGCGTCGGTGACGGCGGGCAGCGAAAATAGACAACAGGAAATTGCGTCGATTACGCGCGATTTGAAGATTATGGCAAAAGAACTGGGCGTGCCCGTTATCGCGCTTTCCCAGCTTCGCCGTATTCAATCGAAAGAACCGCAGCTTTCCGACCTGCGTGAATCGGGTGCCATCGAGCAGGACGCGGATATCGTAATGTTCATTTCCCGTCCCGAAGCGATTGCAACCAAAGAAGAACTGGAAAGCGGCGCGGTCGTCAAAGGCGCGGCAGAACTCATCTTGGCGAAGCACAGAAACGGTGAACAGGGGCGCGTTTCGCTCAAATTCATCGGCGAATGCACCAAATTCGTGGACGTGGACGAACAAAACCGCGACGACGAGCCGCCGCAGTATTCCACGCCGATTCCGATGGACGAAGACGATTACGAATACGAAGCGCCCGAAGACGACTATATTCCGCCCGAGCCGCCTTTGCGCAAGGGCGAGTTAAAGCCCACCGACGACGAGTTGCCGTTTGAGTAAGATGAATACGCAAATTTTACCCGTTTGCGCGGATTCGCTCGCGCAGGCGAAGGAGATTATAAAAAAAGGCGGCGTGGTGGCGATACCTACCGAAACCGTTTACGGCTTGGGCGGGGACGCGCTCAACGACGACGCTGTAAAAAAGATTTTTGAAATTAAGGGTAGGCCGAACAACAATCCTTTGATAGCGCACGTGCATCAAGATTACGATTTATCGAAGATTATCGATTACGACCCGCCGTATGCGCAAAAACTGCGCGATAAGTTTTTGCCCGGTCCGCTTACGCTCGTCTATCCATCGACGGGCAAGGTAAGTCCGTTCGTATCGTGCGGATTGAATACCTTGGCGGTTCGTGTGCCTTCGCATACAGGCGCGCAGGCGTTTTTGAAAGAAGTGGGAATTCCCATCGTCGCGCCGAGTGCGAACTTGTCGCGGCACGTCAGTCCTACTTCCGCGCAGCACGTTTACGACGATTTTGCAGGCAAAATTCCGCTCATATTAGACGGCGGAGCTTGCACGGGCGGTATCGAGAGTACGGTATGCGACGTGACGGGCGAAGTGCCTGTTATTTTGCGACCTGGGCTGATTACGAGAGAGATGATTGCAAGCGTCGTAGGCGATTGCAAGGAAGCTTCTTTTACCCCCAAGCAAGGGGAAAAAGTAAAGAGCCCGGGGATGCTGTACAAGCACTATGCACCGCGTTGCAAAACGATGCTTTTTAACGCAAAAAACGTAAAAAACGCAATTTCGGCGTATGTGGCTGAATCCCTTGAAAATAAAGGGATTGCGGTACTTTGCGAAGAAAAGTGGCTGGAAGAATTTGAAAAATTAGGTGCAAAAACGCTGAATCTCGGGAAAAATCAGGCGGAAATGGCAATGCGGCTGTACGATTTGCTCCGTCAAGCGGAAAGCGTTTGCGAGCTGCTTATTGCCGTTGAACCGGAAGAAAAAGATGGGGTTATGCAAGGGGTTTTGAACCGTTTGCGCAAGGCGTGCACTTCGCAGGATATCGAGCAAAAATAACGAAAGACAAGGGGGCAGGTACGAGATGAACGAAGAAAAACGCAATAAAATCGTGTTCGTATGCACGGGCAATACCTGCCGTTCTCCGATGGCGGAAGCGATATTAAAGCAACGCTTAAAAAAGGAAAAATTGACGGGCGCAAAGGTTTCGTCTGCGGGTTTACAACCGTCCCTTGGTTCACCCATCAATGAAAAAACCGCGCAAACCCTTGTAAATAAAGGGTTTAAGGTCACTTCGTTTGCCAAGAAAAAAGCGCAAAAACTGACGGATAAACTCTTAAAAGACGCGCTTGCAATCGTGTGTATGACGGACAAACAGCGGGATATTTTGATGGATAAACGCTGGCAGCTATTGAGAAAAGCGGGGATAGAAAATATCGAAAATAACGTATATTCGTTTTCCGATTTTACAGGGTACGAAGTGTTAGACCCTTATGGAAAAGATTTGAACTGCTATCACTACGTTTATGAGCTGCTCGAAGGGGGCATGTCCGCGTTAATGGATAAAATTTTGCCTTTGGAAATTCGCGGAGAATATAAAACTCCGCCTAGAAAACCCAGGGAAAAGAAGATAAAAAGCGAACAAATTTCACTCTTTTAAGTGAAAAGAAAACAAAAAAACTCTTTTTAGCAAGAGAAAAAAGGAGAAAAAAATATGAAAATTTCAGTTGCCTGCGATCACGGCGGATTAAATTTGAAAAAAGCGTTGATCGCATATTTGGAAAAATGCGGTCATCAAGTGCAGGATTTTGGTACGAACGATTTTTCTTCGTGCGATTATCCCGATTTTGCGGTGCAAGCGGCGGAAGCGGTTGCAAGCGGTGCGTGCGATCGCGGTATCGTCGTTTGTTCGTCGGGTATCGGCGTTTCTATCGTAGCAAATAAAGTACCTGGCGTGCGCTGCGCGCATTGTCACGATACCTATTGCGCGAAATATACGCGTTTGCACAACGACGCAAATATGCTCGCCTTTGGGGAAAAGGTAGTGGGCGTTGGCTTGATGGAAGAAATGGTCAACCTGTTTTTGACGACCGAGTATGAAGGCGGCGAACGTCACGATAGACGTATTGCGAAGATTAAAGCAATCGAAGAAAAATACAATAAATAAACGATAAGGGAAAGGTATTGCTATGGAATTTACTTTTTGGAATAACCCCAAGTTTCATCACGTTCAACATCCGTTGATTGAACATAAACTCGCTATTTTGCGCGACGTAAACACAAATTGTAAGCAATTTATGGAGTTGGCGGAAGAAATCGCGATGCTGGAAACGTACGAAGCGACCAAGGATTTGCCTTTGGAAGAAGTGGACGTGCAAACGCCGCTCGAAGTTGCCAAATGCAAAATGATTTCGGGTAAAGCGGTAGGCATTGTTCCCATTCTTCGCGCGGGGCTTGGTATGGTATCGGGCGTACAAAAACTCATTCCCAACGCGAAAGTGGGACATATCGGCTTGTATCGCGACCACGACACGCACGAGCCCATTGAGTATTATTGTAAATTGCCTGCGGACGCGGAGCAAAGAACGCTTATCGTCGTTGACCCTATGCTGGCAACGGGCGGCAGCGCGTCGGACGCGATTACGATGATTAAAAAACGCGGCGTGACGAAAATTAAGCTTTGCTGTATCGTCAGCGCGCCCGAAGGCATTCAAAAGGTGATGGACGATCACCCTGATATCGATTTGTACGTAGCGGCGGTGGATCGTCAGCTGAATGAAAATTGCTATATTCTTCCCGGTTTAGGCGACGCAGGGGATAGAATTTTCGGCACGAAATAAGTTAAGGACAACACGCATAAAATACTTTCAACGCATACATGGGTGGTAGAAAATGGGAAAAATCATCGCAATCGGCGGGGGTGAACTCCGCGAAAGAACGACGCTTGCTATCGATGAATACATAGCAAATCTTGCAAAAGAACGCGCTGGCGAGCGTAGGGCGAACGCGTTGTTTATTCCCACAGCCAGCCACGATTTTATGCCGTACTATAACACTTTCCATAAGGTCTATACTGGGGTGTTTAATATTAAGACGGACGTTGCGCTGACGGTGTTTAAGGAAGTAGATCAAGAAAAGCTCAAAGCCAAATTTGAAAAGGCGGATATGATTTACGTGGGCGGCGGCGATACCGTGTTTATGATGGAGCATTTCAAAAAGATAGGGCTGTTGCCGCTACTCAAAGACGCGTATGAGCGCGGCGTAATTATTGCAGGATTGTCGGCAGGTGCAATTTGTTGGTTTTCGGATATTTATACCGATTCGGCAAGTGCGCTTGGCGATGGGGAGCAATATGCGATGTTCAAAGGATTAAGTTGGATAAACGGCATAATTTCTCCGCATTATAACCAAAGAATGCTTGACTTTGATAAAATTGTATGCTATAATAATCATCGTGCTTACGGAATTGAAGACAATTCGGCGATTGTTTTACAGGATTTTGAGCTTGTCGGGAGTGTGTCCAGCGGCGGTAAGGCCTGGGTTTTGGAAAGCACGAACGGAGTTTTGAAAAAGACGGAAATTGAAGAGATTTGACGTTTTTGATATACGGATTGGCTTAATAGCCCGTCTCGGTGTTAAAGTTCTCACCGTGTAAAAATGAAAAGAACGGTATATGCGGACGTGGCGAAACTGGCAGACGCGCAGGTTTCAGGTTCCTGTGGTTAACACCGTGTGGGTTCAAATCCCTTCGTCCGCACCAAAAAAGGGAACACCCAAGCGGTGTTCCCTTTTTTTGGTGGTTTACCGAACTCACGAAGGGATTTGAGGGTGGAGAAAATCGCGAGAGCGATTTGTTTGCCAAGCAATGTGAGAATAACGAAAAAAAATCAACGGCAAACCAAACGATTGATAATCGTTTGTCGGGGCGCGCTGCTAAAAGCGCAAATCCCTTCGTCCGCACCA
>JAZRIK010000123.1:0-1507 GCA_045645245.1 Candidatus Scatosoma sp. | reverse complement strand
ATATACATCACCGAATTTTCCTTAAATATCCGCATATTCCTCAAAAAATTTGGCTCGTCTATAGAAAAATCTATTCTTTTAAAACTGCTTCGCATCTTTCGTCGAACAAATTTTTGATGGATTTTGCCGTGACGAGTTGCGGCAAAGTAATAACTTTACAAGGCTCGGCGCGACGAAAGACGCTAAAATTTGTCGATGAAAGACTTATTAGTTCGACTCTCTTCGGCTATACCGGGCATAAAACTAAAAATTCCCCACCATATATTCATTTAACGCATCGACCATTATTTGCGTTTCGCAATTTGTGCTTATCAACTTATATTGTGCGTTTTTGGTTTCATCCGTGTATAAGCACTTTTCATCGACGTTATAACGGCATACTCCCAAATCGCTTTCTTTCAAATAAGGGCTATCGGGTTTTATGGCGTATAGCGCGGCTATAAGATCCCAGCTTGCTCTGCCGCAGTTTTCTTTCTCAAGCCAAATCTCGTAAGCTTTGCGCAATGGATGATTGCTGTTTAATCGCTTGGTTAAATGCGCCCCCGTTACTATTTCCGTGCCTTCGGGACTTATATATACGGGCGTCGGGCAGAGCGCAAAGAAGCGTTCTGCGGAATATGCGTCCATACCCCAGTTGAAACAATTCGGTACGTTTGGAGCCCCCATAGTAATGACGCGGGATACCTTTTGACTGAATAGTTCAACACCCGAAAGCGGACTGATGGAATCAGGAGCAGACGTAAGCATTTCCGCAACGCCCGTCAACAAACCTACGCACACCACGGTAACGCTTTTATCCTTTGCTTTCGCAAGCAACGTTCTGTACGTGCTTACCGCCGAGGGATAATCCCTATCGGTTTTTTGAACGCTTTTTGATAAAACGTGATTATATCCGTTCGCGGTTAAGAAGCGAACGCTATGCTTTCGATAATTATTAAATCTTGCAACGTTAAAATCCGTATCCTTATAATCGCTTTCATAGATAGCACCAATTGGCAGATCGACGTTGTAAAAACGCAGCATTGCTTCGCAGAATGGGGCAGCATATTCGCATACGGAATCCGTGATAATGCCGGCAAGCTCTATTTTATTCGAGAGATGTGCCTCAAGCAGCATTGCCAACGCGCCCACGTCATCGCAATCCGTGTCCATATCCGTATCAAAAATAATAATCGGTTTCTCGTTGAATGGCATATATGCGCCTCCTTTTTTGATAGTATGGAATGGTGTGTTTTGAAATGAAGTTATCCTTCTGAAAATTTCAAACATCCGTTAAGCCTATCCTACGTCTTTTTAGTATTATACAATGAAGCAAAAATGCTTGCAAGACTTTCTTCGGTTATTATACCACGTTTGCGGAACAATATCAATAGTTGCGGAACAACATCTTTGCGGTTAGCGGAATAATACCTAATGGAATCACAGCACGGTGTTCCGAGTTCTTTTGTCTTGTACCGCCCCAATAGATGCCGCCACGGGAAAGTCAATAAAATCAAGGGGTTTTGCG
>JAZRIK010000122.1:0-5997 GCA_045645245.1 Candidatus Scatosoma sp. | reverse complement strand
TCGGGTCGCAAGTCAATCCCAAATGAGGCTCCATAGCCTCTTCCGCTGCATATTCAATTTGCCCAAGCGATAATTCTCTCAACTCGCTTAAAGCCGCCGTAGCCATACAGCACGCACTGCCGACCTCCGCTTGACAACCGCATTCCGCGCCGGAAATCGACGCGTTGGTTTTAATTAAATTTCCGATTAATCCTGCCGTTGCGAGTGCATTTACAATCTGCTCGTCCGAATATCCTTGCCGCTGCTGGGCATAGCGTAAAACCGCAGGTACAACGCCGCACGCGCCGCAAGTAGGCGCGGTGACAATCGTGCCGCCCGCCGCGTTTTCTTCGCTTACGGCAAAAGCGTATGCGCACACCAACCGGTTTTCGCGCGTTTCCGCACTCTCGTTAGGCGCAGTGCCGCAATACAACACCTTTGCGCGACGAGCTACTTCCAGTCCCCCGGGTAAAACGCCCGATTGCGACACCCCGCGGTCAATCGCCGCTTTCATAGTCGTCCAAACATCGGATAAATACGCGCGAATTTCTTCGCCCTCGCACTCAAACACGTAATCGTACAAGCGCATATCGCGTTCTTCGCAATAACTGCGAATATCCGACAAGCGATTGAGTGGATACACTTCGCGCCCTTCCGTATCCGCCCTGCCTTCCACCTGAATCGCACCGCCGCCCACGCTATACACGCGCATTTCGGCGATTTTTGCGCCGTTTTTATGCGCTAAAAGCTGCATTGTGTTTGGATGCGGAACGTGCGTTTCTTCATCAAAAATAACGCGTACAGGGCTTAAAACACTACGAATTACCGTATCCGTACCGTGTCCGATTCCCGTTTTTGCGAGTGAGCCGTACAGCGTGACTATAAACGAATCCGCTTGCGGATTTTCCGACAAAAAGAGTTTGCAGGCGCGCTCGGGCGCAATCGTATGTGACGATGACGGACCTTTTCCGATGCGGTATAATTCTTTTAATGATTTCATACTTGCTTCTTCCTTGTCTGCAAAAACACGCTTGTAAGCGTGCGCAAACGTACATTTATGATATTATTATAACATAAAAGCGTGTATTTGTAAAACAAACGCGCCATACAAAAAGCGGCAATAACGCAACAATGACATTTTTTTGCGTTATTTTGCATAATTTATCCATACGCAGCTTGCTTACAAACGTTTTTGTAAAAAAATAAGCTATTTTTATGGATAGTTATTGACATTTGTCGAAAAATTTGTTATTATAGTATCATAAGAGCGTATGCCCTTATTCTGATTTCAAAGGGACGCGAATACCCATTACGACGTTCGCAAACCTTTTAGGAGGACTTATGAATCAAATGAAAATTGCGATTACTACCGACACGAATAGCGGTATGATGCCCGGCGAAAGCGAGGCGCAAAGTATCTTCGTTTTGCCGATGCCCTTTATCATTGACAATGAAGTATTGCTTGAAAGCGTTGATTTATCCCGCGAGGATTTTTATGAAAAATTAAAAGCAAAAGCAAACATCACTACTTCGCAACCCAGCGTTGGCGAAGTTTCCGAGTTTTGGCGCAATATCTTGAAAGATTACGACCAAATCGTACACATCCCTACTTCTTCTAATTTGAGTAATTCTTATTCGACGGCTGTCTCCCTTGCAAAAGATGAAGAATTTGACGGAAAAGTGTTCGTTGTGAATAATTTGCGTATGTCCGTTTGTTTGAAATCGAGTGCATACGACGCGGCGAAATTACGCGACAAAGGTATGTCGGCGGAAGAAATTCGCAGTGAGTTGGAAGCACATGCCAAAGAATATTCGCTGTTCATCTCTTTGGAAACAATGGAATATCTCAAACGCGGCGGTCGTATTACCCCTGCCGCAGCGGCAATCGGTTCGCTTTTGAAACTGCGCCCCGTTTTGCGTTTGGTTGGCGGTAAGTTGGATAAGTTTGCCGTTCCCAGAACGTTGCAAAAAGCAAAAGACGCGGTTATTGCAGCCGTTAAGGAAGACCTTGCAGGCGAATATAAAGAAGCTGTAGAAAAAGGCGAAGTTCGCCTTGTGGTTGCGTATAACGAAAACCGTGAAGCGGCGCTTGCTTGGGAAGAAGAATTGAAAAAATTGTTCCCCAACATCCCCTTCTTATCCTGTGACGAAATGTCGCTGAGTATTGCCTGCCATACAGGTCCTGGATCGCTCGCGTTCGGTATCATTCGCGTACTTTAATCGTAGCTTATCATTAAAGCGTTCGCATTATGCGAACGCTTTTTATTTGACTAATGGGAATGAAAAATGCAGTTATGAAATAAACAAAACCACCCATGATCTCGTACATGGGTGGCTCATTTTGTTGTTTTAACCGATTACACCAATTCGATGATAGCGGTTTCAGCAGCGTCGCCGCGACGTTCGCCGAGAAGGTAAATTCTCGTATAGCCGCCGCCTTGACCAAGCTCTTCTTTACGAGCCGCGTACTTAGGCGCGATTTCGTTGAAAAGTTTGTCCATCAAGGGGTGTTGAATATCAGCCGTTCTTGCTTTGTAATCGCTCTTCTTTTCGTGGAAACCTTTGATTTCTTGCAAATCGTAGGTCTTTGCCATAATAGCGCGACGTGCAGCAAGCTTCTTTGCACCGTCTTTAACGTTGGTCACGGTGATTTCTTTACCTTTGCTGTCTTTTTTGGTCACTTCAAATTCGATATTATCGTCAAACGTGTTAACCGCTTTGGTGATGAGCTTTTCTACGTAAGGTCTAAGTTGTTTCGCCTTTGCAGCGGTCGTTTCGATTTTACCATACCAAAGAAGTTGCGACGCCAAACCTCTCAAGAGTGCGTTTCTTTCTTTGGAAGGTCTTCCCAATTTACCGGGCATATAATTAATCCTCCTGTTGTTTTAATGCGAGGCCGTAAGAAGCTAACTTATTGATAACTTCGTCAAGCGATTTTCTGCCAAGGTTTCTTACCTTCAACATATCGTCTTCCGATTTTTTCGTCAGATCTTCGACCGTGTGAATGTTCGCTCTCTTGAGGCAGTTGTACGAACGGACGGAAAGGTCCATTTCTTCGATCGCCATCTTGAGAATTTGTTGTTGCTTATCGTCTTCCGTCTTGTTAAGAATATTTTCCATACCCTTAATCGTTTCGCTAAGGTTTACGAAGAGTGCAATGTGTTCTTGCATAATTCTCGCAGCCAAGGAAATAATTTCTTTACCGGAGAACGTACCGTCCGTCCATACTTCAAGCGTCAGCTTGTCGTAGTCCACCGCTTGACCTACGCGCGTAGGTTCAACCGTGTAATTTACTCTTTGTACGGGCGTGTAGATCGAGTCGATTGCGATATAATCTACAACGGGTTTTTTGTTCTCTTTCGCGGGACGATAACCTCTACCTCTGCCGATGGTGATTTCGACGTCTAATTTCGCGCCTTCGTCAATCGTGCAAACGTATTGATCGCCGTTGATAACTTCGATTTCCGCATCAACGTTAAGGTCTTTGCCGGTGACAACCGCAGGACCTTCTTTTACGATGTGTAAAACCTTTTCATAATCCTTGTCGAGTAATTTCGTTTTGATTGCGAGCGTTTTAAGGTTGAGGATGATTTCCGTCACGTCCTCTTTAATCCCGTCAATTGCGGAAAACTCGTGTTTTACGCTGCCGTCAAGGAACTTGATACCTTCTACCGCTGCACCGGGCAATGCGGAAAGAAGAATACGTCTGAGGCAGTTTCCAATAGTAAGACCGAAACCTTTTTCCAAGGGCTCGCATACAACCTTTGCATAGAAATCGTCGTTTTCAAGCACCTCGAGTTTGGGCATATCCATTTCGATCATTATGTTACCTCCTTATATTTTTCAATTATTTGGAGTACAATTCGACAATCATATGCTCTGCAATCTGGCTGTCGATATCTTCTCTCGTGGGAAGAGCCAATACCTTTCCTTCAAGTTTTTCTCTGTCAAACTCAACCCATTTAACAAGGCTGTTGTTTGCTTTCGTCTCTTTAAGTGCCGTGAAATATTTATTGCCCTTTCTGTTTTCTTTAACTACGATTACGTCGCCTGCTTTTACGATGTACGAAGGAATCGTCACCGTTTTACCGTTCACCGAAAGGTGTGCGTGGCTTACGATTTGACGAGCGAGCGTTCTGGAAGGAGCAAGGCCCATTCTAAACACTACGTTATCCAAACGTCTTTCCAAAAGGGAAAGCATATTTTCACCCGTAACGCCTTTCATACGGTCAGCCATTTCGTAATATTTACGGAATTGACTTTCTTGCACGCCGTAAATTCTCTTGGTCTTTTGCTTTTCACGAAGCTGCAAACCATATTCGGAAACTTTCTTTCTTGCCGCGCCGTGTTGACCGGGAGCAACCGGACGTTTGTTGAACGGGCATTTTTCCATATAGCACTTGTCGCCCTTTAAGAACAACTTAGCGCCTTCTCTTCTGCAAAGCTTACATTTTGCTTCTCTGTATCTTGCCATAACTTTATTTTGCCTCCTGATTAAACTCTACGACGTTTCGGGGGTCTGCATCCGTTGTGGGGAATAGGCGATACGACGGAAATCAACGTGATTTCGTGTTCGCACGCCGCCAACGCGCGGATTGCCGATTCTCTGCCGGCGCCGGGACCTTTCACGTACACTTCAACCGATCTCAAACCGTGTTCCTTGCCTACTTTTGCAGCCGTTTCAGCAGCCATTTGCGCTGCGAAGGGAGTACCCTTTCTGCTGCCCTTGTAGCCAAGCGCGCCTGCGCTCGATTGTGCGATTGCATTACCTTGCATATCGGTGACCGTAACGATCGTGTTGTTGAAAGTAGATTGAATGTGAACTTGTCCTTTATCTACTTTTTTAATTTCTTTACGCTTACGAGAAGCGACTTTCTTTACTTGTGCCATTATTTGATCACTCCTCCTAAATTACTTCTTCTTGCCTGCGATTGCGCGAGCAGGACCTTTACGCGTACGAGCGTTTCTCTTGGTGCTTTGTCCGCGTACGGGCAAGCCCTTTCTGTGACGGATGCCTCTATAGCAACCGATTTCCATAAGGCGCTTGATGTTGAGGGATACTTCACTACGAAGTTCACCTTCTACTCTCAAATTGTGGTCGATATATTCTCTCAATTTGGAAACGTCGGTTTCATCGAGATCCTTAACTCTCGTATCAGGATTGATGCCCGTTTCCGCGAGAATCTTTTTAGAAGTCGTCAAACCGATACCATAGATATAGGTCAAGCCGATTTCCACTCTCTTTTCTCTGGGTAAATCTACACCGGCAATACGTGCCATTGATTTCTATCCTCCGTTTTTTTTTAATGTGATTGTTATTTTTTAGATATATCGCTAACGAATGCTTATTTTTGGCAGTGGAAAATGCCGCAAATAAAGCATTGTATTGTTTTCAAAGGTATTTATTTACCTTTTTTTGCATACGTACGCATATATTACGCGCACGCACGCGATTACACGCGACAAAACTGAGTTCCCGTAATTCCTTACGGAAAATCAGCTTGGCTTTTTCGTGTTTGGTTGTTTTTGAACCGAATTTGCAAGATAACCCAAATTACGGCACTATATATTATAGCATACGCCGTCAAGCGCTGTCAAGCAAATTTTGGCAATTTTTTAATGTTTTTTAACCTTGTCTTTGTTTGTGGCTCTTGTTTTTGGAGCAAATTACCATAACTCTGCCGTTTCTTTTGATAACTTTGCACTTATCGCACATGGGTTTTACAGAAGGTCTTACTTTCATTGCTTTTTCTCCTTTTGATTAAACTCTATTTCGTCGTTTTTTACGACTTGCTACGCCACGTAATTCTGCCTTTCGTCAGATCGTACGGGCTCATTTCCAATTTAACCGTATCGCCTTCGATGATTCTGATATAGTTCATTCTCAGCTTACCGGAAATATACGCCGTGATGATATGGCCGTTGGAAAGTTGCACTCTGAACGTTGCGTTGGGCAACGCTTCTACTACCTTTCCTTCCGCTTCGATTACGTCGTCTTTGGACACAGGAACTTCCTCC
>JAZRIK010000121.1:0-3423 GCA_045645245.1 Candidatus Scatosoma sp. | reverse complement strand
ATTCCTTGGGCAGGCCCTACCGGCTCGGTAGTGGTTGGCTGCGTGGACGGCAAGTATTTGATTAACCCCAACGTGGAAGAAAGAGCGAAGAGTACCATTCACTTGAACTTGGCGGGTACTTCCGACGCAATTTTGATGATTGAAGCAGGCGCAAACGAAGTGACGGACGCTGAAATGGTCGGCGCGATTATGTTCGGTCACGAAGAAATTAAAAAAATCTGCGCTTGGATTGCAAACGACATCGTTCCCGTTGCAGGCAAACCCAAGAAAGAAATGGAATTCTATCACATTCCCGAAGACATCGACGCGGCAGTAAAAGCATACGGCTACGACAAGCTCTACGCAGCGCTCGATACGTTCGATAGACAAGAAAGACAAGCAAAGCAAGCGGCGGCAGAAGCGGAAATCGTGGAACATTTCGCGGAAATCTATCCCGACCAAATCCGTGAAGTGAAAGATTCGATTTACTATATCGTAAAAAATATTGTTCGCTCGAAAATCTTCAACTCGGGTATCCGTCCCGACGGTAGAAAACTCACCGAAGTTCGACCTATCTGGTGCGAACACGGCATTTTGCCCAGAGTACACGGCTCGGCGGTATTCACGCGCGGTCAAACGCAAGCGCTTACCACCTGTACGCTCGGTATGCTCGGCGAAGCGCAACGTATGGAAGGTCTTGACGAAGAAGAAGAAAAGAGATATATGCATCAATACAACTTCCCCGGCTATTCGACGGGCGAAGCAAAAGCGCTCCGTTCTCCCGGCCGTCGTGAAATCGGTCACGGCGCACTTGCAGAACGCGCGCTCGTACCCGTAATTCCTAGCGAAAGCGAATTCCCTTACGCAATCCGCGTAGTATCGGATATCTACTCGTCCAACGGTTCGTCGTCGATGGCTTCCGTTTGCGGTTCGACGATGGCGCTTATGGACGCAGGCGTTCCCATCAAAGCGCCCGTAGCAGGTTGCGCAATGGGTCTTGTTAAAGACCCCGAAACGGGCAAATACGTTATTTTGACGGATATTCAAGGCCTTGAAGACTTCCTTGGCGATATGGACTTTAAGGTAGCAGGTACGGATAAGGGTATCACCGCTATCCAAATGGATATCAAAATTAAAGGTATTTCCGAAGAAATTATGCTCGACGCAATCGCGCAAGCGCAAGAAGCAAGAAAGCACATTTTGGGTAAAATGCTCGAATGCATTCCTACCGTTGCGGAAGAATTGTCCGTTTACGCACCCAAGATTGTCACCTTCAAAATAAACCCTGAAAAAATCGGCGACGTTGTCGGTAAGCAAGGTAAGGTTATCAACAAAATCATCGAACAAACGGGCACGAAGATTGACATCGAAGAAGACGGTACCGTTTGCATCGCTTGCTTTGGCGATATTGCAAACGCGAAACGCGCGCAAGCAATCGTCGAATCTATCGCGCACGACCCCGAAGTTGGCGATATGTTCGTTGGCGTAGTTGTTCGTATCCTTTCCAAGGTAGGCGCGTTTGTCGAATTCGCTCCCGGCAAAGACGGTATGATTCACATCTCCAAGCTTTCCGAACAAAGAGTAAACCAAGTAGAAGACGTGCTCAATATCGGCGACAAAGTGAAAGTGGAAATCATCAAAATCGGCGAAAAGGGTATTGACCTTCGTTTGCTTGAAAAGATGGACTAATAGCAAAATGGGTAAACAAGCCAACGCAAAAGCGTTGGCTTTTACTTTTTATATTGACAAACGCCTACGTAAGTGCTATAATGTAGCAAAGGAGCGTATTTACTATGGAAAAAATTTCCTTAATTATTCCTTGTTATAACGAAGAAGAAACGTTGCCCACTCTCTATGCCGAATTAACGCGCGTAATGGAGAAAATGCAACAATATTCGTTTGAATTGCTGTTTATCGACGACGGCTCGAAAGACAAAACGCTAACGCTGCTGCGCGATATGTCGAAAACGGACGCGCGCGTGCAATACATTTCCTTTTCACGCAATTTTGGCAAGGAAGCGGCGATGTACGCTGGCTTTTGCAACGTGACGGGCGATTATGCGGCGGTAATGGACGCGGATATGCAAGACCCGCCTGCGCTGCTCGAACAAATGATGGAAGTGCTCAAACAAGGCGAATACGACAGCGTTGCAACCCGCCGCGTGACGAGAAAGGGCGAACCGATTATTCGCTCGTTTTTTGCAAGACGGTTTTACAAATGGATGAAACGTATGTCCGACGTGGACATCGTGGACGGCGCGCGCGATTTTCGTTTGATGAAGCGTAAAATGGTGGACGCTATCGTTTCGATGAGTGAAAACAGCCGTTTTTCCAAAGGAATTTTTGGTTGGGTTGGGTTTAAGACGTACTGGCTGCCGTATGAAAACGTAGAACGGGCGGCAGGGGCAACCAAGTGGAGTTTTTGGAAGCTGTTAAAATACTCGTTTGACGGTATCGTGAGCTTTTCCGACACACCGCTGAAAATATCGTCGTGGTGCGGGATTATATTTACCTTTTTATCGGCGATTATGCTCATAGCGGTATTTATCCGCGCATTGCTTTTTGGCAGCGCCGTTGCCGGCTGGCCTTCCACCATTTGTATCATTTTATTTGTTGGCGGTGTGCAGCTGTTTTGTATCGGCGTAATGGGGCAATACGTTTCCAAAATCTATAAAGAAACCAAGCGCCGCCCGCAGTATATCGTAAGCGAAACCAACAAACAAGACGTTGTAAAATAATATATAATAAACAAAATACCTGCCCCCTTCGTTATAAAACGAAGGGGGCAGGTATGCGTTGAACGGTTAAATTTGCAGTTCGTAAATTTCCATAATCAGCATTGCGCCAGTTTTTACACCGCGCTTATACGCCGATTCCATTTCTTCCATTTGCAATTTCGATTCAGCATTTCTCCAAGATGAAAATAGGGATTTTTGTCTATTATCAAGCGTGTTCATAAAAGCGTTGAATTTTGCTTGCGTATCTTCAAACTGGTCGTTGCGCTTTTCCATCGTTTCCAAATATACCTGTTGAAACCCCACCGTAGCATCATTAAGCAACGTATCTAAAACTTTTTCCATAATTATACCACCTTTCCCATATTTTATCACAACGATACTTGTAAGTCAAGGAATTTTACAATTAAAATTGTAAAATGATAAAAAAGGGGAAAGATATGAAAAAGTACGGTCAAATATTAAAGGAAGAAAGATTGTATAGAAAACTATCGCAGGAGAAGTTGGCGCAAGCGATAGGCGTCAGTCAACAGGCGATTAGCTTATACGAAAAGGATATTCACGAACCTTCGATAGGGATTATTGAGCGAATAGCGGATTTTTATGGGATATCTATTGACGAGTTGCTTGGTAGAGATTTCAAAGAAAAGCATTTATAAAACACGCTCTCGGCAAGGGAGCGTGTTTTGTCATTTTGAACGAAGTGAAG
>JAZRIK010000120.1:0-2708 GCA_045645245.1 Candidatus Scatosoma sp. | reverse complement strand
GTTCGTATGTAGCCACGAAGTTGTTTACAATCACTTCCACCAACTTCTCAAATAAATCTCCCACTTTCGCTTTACATTCTTTTGTAGATGCGTTTTCTTTGTTAATTTGCATAAAAATACTCCTTTTGTTTTTCTTCACTTATCCGCGCGCTTGGATTTGTGTAGTTATATTATACCATCTCTACTGCGGAAAATCAAGATTTTTGTCCGTAGTTTAGAAGATAATTAATATAAATACAGCACTACTTTTGTCGAATTTTGTCGAAAATAACAAAAAGGAGCAAAATTGTGAATTTATCTCTCTTCGCGGAACGGTTAGCCGAGCTAATATTCGATTGTAAAAAGGCGGCGCGCGACGTTGCCAAAGACGTTGCTATTGGTAAAAGCAGTATTTATGAGTATCTTTCAGGCACAAAAATACCAACGCTTGACAATTTAATTAAGCTTGCCGATTATTTTGCTTGCTCCACCGATTATTTATTAGGTTTAGAAGAAGAACAAGACGGACTGACTTTTCAAATTTGCAAACCTTTTCCCGAACGCTTTCAAGAAATTTTGCAATACTACGCCATCAGTCGCTACAAATTGGAACAGCTGACGGGTATTGCCGAATCCGCCTTATATTATTGGGCAAAGGGGCAAAAAACACCCAGCGTTGAAAAGATACTGCTTGTGTGTGAAAAGTTGGATTGTAGAGTAGATTTCTTTATCGGTCGGTCGGATATAAGATGAAAATAAACCACGGCTTGGAATGTTTTCCAAGCCGTGTATGTTTTTATCTAATCAAAAACCATTATCTAGGGTTTTTAATGTTCGCCTGCGCTGCGCTCAAACGTGCGATGGGCACACGGTAAGGCGAGCAGGAAACGTAGGTCAAGCCGATAGCGTGGCAGAATTCGATGGACGAAGGATCGCCGCCGTGTTCGCCGCAGATACCGCAGTGCATTTCGGGACGCACTTTCTTACCGCCTGCAACTGCCATTTCCATAAGCTTACCAACGCCCGTCGTATCCAAACGCGCGAACGGATCCGATTCGTAAATCTTATTTGCGTAGTACGAAGGCAAGAACTTACCTGCGTCGTCACGCGAGAAGCCGAACGTCATTTGCGTTAAGTCGTTGGTACCAAAACAGAAGAATTCCGCTTCTTTTGCGATGTCTTCCGCCGTCAAGCACGCTCTGGGGATTTCGATCATCGTACCTACTTCGTAGTTGAGTTCTACGCCGCTTGCTTTGATAACTTCTTCCGCCGTTTTTACAACGATGTCTTTCACGAACTTCAATTCTTTCGTTTCGCCCGTCAAAGGAATCATAATTTCGGGAACGAGCTTCCAATCGGGGTGTTTCTTAACGACGTTGATTGCCGCTTTGATAACCGCTTTGGTTTGCATAACCGCGATTTCGGGATAGGTGACCGTCAAACGACAACCACGGTGACCCATCATCGGGTTGAATTCGTGCAAGCCCTGGATAATGTCTTTAATTTCAGCAACCGTCTTGTTTTGCGCCGCCGCCAACACTTCGATTTCGTATTCGCTGGTGGGAACGAATTCGTGAAGGGGGGGATCCAAGAAACGAATGGTCACGGGATAGCCGCCAAGCGCTTCGAACAAGCCCTCGAAGTCTGCTTGTTGCATCGGTTCGATTTTCGCGAGTGCTTTTTCTCTTTCTTCAAGCGTATCCGAGCAAATCATTTCGCGGAATGCGCCGATTCTTGCAGGGTCGAAGAACATATGCTCGGTACGGCAAAGGCCGATACCTTGCGCGCCGAATGCAACCGCTTGTTTTGCGTCTTCGGGGCTGTCCGCATTCGTTCTTACGCCGAGTGCTTTATACTTGTCCGCAAGGTCCATAATTCTGCCAAAGTAGCCGGAGTTGGGGTCTGCGGGCACGGTCTTGATAAGCGTGTCGTAGATATTACCCGTCGAGCCGTCCAACGAAAGCACGTCGCCTTCGCGGAAGATTTTACCAGCGAGCTCGAACCATTTTTCTTCTTCGTGCATCTTGATTTCGCCGCAACCGGAAACGCAGCACGTACCCATACCGCGTGCAACAACTGCCGCGTGAGAAGTTTGACCGCCGCGTACCGTCAAGATACCTTGTGCGTATTTCATACCTTCGATATCTTCGGGGGAAGTTTCCAAACGAACCAAAATTACGTTTTCGCCTTTCTTGCCTTCCACTACCGCGTCTTCTGCCGTGAATACGATTTTACCTGCAGCGGCACCGGGGGAAGCAGCGATACCTTTACCAACTACGTTGTTCTTATCTGCGTCTTTGAGCGCTTTCGCGTCGAATTGCGGGTGCAAAAGCATATCCAAGCTCTTCGCGTCGATTTGCATAAGCGCTTCTTTTTCGGTAATCATACCTTCGTCGATCAAATCGCAAGCGATTTTGATAGCCGCCGCAGCCGTTCTCTTACCATTACGCGTTTGAAGCATATAAAGCTTTCTGTCTTGAATGGTAAATTCCATATCTTGCATATCGCGATAATGGTTTTCCAAAATATCGCAAACTTTCAAGAATTGTTCGTAAACTTCGGGGAATACTTCCTTCATTTGCGCGATGGGCATCGGCGTACGAACGCCTGCAACTACGTCTTCGCCTTGCGCGTTGGTCAAGAATTCGCCCATAAGCCCTTTTTCACCGGTTGCGGGATTACGCGTGAACGCTACGCCCGTACCCGACGTTTCGCCCATATTACCGAAC
>JAZRIK010000119.1:0-3104 GCA_045645245.1 Candidatus Scatosoma sp. | reverse complement strand
GCGTTTCGTGAATTGCAACGCAAAGCGTTGCGTTGTGATTGAATTTTATAATATTTCCTTAACGAAAAACTTAGCTTTGCACTCGTTAGAACTCCAAGTTGCTAACCGTTCTGGGGAACGGAATTACGTCGCGGATATTTGCAATACCCGTCAAGTACATTACCATACGCTCAAAGCCCAAGCCAAACCCGCTGTGGGTTGTACCGCCGTACTTTCTAAGCGCCAAATACCACGAATAGTCTTCGGGGTTCATACCCAGCTCTTTGATACGGCTTAACAGCTTATCGTAATCGTCTTCTCTTTGCGACCCGCCGACAAGCTCGCCGATACCCGGCACGAGCAAGTCTGCCGCAGCAACCGTCTTTCCGTCGGGGTTTTGCTTCATATAGAACGATTTAATTTCCTTGGGATAATCGGTCAAGAACACGGGTTTTTTATACACGCTTTCGGTGATAAAGCGTTCGTGCTCGCTTTGCAAATCTTTGCCCCAGAAAATATTTTTATCTTCAAATTTATCCGCGTTTTGCTTCAAAATTTCAATCGCGTCCGTATAGCTCAAACGCACGAACGCGTTTTCGGAAACGTTTTTCAAGCGTTCCAAAAGCCCCGTATCTACAAACTTGTTCAAAAATTCAAGCTCGTCTTTGCACGTTTCGCTCACGTAGTCGATGACGTATTTAACCATCGCTTCCGCTACGTCCATATCCCCTTGCAAATCGCAAAATGCCATTTCCGGCTCAATCATGCAAAACTCTGCGGCGTGGCGCGCGGTGTTGGAATGCTCCGCACGGAAGGTAGGGCCAAAGGTATATACGTTGCCAAACGCCATTGCGTACGTTTCCGCATTCAGCTGCCCCGATACCGTGAGCGCCGCTTTTTTACCGAAAAAGTCTTGCTTATAATCAACGGGTTTGCCCGTTTTTGCCACTTCGTCCAAATCCATCGTCGTCACTTGGAACATTGCGCCCGCGCCTTCGCAGTCGCTGCCCGTAATGATGGGGGTATGCACGTACACAAAGCCGCGGTCGTTGAAGAATTTATGAATGGCAATCGCCGCTTCGCTGCGGATTCTAAACGCCGCGCCGAAAAGGTTGGTTCTCGGTCTTAAATATGCGATTTCACGCAAAAATTCGACGGAGTGGCGTTTCTTTTGCAGGGGATAATCGGGCGTGGATTCCCCTTCCACCAAAATTTCCGTCGCTTTAATTTCGTAGGGTTGTTTGTTTTCGGGCGTGAGCACGACGATACCCTTTACAACGAGCGCGCAACCTACGTTGCCTTTGGCAATTTCGTCGTAATTTTCTATGTTTGCTCTTTCAAACACGATTTGCGTGCTCTTGAAGCAGCTGCCGTCGTTGAGTTCGATAAACCCGAACGCTTTCGAATCGCGTATCGTTCTCGCCCAGCCCGCTACGACTACTTCTTTCCCGCCGTAGCTTTGCAATTTTTCGTTTAACGTTTTCAGTTGAAGTCTGTCCATTGTCAACCTGCCTTTTTGATAGGGAAAGCTCATTTTTCGTCTTGCGACGCTTTCCCAATAACTTACATATAAGTTATTATAACATTTTCCAACAAAAAAGACAAGTGCTTGAACGCATTTATTCGCTCTCAATCGCGTTTTTTTTGACGATTATGCCCTGTACGGGTCGATATTCGTCGATACGCAGGCGTTTGCGCGATATAAGCTGCTGACCGTGATAACATTCTAAATAGCTTTCGCTTTTTACGCCGTGCTTGGGCGAACGGATAATTTCTTCCTTTTCCCCTGTCTTGATGACGGGCGCAGGCGGCGGAATTTCTTGCAAAATATGCGAAGTAATTTCGTAGCGGTACTGCATTTTTTGCCCGTAAAAGCGCACGCGGATTCCGCCCTTGAACGTTTCGGCAACCAACCGCACGGGAAAGGAATGCGGATTGACAAATTTCAAATCGCTTTGCGACGATACCATCGCGTCGCGCGACGGCGGCACGTAGCCAACCAACAGCGAATGCGGATGAAATTCTACCACCGTCAAACCCGATTTGAGCGCGGCGTTATAAAGGGTGGTGCTCACCTGACAAACGCCGCCGCCCACACCCTGCACGTACTCGCCGTTTACGATAATTTTCGCCTGGCGAAACCCCGCTTCCTGCGTGCGCCGCCCCACCGTTTGGTTAAAGGAAAATTCGCCGTACGGCTGAATGGTGACGCCGCTGATTAAGTTTGCCGCAACCGTCACGTTTTGCACGCGGGTTTTCTCTTCTTCGTTAAAATAAGTGGTATAGGAAGAAAGCGTTTCCCATTTGTTTTCCGCGCGCGCGAAAATCGGTTTTACGGATAAAAAAACCGCGCCCACAATTAGGAGCGCGAGTGCTTTCAAAAAATAATGCTTTGCGTGTTTTTTCATTCGCCTTTTCCCCTTTTTATGTACGAAAAAGCATAGGGGCAGGTATGCGTTGAGATATATTCGTCGCATACCTGGGTGCGTGTTTTATCTTTTTGTATTATGCGTAAGAGAAAGTGCTTTTATTCTTTCACTTTTCCCTTTTCTATACGGATTTTATTGCAGCTTGCGCCGTATAACACCCTTTCCGCGTGGGTACAGGTCAAAAGCGTTTGTATGCCCTCTATCCGCTTTAATAATTTTTTACGGCGGGGCAAATCCAGCTCGCTCATCACGTCGTCTAAAATCAGCACGGGGTATTCGCCCGAAATATCCTTAAAAATTTGCACTTCGGCAAGCTTTAAGGCAAGCGCGGAAGTACGCATTTGACCTTGAGACGCATACGACTTCGCGTCCGCGCCCGATATGGAAACAACCAAATCGTCGCGGTGCGGGCCCACCGTCGTAAAGCCCAAACGCAAATCTTTATCGTAGTTGTTTGCCAAACGCCGTTTAAGGATTTGTGCAATTTCTTCTTCGTCCCCTTGATATGCCTTGTCCAGCTTGACTTCCAACGCTTCTGCATTATCCGTCAAAAACGCGTGCATTTGCTCGGCGTAGGGAGATAATTTTTCTAAAAATTCCCTGCGTTTTTTGATGATGAGCGCGGCGTATTTGCAAAGTTGCTCATCCCAGATAGGCAAAGTATCGAGAACCAACGCACAATCGGGGTTTTTGAGC
>JAZRIK010000118.1:0-1743 GCA_045645245.1 Candidatus Scatosoma sp. | reverse complement strand
AGGGTTTGATTACGATGGACAGAAAGTACAAAAAGGACGCTTTCTATGCGTACAAGGCTTGGCTTTCGAGCGACCCCTTCGTTCACCTTTGCGGTAAGAGATATATCGACAGAGTAGAGGACGTAACGAAGATTACCGTTTACTCCAACCAACCCGAAGTGGAATTGTTCGTCAACGGCGAAAGTATCGGCAAAAAGACGGCGGAAGACCATTTCTTCTATTTCGACGTACCCAACGTGGGCGAAAGCGAAATCGTAGCGAAAGCGGGCGAGCTTACCGACAGCGGTAAAATCCGTAAGGTAGATACCTTCAACGAAGAATACCGCTTGAAAGAACAGGGCGCAATTCTTAACTGGTTCGATATCGACGCGCCCGAGGGAAGATTCTCGTTAAACGACAAAATTTCCGACATTATGAGCTGTTTCAAAGGCAAAATGTGGTTTGTCGGTATGGGGCTTAAACTCAAAAAGAAAATGAACGCAAACAAGAAGGGCGGCGAAAAGAAATCGGGCGGCTTTGACGTGGACTTAAAAGGCGGCAGCAGCGGCGGTATTATGCAAATGCTGGGCGGATTTTCCGTGCTTCGTTTGACGGGCATGATGGGTATGATGAATATTAGCTTCACCAAAGAAGAGCTTTTAAAAATGAATAAAAAGCTCAACAAAATTCGTAAACCTAAAAATTTGAAATAAAGGAGTAAGGATTATGCAAATGACGTTTAGATGGTACGGAGAAGGGAACGACCGTATCAAATTAGCGGATATTAAGCAAATCCCCGGCGTAAGCGGTATCGTGTGGGCGTTGCACGATAAAATGCCCGGGGAAGTTTGGCAGGAAAGCGAAATCGCGGAAGTCAAAAGACAATGCGATGAGTACAGCTTTAATATCGACGTGGTAGAATCGGTCAACGTACACGACGATATCAAAATCGGCTTACCTACGCGTGATGGATATATCGAAAATTATAAGCAAACGATACGCAATTTGTCGAAATTCGGCGTAAAGGTAATTTGCTATAACTTTATGCCCATTTTCGACTGGACGAGAAGTAATCTTTTCCACGAAGTCGGCGACGGCTCGACGGCGCTTTTCTATGAAAAGGGAATGATTCAAGACGATTACAACGCAATGGCGAAGTATATTCTTGACTTTACGGAAAAGTATAATATGACTTTCCCTGGTTGGGAGCCTGAAAGAATGGCGAAGCTTGACGAGCTTTTCAAAGCATACGCGGACGTAACGAAAGAAAAGCTTTGGAAAAACCTCAAATATTTCTTGGAAGCGATTATGCCCACCTGCCGTGAGTGTGATATCAAAATGGCAATCCACATGGACCATGCCCCTTGGGATATCTTCGGCTTGCCTAGACTTTTGGTAGACGAGCCGAGTATTGACCGTTTCTTGAAAATGGTGGACGACGAATATAACTGCTTGACCCTTTGTTCGGGTAGTTTAAACGCCAACCCCAACAACAACGTAGCGGAAATTGTTAGAAAGCATTGCGACAGAATTGCCTTTGCGCATATTAGAAACGTGAAGCATTTTGAAAACGGGGATTTCTCGGAAGCCAGCCATAGAGATTGCGACGGCGACACGGGTATTTTGAATATTTTGAAGGCATATCACGATTGTGGCTTCGACGGCTATATTCGCCCCGACCACGGCAGACATCTTTGGGGGGAAAAGGCGGGTACGGTACGTCCCGGTTACGGCTTGTACGACAGAGCGCTTGGCATTATGTAT
>JAZRIK010000117.1:0-4140 GCA_045645245.1 Candidatus Scatosoma sp. | reverse complement strand
CTAAAAATTTTCTCACTTTCGCACTCGTGCAAGCACGGTGCGTGGTGATAAAATTTTTAGTCCGTCTTGCGTGCAAGGCACACGAGCGTTTCTACGTGTTTGGTCTGGGGGAACATATCATACGGCTGAATGCTTTCTATTTCATAATATCCGTTCAGCGTTTTTCCTTGCTCCACGCTTTCGTATGCAGGGTTTTTAACCAGCTCGCCGTCTTTTTCGATCAGTCTGCCTGTCAATATTCCCAAATCTCTTGCAAGCGTTGCAGGATTACACGATATAATCGTCAGCTTTTCAATTCCGCTCGCCAACAGCGCAAACGCTACGCTCCGAGCAATTCCTGCTCTCGGCGGGTCCAAAATTAAGCGTAATTTTTCACCCTTTTCCTTTTCCATAACGGCAGGGAGTTTATCTTCGACCTTACCGCAAATGTTCGTCATATTCGTTAAATTATTTTTTTGCTTCAACGAATCGGCGCACCGCACCGCTTCTTCTTCTATTTCAATTCCGTACGCGCGCTTGGCTTTTTTTGCAATCATCGCCGTTAAAAGTCCGCCGCCCGAATACGCGTCAATTACCACTTCGTCGCCCGTTTCCACTACGCTGTCCAGCGCCGCCGCATACAGCTTACCGCGCACGTTTTCATTCACCTGCAAAAAGGTTGCAGGACCTGCTTCGTACGTGATACCCTGCTCTTGCGCGTCAAAAACGCCTATACCGTGTACGAGTTGAAACTCTTTTCCAAGGATAACGTTGGTATCCGAATCGTTGAAATTGAGATACAGCGAAAATGTTTCAAACGCTTCGCCAAGGAGTGCAATTAGGTGTTCGATACCCAGCAAAGGCAATTTTGCCGTGACTAGCGTAAAGATGAATTTACCGCCGATTTCTCTTGCGACGATATGGCGAAGCGCGCCCGTTTTATTGATTTCATCGTACCCTTTTACCGCGCATTCGTTCATATATCTACGGACAATGGCTATCAGCTTTTCCGCCCAAGCGGGATGGATAGCGCACGCATTGACCGGCACGATACGGTGGCTGCGTTCGGCATAAAAGCCGATGACGGTATTGCCTTCCTTATCCACGCCGATAGGAAGTTGTAATTTATTTCTATACCCGTACGGTAAATCGCTTTTCACCGTAGGCAAAACTTCCGCGTGGATACCGCCGATTTTGCGAAGCGCGTCTTTTACCACGCCCCTTTTATGGTCAAGCTGCATTGCATACGACATATGCTGCAGCGTACAGCCCCCACAACGCAAAAACACGGGACATTTTGCCCGCGTGCGTTCTTCGGCAGGGGTCAGCACTTCTTCCAGCTTTCCATAGCCGATATTGTCTTTAATTTTCAAAACAGTAAAACGTACTTTTTCCTGCGGCAAGCAAGCGGGCACGAAAAAAGTAATGCCATCGTGCTTAATAACGCCTTCGCCGCCCGAACCGATCGCACTTACTACGCCGCATACGATATCGTTCTTCTTCGTCATACCCATTCCCCCTTTGATTGATTGAAAGGTAAAAGCCGTTTTTATTTTTTATGCTTGTCTATTTTCGCAACGAGCGTATTCACCATTGCGCGCGCCTTGTATGTGGAATAATCGTAAAATACGAAAAACGCCGTACCTAAAATGAGAATAACAGGAATAATGTACTGGTCAAAAAACGGTACGGTCGTGGTCATTGCAAACACAAACCGCCATACCAGGTATGCGGTGAAATCGAACCAAACCGCTTTTAGAGCGCACGCCAGCCAACGATTGATTTTGCTTTTTAGCTGCCATTCGTTCACAATCGGGTGCAAGCCAAAAAAGATTATGAAAGGCAAAACGTCCCAAAACCGCGCGGCGTTGAATAAAAGTGCCAGCAAGCAGGTTGCCGCGTAGGATAAAAAATAACCCACGTAGCTACGCTTGGCGAGCGGTAGCATAAGCGCGATACTCGCCATCAAATACGCCGTCAAAAGCAGCACTTCCGAGTACACCCCCACCGTTAAAAATACGGTAGCGAGTGCGCAAGCAAGCGCGGACAGCGCAATTTCACGGGTAGGAATTTTTTTCATTGCTTCGCCTTAATTATCTGCAGCCGCAGCAGCAATTCATCAAGCAGTTTGCGCAAAGATACGCTTGACAGCAATCCCAGCAACCGCCGCCGCCCATTTGGTCGTTCATATCCCCTTGCGCGTTCGGGTTCGAATACGGGTTTTGCGTATTGCCCGCCGATTGTTTTTGATATTCGTTTTTCGCGTTCATTTTACCGTACGCGTTTCTGTATTTCACGTTATCAGGGTCCATTTGCATAGCAATTTCCAGCTGTTTTTTGCTATCGTTCATCCAGTTCTTCTTATAGAATACAACCGCCTGCAAGTAATGCCACTCCGCGCTACGTTCGTTAAAATCGTCCAGCATCGCCTGCGCGGTATTATAATCCCCATCCTTGAGTTTTTGCGCAATCTCCTCAAAGGAGCTTTCCCCCGAAGTATTCTTACTCTGGCGCTTTCTTTCTTCGGTGAGTTCCCTATACGCGTTCTCAAGTTCCGTCAGCTTGCGAGCGGCTTCATTGCCTGCTTCGCCATCCTGCCAACGTTCCTCGCGGTACTGCTCGCGCAAGCGTTCGTACGCTGCGGTCAACTCCTCATCCGTCACGTTTTCATCCACACCGAAAATGTTATACAAATCCATATCTATTTACCTATCCTTACTTTTTCTCTTCTTATTTTTCTTGTCGCAACAGCCGTCTTTGCAACCATCCGACAACACCCTACGCGTTTCCGCAGGAAGCCCCCGAAGCAACACGTTGTCAATCAAATCCCGATTGAACCCCATCTCCGTCGCAGACAGCCGTTCCTGAATATCCGAGAACAGAGTCCCGAACAGGAACTGCAGATCCCCCGAATTTTTCTCCACAAGCTCACACTTACTCTTTGCACCGTAGGCAAGACGGAAAGGGTTGTACGCCTTCTTTTTCAGGTCCTTATCGTAATCATCCACAGCGTCAATGAGGTAGATCCACTTACCGATGTCGTAGAACAGAGCGTACGTTTCGGGAGTTTTCTTCTCGCCGAGTAGCTCGTCCGACACTCCCGCAAGCATCTTTGCCGACGGATCCGCGGCACGGTCCACACTATCCGTTTCCGCTTTCTCAATGCGTTCTTGCTCTTCCATGCACTCCCGAACAATCTCGCACAGCTTAGGATACTTCTTCTTTGCCAAGCGGTGCCCACGCGCAAAGAATAGCTTCTTCCCGCCCCCGCGGTCGCCATCTTGCAAGTCGTCCACACACTTGTAATAGGCAAGCTCGGTGTTCAGCGCCCCAAGCGCTCTTGTGAGGTCGTCCACCTCTGCCATCTGCTTCACGCGGATACAGTGGGTAAGACAGTGCTGTTTTTCCACCTTCACGTCGATACCGAGTAGGTTGTGTAGCAGAGCGGAAATAAACGCCACGTCGTAGGTTAGCCCCATTCTTGCGAGTTGCCCGCACGTCTGCCCAATGCCTTTGCACACCCCGCAGTACATCGCCTGATACAGGGTTTGGTCTTTGACATAAAGATAGGGCGTATCGGGACGAACGTAGCCAAACATGCAAAACTCCTTTTGGGATGGAATCAAAGCCAACCGAGTCAAAACGAATCCCCCACCGAAGCGAGCGAGTTTGCGTTCCACGAAACGATTGCATCAAACCCATCATAAACTTTACGCCTAAGGCGTACTACTGCATTATCATTATAGCACGGAGATAGTAAAAATGCAATCGGAAAAAGGAAATTTCCCACAAAAACAAAGAAATATCACCGTATTTTCACACAAAGGCGCAATTTTAGTTTGCTCGAAGCAGGTAAAAAGCATACAAGAAGGCAAAAAGAGCGAAGATGCAAGGCTCATAGCCTCACGCCAACGCTCTTTTTTTGATTAAGTTTTTGTTACACGCCAGCCACCGTCATTCTGGAGCGAGCCGAAGGCGAAACGATAGAATCTCCTCTTTCCCTCACTCCTGTCATTCTGAGCGGAGCTTTAGCGTAGTCGAAGAATCTCAAAATCCCACCCGGTGGCAGTGAATTGACAGCACGCACCGTCGTGAATTGATTGCCACGCAATCGTGAATTGAAACCTGTCGGTTTCGTGAATTGCAAGGCTTTGCCTTGCG
>JAZRIK010000116.1:0-5917 GCA_045645245.1 Candidatus Scatosoma sp. | reverse complement strand
AAGCCCCATTTGTTCGGTCGAGCCATCGGCTTTGGTCACCGTTTTGGTGCTTGCGATATAGTCGTCCAAGGGTGCAACTGCGCCCGCTTTTCTATACATTGCAACGTGGTCGGGATAGCAATATGCGATATGGGGCGAGTTTGCCGCAACCAATTCTGTGGTAATTTGGTCGCGAAGTTCGGGATAACCGCCCTTCGAGCCGTGTTCAATGGTAATGTTAGGATACAGTTTGTTGAATTCAGGAATCCAAGCGTTCAAAACGTCTTGCAAATTTTTACCCATCGTGTGATAGAACTGAATGGTGACAGGTTCGTCTTTGTCGTAAGCTTCCGCTGCGGTGGGGTCACCGTTGATTTGCACGTCGCCCGAATAATCGGGACCGTTTCCGCCAGTGCTACCGCTCGCCGTTGCCGCTAAATCCGTCCAAAACCCAGCTTCCAGTGTGCCTTGGAAAGTAGGACCGTCGTCAGGTTGGCAAGCAACGATATTGCCGAGCATAACGAGCAACGAGCTGAATGCTACAACTTTTTTTACAATTTTGTTCATAAATATCATTTCTCCTTACGATATTATTATTTTTTCTTTTTTAACCTTTGATACCGCTTCTCGATACGCCTTTCATAATATACTTACGAAGGAATACGAAAACAAGGAAAAGCGGAATGGATACCATTGTGACGGCTGCCATTTGTCTAGGATAATCGATACGCGCTTGGTTGCCGTCGTCCGAGAAGTCCATTTCGCGCAAACCGTTGGTGATAAGCTTGTGCAAATCGTCGTTCGTCACCAGCTTCGGCCACATATACGAGTTCCACGCACCCATCATCTTCAAAATGGTGATGGATATAATGGTCGGTAGCGCGAGCGGAATCATTACCTTGCAAAGATACTTAAAATCGCTTGTTCCGTCAATTTTTGCCGCCAAATATAACTCGTTGGGGATTTGTTGGAAATTTTGCTTCAATAAATATATATAGAAGACGCTGACCAAGAACGGCACGATCAAAACGGTGTACGTATTCATCCAATCCAAGCGGTTTATTGTGATATAGTTGGTGATGGTGAAAAGCTCACCAGGGATCATCATCGTTGCAAGCAAAAATCCAAACAATGCGTTTTTCCCCTTGAATTCCAACCGCGCAAATGCGAATGCGGCAAGAATGGTGATTACGAGCGAAGACAGCGTGGAAACAATACCCACGTAAAGCGTATTTAAGAACAGTCTGTCCATTCTCGCTTTGGAAAATGCGTTGGCATAGTTTTGCCAATGGATTACGGTAGGGAAAAAGGTGGGGTTGCGGAGCTCGTATTCGTCCAGCGTTTTCAGCGACGAAATAATCATCCAGTAGAAGGGAAATACGACGATGAGTGCCATAATACCCAAAAAGGTGTATAAACCCACTTGAACCAAAATTTTCATTACGCGTTGTTTTGCGGAAACCTTTTGGATATCTCGCTCGCGCATAACCGCTTGCGCCAAAATATCGCTATCGCTTACCGCTACGTCCGACGTATGCGTTTCAGGGGTTAAGCTTTCGTTTTCTTCAAACGTTTCGTTTTTCAATTCATTCATTTTTTTACCCCCCTTTAATAATGCGTCTTTTTCTTGCTGACGCGCAAGTTGATCATCGTGACGATAAAGATAATCACAAACAAAATCAGCGCTGAAGCACTTGCACGACCTTGATATTGTGTATTTAAGGCCTTGTAAATTAAGCCGACCATCGTTTGCATAGTCCATTCTTGTCCGGGAGGGCCCATCTTATCGCCGAAGATACCAACCACGCTCGAATATTCCTTAAATCCGCCGATGAAGCCGGTAATTACTACGTATGCGAGCATCGGAGAAAGCAGGGGAACGGTCACGCGGAAGAAAATGCGGGAACGGGACGCGCCGTCGATTTTCGCCGCGTCGTAATATTGCTTGTTGATGCCTTGCAGCCCGCCCAAAAGAACGAGAATTTTGAAAGGCAACGCATTCCAAACGATATAGATGACCATAACCGCTAATTTTGTACCGTACGTTGAACCGCTATCAATCCAGTTTATGGGTTTTGCACCAAACCAACCCAAGATGGTGTTTATAATACCCGCCGTTTCAATATTCGGACGCGCCGTACCAAGCCGAGTGCCAACGATATCGAACATTACCGCAAATACCATACCGATTGCCAGCGAGTTGGTCACGTAAGGCAGGAAGAAAATCGTTTGCAATATTTTTTGCAACGGCTTGATCGCATTCAAGCAAACTGCGATCAGCAAAGCGATAATCGTGGAAAGGGGAACGGTAATGACGCAAAGTAAAAGGGTATTTTTCATTGCAGTCAAAAAGTCTTTATCCCCCAACATAACGTCGGTAAAGTTTTTGAAGGTAAACGTATAATTTGCATTAGGGTCCAAATAACTATACGGTTCATTCGTTTCAAAATTATACAAAAACGCGATGCGTACGGTGTTTATGATAGGCCAAATAGTAAAGACCGCAATCAGCACCAGTACGGGCAACAGATAAACCCAACCCTTCCATTTGTCAAATTGCAATTTTTTGACGATGAGTTCTCTCCAAAGCGCTTGATAAATCCAAGCGACGAAGAAGGTTTTCCATACCCACTTTACACAAAAGGTTTGCCATACCGCTTTTACAAAAACGGTATAAAAGAAATTGCCGATTTTTGTCATAGCTTACACCTCAAAGGGGATACGTTCTTCCGTTTCAGCGTTGAAAATAAAGGTCTTATGCGGTTTCAAATCGAAACGCACTTCTTTCGCCGTGATATCAATTTTGTTATCCGCGTCCACGATCGAACGAACGATGGGATTTTGCGATGCTGCATTGCGCGAAACGATACTCACGTCGCGGCCCATAACTTCGATGTTGGAAAGCTCGCACGCAAACGCGCCGTTTTCGTTCACGACAAAACCTTCTGGACGAACGGCAATCGTGACGGCGCAGTCTTCTACGCCTTTCACGTCCAAAACTGCTTGTTCGCCGATGTAGAGCTTTCCTGCTTCTACGCGGCCACTGAATACGTTGATAGGGGGCGTGCCCAAGAATTTCGCAACGAACAGGTTGGTAGGGTTATCGTAAATTTCTTGCGGTTTACCCACTTGTTGCACTACGCCCAGCTTCATAACGACGATCATATCCGAAATGCTCATCGCTTCTTCTTGGTCGTGGGTGACGAATACCGTCGTGATGCCCGTTTCCTTTTGAATACGGCGAATTTCTTCACGCGTTTGCAAGCGCAATCTTGCGTCAAGGTTAGAAAGGGGCTCGTCCAAAAGCAATACGCGGGGCATTTTTACGAGTGCGCGGGCAATGGCAACGCGTTGTTGCTGACCGCCCGAAAGCTCGCTGGGTTTTCTGTCCATCAACTCGTCAATTTGAACAAGCTTTGCCGCTTCAAGCGCACGATCAAGCATTTGTTCTTTGGTCATTTTATCCGCGCCTTTGAGATTTTGCAAGGGGAACAAAATGTTTTGTCTGACCGTCATATGGGGGTAAAGCGCATAGTTTTGGAATACCAAACCGATACCACGGTTTTCCGGCGCAAGCTCAGTCACGTCTTCGTCGCCGAAGAAGATTTTGCCCGCCGACGGCTTTTGCAAACCGCTGATCATATACAGCGTAGTACTTTTCCCGCAGCCGGAAGGGCCGAGCAAGCCGACTAACTTACCGTCGGGAATGGTAAAGGTGAAGTTGTTAACCGCAACGACTTCTTCGCCCGACTTTTTATTACGGCTGGGGAAGATTTTCGTAAGGTTTTGCAATTCTACTTTCATATAACCTCCTATGTATTGCTACATTTATTTTTCTTTATTTTTGAAAGCGGCCGTATTCCGCGTTTTCAACAGCTTTTGCGTGTTCTTCTTGCCGATATTGCATATAATCGTCTTGCGTATCAAAGATACGTTGGCTTGCAAATTCGACAACGACAGTATCGGTGAGTAAATCGTGGATAGAAGAGTTGGTTTTGGTGGCAATCAGCATCGCGATTTGCAAAATGCCCAGCAAACCGATGGTGATCAAGCCGACGATACCCATCATATCAAACCAAATCATAATCAAAAGGGTAAGGGGCAGCAGCGTTTCCATAGCGTACATACCCACGAAAATACGGATAAACAAAACGGGGGTAGTTGCCTTTACACAGTTTGTCCGTATCACTGCAAGCCCGAAAATACGCTTGCCCATCGTACGACCGTAGCCAAATAATAAAGGGACGACAAAATACCATACTAGGAAAGCAAGAAATAAACCGCCGCCGTACATCAGCATCGTCAGCTCAAAAATATTTTGATACGCTTCTTGAAAGCCAACGTCGCTGTACAATGCCTTTTGGGCTTGGTTGTAAATCGCTTGCTCATCCGCAGAGAGTTTTGCAAAATCCTCTTCGCTGATATTAAAGTCGATCCCATATTGTTGTTCGTATTGTGTGTAATAAGAGTTAATTTTATCGGCAGCTTGGTCATAACCGCAAAGTCCGGTGATAGCGGTGGCAAAGCCAAAGGTAAGCATAACGGTAATAATAAAGTCGAACATATACGCCGAAATGCGTTTCCAAAAGTTGGCTTTTTGTAAAGTGACCGACATAAAAACTCCCTTACGCGTGCGCCCACAAGAGCACGCGCTCATATCATACACATATATAATAACACGATTTTCGACAAAAAGCAATGATTTTCCGAAAAAAAGTTTCAAAAAATGAAAAATTTTACAAATCAATCTTGACAGCAAACGAAAAAGCCGTTATAATGTAAGAAAATCAATGTATCGGAGAAAAAATATGGACGTTAAAAACATTTTATCCAAATGCGACCACACCTTGCTTTCCCAAACGGCAACTTGGGAGCAAATTAAAAAAATCTGCGACGACGGAATGAAATACCAAACGGCATCCGTTTGTATTCCGCCTTGCTACGTAGCGAAAGCAAAAGAGTACGTGGGGGACAAGCTTGCCATTTGTACGGTAATCGGTTTTCCCAACGGCTACAACACGACCGCGGTGAAAGTTTTTGAAACGAAGGACGCGATTGCAGGCGGTGCGGACGAGATTGATATGGTCATCAATATCGGCGCGTTAAAAGCCGGACAAGATACCCAGATATGCGATGAAATTCGTCAAATCAAGTCGGCGTGCAGGGATAAAATACTCAAAGTCATCATCGAAACTTGCCTTTTGACGGAAGACGAAAAGCTGCGTATGTGCAAAATCGTCACGGACGCAGGCGCGGATTATATCAAAACGTCCACGGGCTTTTCCACGGCAGGCGCAACGCTGGAAGACGTTATTTTGATGCGTAAAAACGTAGGCGAAAACGTACTTGTTAAGGCAGCGGGCGGTATTTCCGGTTTGCAAGACGCACAAAACTTTTTAGATAACGGCGCGTCGCGTTTGGGTACGAGCCGCGTGGTAAAAGCCGTTCAAGGCATAGAAGGCAAAGGATATTAAGAAAATTCAAGGAGAAAATGATTATGGCAGTACCTACCCCTCACATTTCCGCTAAAATGGGCGATTTTGCAAAAACCGTTTTGATGCCGGGCGACCCGCTTCGTGCAAAATTTATCGCTGAAACGTATTTGGAAAACGCTGTGCTCGTTAACAACGTGCGCGGCGTTCAAGGCTATACGGGCTATTATAAAGGAAAACGAGTTTCCGTTATGGCGTCCGGTATGGGACAGCCGTCTATCGGAATTTATTCGTACGAGCTGTTTAATTTTTACGGCGTAGAATCAATTATCAGAGTGGGCTCTTGCGGTTCGTTCGTGCCCGAGCTTCACGTGCGCGACATCGTAATTGCGATGGGCGCGTGCACCAACGGCAACTACGCGTCGCAATACAACTTACCCGGCACGTTTGCCCCGATTGCAAATTTCGATATGGTGCGCCGTGCGGCGGAAGAATGCGACAAAATG
>JAZRIK010000115.1:0-4360 GCA_045645245.1 Candidatus Scatosoma sp. | reverse complement strand
TATTGATACGCGCCATCGTTTCGGGGCGCAAATTGCTGTTTTTATCCATAAATTTTTTCTTCCTTAAAAATGTTTCTTAATTTCTCTTATCAATTCTTCGTACGTTTCAAAAGCGGGAACGTGCGGATTTGCCTTTTTAATTTCTTGCGTACTGCGGAATAAAAAGCCTGCCTTACTCGCCTTGATCATACCCAAATCGTTATAGCTATCGCCAAACGCAATCGTTTCATAGCCCATATCTTGCAATGCCTTGACCGTGGTGTATTTTGTGTTTTCCACACGCATTTTATAGCCGATAATTTCGCCGCTATTTGCCACCTGCAACTCGTTGCAAAAGAGCGTAGGATACCCAAGCTTTTGCATCAGCGGCATTGCAAATTGCGTAAAGGTGTCGCTGATAATAACCACTTGGGCAAAGCTGCGCAGCTCGTCTAAAAACGCTTTCGCGCCGTCGAAAGGTTGCATTTTGTCAATGATTTGTTGAATTTCTTGCAAGCCCAAGCCGTGCTCTTTTAACACGGAAATCCGCCAGCGCATAAGCTTGTCATAATCCGGCTCGTCGCGCGTGGTTTTGGATAAAACGGAAATTCCGCTCGCTTTGGAAAATTCTACCCAAATCTCCGGCACCAGCACGCCTTCGAGATCCATACATATTATATTCATCGTTTATTTCCTATCAATGCTGCGTATAGTTGGGCGCTTCCTTACTAATGGAAATATCGTGGGTGTGGCTTTCAATCAAGCTTGCGTTGGTGATACGGACAAATTCCGATTTGGTACGCAATTCTTCAATCGTCGCCTTGCCGCAATATCCCATACCCGAACGCAAACCGCCTTTCATTTGATAAAGCACTTCCGCTACGCTGCCGCGATAAGGCACTCTGCCTTCTACCCCTTCGGGTACGTATTTTCTCGTACCTTCTTGGAAATATCTATCGCTGCTGCCTGCCGCCATTGCGCCGAGCGAGCCCATTCCGCGATATACCTTATAGCTTCTGCCTTGGTAGAGTTCCACTTCGCCCGGGCTTTCCAAAGTACCCGCCAAAAGCGAGCCGATCATAACCGCGCTTGCGCCTGCCGCCAACGCCTTTACGATGTCGCCGCTGTACTTGATACCGCCGTCCGCAATAATACGTTTGCCGAGCTTATCCGCTTGTTCCGCGCAATCTAAAATTGCCGTGAGTTGCGGTACGCCGATACCCGCTACTACGCGCGTGGTACAAATCGAGCCGGGGCCGATACCTACCTTTACTACGTCCGCGCCCGATTTAATAAGCGCTTCGGTTGCCGCCGCCGTTGCGACGTTGCCCGCAACGAGTGTGATGTTGGGGAATTTCGCGCGAATTTGTTCTACGCGTTTTAATACCCCTGCCGAGTGACCGTGCGCCGTATCGATGGTAATTACGTCCGCGCGCGCTTCCACGAGCGCCGCGATACGTTCCATCGTGCCGTCCGCTACGCCGACCGCCGCACCGACCAAAAGTCTGCCGTTGTTATCGCGTGCGGAGTTGGGGTATTGAATGGATTTTTCAATATCCTTAATGGTAATCAGCCCTTTGAGATAGCCGTTTTCATCTACGATGGGCAATTTTTCTATTCTATGCTTGCCAAGAATTTTTTGTGCGTCGTCCAGCGAAGTGCCAACGGGCGCAGTCACCAAACCGTCCTTGGTCATAATGTTGGAAATGGGTTGTTCGTAATTGCTTTCAAAGCGCAAATCACGGTTGGTTAAAATACCGACGAGTTTTCCGTCTTTCGTGATAGGCACGCCGCTGATACGGTATTTTTCCATCAGCGCAAGCGCGTCCTTTACAAGGTTATCGGGCGCAAGGAAGAACGGGTCGGTGATAACGCCGTGCTCGCTGCGTTTTACCTTATCCACGTGCAACGCTTGCTCTTCAATCGACATATTTTTATGTATAATACCGATACCGCCTTCGCGCGCCATAGCAATTGCCATTCTGCTTTCCGTGACCGTATCCATCGCCGAGCTCATCAAGGGCAAATTCAAGCAAATTTTGTCCGATAACTTGGTTTTCAAGCATACGTCGTTGGGCAAAACGTTAGACGCTTGCGGAATGAGTAATACGTCGTCGAACGTCAAACCTTCTTTAATAATTTTACTGCTCATAGATCTTTCTCCTTTCTATGTAAAAACTTTTCTTTGCGTTATATAGAAAAATGGACGTTTTGCCGCAATGACAAACTATCCATTTAATCCGTTTTCAAGCGCGAGCAAAATCTTCCCGTAATACTCTAAATCGGTATCCGAAAAATTCGTCGTGCTCATCTCAATCATTTTCGTTTTCACTTGTAAAGCGGTCGCCGTGTCCCCATTTGCGAGCGCCGTCATTCCCACAGCCGCAAGCGGGTTGCTTTGCGGGAATCTACCTGCAATCAGCTCCGCCGCGCGTTCTACCGCTTCCGTCTTGTCCCCCAAGCGGTATTTGGCAAGGCAAACTTGTCCAAACACGTATTGCTCGTAGCCGCCCTTGCTGGAAATTTCTTCGTCGCGTTGCGCACAATACGCGGCAAACTCGTCGTCGCTGATGAATTTTTCGCCGCAGCTTTCAATCTTTTCGTAATTATCCGAGCCGATTGCCACTTCGGTTGCGTAAGCGATAAAATACACGTCTTCGCCCGATTGTGCGTATGCGCGCTCCGCATAGCGCACGCTGGACGCGTCCATACCCAAATCGTACGTGATGGTCATAAGCGTAGAAGGAAAAGCCAAGCTCAACGCAAGCAGCATAAACAGCATCAACGCTGCGATTGCAGCCAAAGTACTCAATATCGCGCGTAAAATGACTTTATCGATCTGCATACCGCTTTCCTCCTACCGTATTTATATTATTTTAACACATTCAAAATAAAAAATCAACTGTATAAACGAAGTTTATTGCGCATAAATGCAAGCTTTTTTTAATATAATGTGCTATGAAAAACTTTTTGTGCCATTTTTTAACGTTCATACGCAAGCAAAAACGCCGTTTCCTTTGTTTGACCCTGCTGTTTTGCCTTTTGACCTTGTTTTGTTCCTGCAACAACGCCGTCGATTATTTTTCGTACGTGTCCGAGCTGCGCTCTAACGTACTCCTTGCGCAAAACGAGCAATTTTCCGTACGCGTGTATGCGCTCCAAAAAGAACAGCCGTATATCGCGGACGGTATTAAGCAAGAATGCGCTAAACGCACGGAAATTCGATTGATTGCGCCGTCGGGCGATCAAACCTGCCAGCTCTCTTTTACCTTTGACGGAAAGGAATACGGCGGCGAAATGTCGTTTGATAACGTCAAGTGCGAGTATTTTTACGCCTGTCCCTTGGATATCGGCGCTTGCGAAACGCTTGCCTTACAAATTTGCTACGGCGACACGCAAATAACGCTAAACGCGCAATCGGTTTTAACCAAGGACGCATTGAGCGCAAAAGCCGCGTTAGACGCGTTGGTGGAATCGGAAAAGGCGCTTTTTGAAAGTATGACCGACCGCTACGGCTTTGCAGGCGAAATTTATCTGCGCCTTTTATACGAAGACGCGCCCTATTATTATATCGGCGTGATTGATAGAAACGGCGGCACGCACGCCTTTTTGATGAATGCGCTGACGGGGAAAATTCTCGCGCGCAGGCAATCGTAAATTACCGCTTATAAAGCTCCCGCTTTGGTTTTGAACCAAAGCGGGAGATAATTTTTATTCAAATACTCTTACGCCGAATACGCCTTTAATTTGTTTGAGCGTTTCAACGGTGTGCTCGCTGACGGGCGCGTTGGTTTCTACGATGGTATAAGCCACGTCCCCTTTCGAGCCGTTCGCCATATTTTCGATATTGAGATTTTCCGCCGAGAACGCCGCCGTAATTTGCGAAAGCATATTAGGGATATTCTCGTTCATAATACACACGCGCGGCTGCAACGAGCGCGGCAGCCCAACCGTGGGGAAGTTGACGCTGTTTCTAATATTTCCGCAGGTTAAAAACTCGTCGAGTTCTTGCGCCGCCATTACCGCGCAATGGTCTTCCGATTCCACCGTCGATGCGCCAAGATGGGGAATGGTGACAATTCCCTTTTCGCCTACCGTTTCTTCGGTGGGAAAGTCGGTGATATACGCAGAAACTTTACCGCTCGCAATCGCGGCTTTGATATCGGTTGCGTTGACTAAATCCGCGCGGGATAAGTTGATAATTCGCACGCCGTTCTTCATTTGCGCAAGCGTTTTTTCGCAAATCATATTTTTCGTTTGCGGCGTTGCAGGTACGTGCAAAGTGATATAATCGCAATGCTTGAAAATATCCGCATAATCGCTGGCTTGGGATACGGACGGCGCCAAGCTCCACGCCGCTTTCGCCGTAATGTACGGGTCG
>JAZRIK010000114.1:0-11969 GCA_045645245.1 Candidatus Scatosoma sp. | reverse complement strand
TTCTGTGAGCCAAGGAGTTGCACCAAACAGTTGTCTTCCTAAGACCGCTTGGCCTTCCGACTTGTCCACGATATAACGGATACCTGTATGAATACCTGAAAGCCGCGCGTTTTCACCCGCTCGTTCCACCATACCTTTCGCAGCATCCACGTGGGTTACCTGTGCGCCCGCTTTGGCGCAAGCTACCGTCGCTCCGCCCGTATAAGCAAATAAATTGAGTACCTTAATCGGACGATTCGCGCTTTGGATGAGCTTTGTCATCTTCTCCCAATTTACTGCCTGTTCAGGAAACAAACCCGTATGCTTGAAACCCATAGGCTTGATTTTGAAACGTATATCCAGCTCGTCATACGAAATTTCCCATTCCTGCGGCATAGGTTTGAGTAGTTTCCAACCGCCCCCGCCCTTTTCGCTACGCTTATAGTAAGCATTCAGCTTTGGATAGGCGAACAAATCCGTTTGCGCCGGCCAGATTACTTGCGGATCGGGACGGAGCAAATATACGTCCTTCCAACGTTCCAGCTTGTACCCGTCCCCCGTGGCGATAATGGCATAATCTTTCCAATTTTGAGAAATTTTCATGCAAAGCTCCGTTGCTTTTGTCCGCTTTATAGTCGTTAACTATGCGCTCTACACGCGCGCGGACATAATAATACATAATAAACCTTATATATTATAACGCAAAACAAGTTTATTGTAAAGTATTTTCGGGCGTCTTGCAAGATTTTTTGGCGTTTGTACGGCAATTCCTTTTAGTAAAATCAACGCAAAAAAAGTTTTTTTAATTTTTTTTAATTTTTTTTGTCGAATGGTTTTTTAGCGTGTTTTTAATTGACACGCACGCGCGCGCGTGATACAATATATATAATATATAAAAATATATCATTTTATCGGGCTTTTTTATGATACTTTTCTATCTTCAAATTATTTTTACAATCATTTCCGCCCTGTTTATCGCCGCATTTTTACCCGTCGGCGCGTTTTTGGGCTGGAATTATGCCATCGCCTGCGGTGTAGGCGCATTCGTCTTTTACGCGCTTATGATTGTTTGCAAACAAGCGCGCGGAACAGACAATTCTACGCAAAACGACGACGATAATAAAGAAAATTCGCAAGAAAAAGACAAATAATTATCTGCGCGTATAAAAAATTCGTTTTTTAGGGGTTGACAAAGCCAAAAACGCATAGTATAATAATAGCACAATAAAAATGGAGGATTTTTTATGGCTAAATGGTTTTACAAGCAAAGCTTTTTGGTGCAGCTCATCCTGCTTTTGATCCCCGGCGTGAACTGGGTTATCGAAATCGGCGTGCGTTGGTCGGCATACTTCAAAACGAATAACTTGATTACGTTAGTCGTTGCCATCCTTGTCACGATTCCCTCCGGTATCATTATCGGTTGGGTTGACCTTGTTTGGTTGCTGTTATTTAGACACCTGCTTTTTGCAAAAGCTTAAATTGAACAAAAGCAAACCGCCGATGAAAATCGGCGGGTTTACTTTTATTTATCGATTTTATTTTCCTTGACCCATTTCAAGAAAAGTTTTTTATCAAACGCTCCGCGCGCGGTTTTCTTTTCTTCGCGCAAACTTTGCAGCTGTTCTATCGAATACCCTTTCGCCTGCGCGATCGCATACGCAACTTCGAGTATATCCGCAAGCTCTTCTATCTCTCCCGATTGACGGAATTCTTGCAGCTCTTCGTTTAGCTTTTTATCAAGTGCGGTTAAATATTCTTCGTCTGATAATATGCTAATTTCGCAAAGTTTACCCGATTGCTCGATGATTTCGGGGATTTTATCTCTCACCAGTTTATTATAAACTTTTTTCATCGCCACGGTCTCCCATTTTTTTTACATTTCTCCACAAAATCCTGCACGGCTTGCTCGTAGCGCATAGGGTCGCTCATATAACTCATACCGTGATCGGCGTTCGGAAAAGTGACGAGCTGTACGTATTGCGGATTTTTCTCGTATAACGCTCGGCTCATTTCACACGGTACCAAGCTATCGGCTTCGCCGTGTAAAATCAGCATCGGCACGCTTGCGCTTGCCACCGCCGTTTGCGGCGACGCACTCTTAATGTTCGTTTTTCCAAATATCCGTACCCCCAACGCTAAAAACGGAAACACAAGCTTGGGTGGATAGCCCATTTTCTCTACAAACTTTTTAATTACGTCTTCGGGCGAAGAAAACGGACAATCGGCAATCACCCCTTTCACGCTCTCGGGAAGCTGCCGCCCCGCCGCCGTCAACACCGTTGCCGCGCCCATCGATACACCCGCCAAATAAATCGGCTTTTCCTTACCAAACCGCTCCACCGCATAATTAATCCACGACAAGCAATCCTTGCTTTCATTGACGCCAAACGTAATGGTATGCCCTGCGCTTTGTCCGTGCGCGCGTTGGTCAACGAGCAGCGTATTGAAGCCCATCTTTCTTGCCAGCTTATTTCCGCCGCAAAAATCCCGATACGCCGTACCGCGATAGCCGTGAAATTGAATTTGCAAAGGCGCTTCGTCGCATATATGGTAGTATCGTCCGTATAATTTCGTTCCGTCAAAGGCAGTAATCCACACTTCTTGGGCAGGCATCGATTTTAGCTCGTCGATCATCCTTTTCATCTCTGCTTTTCCCTTTCTGCTCGCTTCGGTATCGGGAAGATCGTACACGTCCTCTTTGCGTTTTGCCTTATTTTCGGGCGAATAGAACGCGATACGATAGGTAATGAACGAGACGAGCAAAATCAGCAATGAAATCGTAATCATTTTTCCATTTTCTCCTTTTCCCGTTGCGCTTTTGAGTATTTACACCCGCAAAAATCTTGCCGATAGAGTGAATATTGTTTACTTAATTCCAACGAGCGCAAGTACCCGTTTTTTTTCTTGAAATCGCTGAAAAGATAGTTCACCGCATACCTGCCCCCCATCTTTTCGCCGATTTCGTTTAGCCACTCGGCATTTTTAAGCGGGCTTAACGTGAGCGTCGTGGCAAAAAAATCGTAGCCGCGTTCTTTGGCAACCTGCGCCGTTTTTTCTAACCGCAAGCCATAGCATAAATAGCACCGCTTACCGCGTTCGGGCTCGTTTTCGTAGCCTAAACTCATTTTTTCAAACGCTTCGCCGTCGTAGTCACAGTCGATAAACTTCGCCCAGCCCGTTTGCTCTAATAAACGGATTTGCTCGGCTTTGCGTTTTTGATACTCGGTTTCGTCGTCGATATTCGGGTTATAATAAAGTACGGTAATGTCAAAACAGTCTTTCAGCCGTTCCAAGCAGGCGGACGAACAGGGCGCGCAGCAGCTATGTAAAAGCAGCGTTTTGCCGCTCCCCGCCGTTTGGATTTGGTTTTGCATTTTTTGCTCGTAATTTTCTTTCATAGCAATATTATAAGCGCATTTGTCAAGGTTTGTCAACCCTTTTTTCTCGCCGTTTTTGTGAAAAAATGCCGTAAGTCATTGACAAAATTGCAAAAATATATATAATGAAGAGTGTTATGAAGCTTCTTATCCCCGTCGCCGCCGGTTTAGAGCAGGTGACCAAACGACAACTTTTTACGCTCGGCTATGAAAAAGCCCCCGCCGACAACGGCCGTATCGAAATTGACGGCTCGTGGCAGGACGTCGCGCGGCTGAACGTGTTTTTGCGCACGGGCGAGCGCGTACTCGTTTGTCTGGCGCGCTTTCACGCAGTCACTTTCGACGAGTTTTACGAGCATATTTACGCCCTGCCGTGGGAAGAATATCTCACGCACGACGCGAAAATTTTAATGGACGGGAAGAGTGTGCAATCGACGCTTGCGGCAATAAAAGCGGCGGGCGGCGTAGCGAAAAAGGCGATTATTCGTCGGCTTGCGGACAAGCTTCCTATGCAAAAAAAGACGTTTACGGAAACGGGCGCGCGGAGTATCGTCGGATTTTCCATATACAAGGACGAAGTGACGATTACGCTGGATACGTCGGGGGACGGACTGCATAAGCGCGGGTACCGTTCGCTTGCGTACAGCGCGCCGTTAAAGGAAACGCTTGCGGCGGGCATCATCGACAGCACTTTTTATAACCCCGATAAGGATATCGAAAAACCGTTCGCCGATATTTTTTGCGGCAGCGGCACTCTGCCCATCGAAGCGGCGATGAAAGCGCTGAATATCGCGCCCGGACGGAATAGAGAATTCGACTTTGCGCGCTGGGAATGCGCGGACAAGCGTGCGCTTGCACTCGCCAAGCAAGAAGCGTTCGATTTAGAGCGCAAGGTTAAGGTAGATATTGTCGGGTCGGATATCAACCCCGAAGCCATATCGATTGCGCGCTATCACGCCAAACGCGCGGGGGTAGAACAAGCCATTCGATTCTCGGTAGCGGACGCGCGAAAATTTACGAGTGAGAAAAAATTCGGCGTACTCGTAAGTAATCCCCCCTACGGCGAACGGCTGATGCAGGAAAAGGAAGTGCAAACGCTGATGCGGGAAGTGGGAAATACTTTCCGTGCGCTGCCCGACTGGAATGCGTATATGCTTACTTCGCTGCCCGATTTTGAGCGGTATTTCGGTAAGCGCGCGGATAAGAAGAAAAAGCTTTCCAACGCCAACCTTGCTTGTACTTTATATTCGTATTTTGGCAAACCGCCAAAAAGCCAAGACGGGCGTTAATCTATTTTTTGAGGTGATTATATGTTAGATTATACCAAGGCCGCCATTAAAAAGACGGTGGACGATTTTAAGCGGCTGGATTATATCCGCAACCTTGCTACGCAAATTTTATACGTGGCATATCTTACCTATGCGGTGTTGACGCCCGCAGGGAAATTGTGGGCGGATATTCCCTTATTAGTTTTGTCCGTTGCGTATTTGGTTGTATTTTTGGTAGCCACTACGCAAAACGCCACGCAGGAAAAAAAGAAAGCGAAACAAGTTTGCACTATCGTTTATACGCGCTGCAAACAGGTCATCAAGCTCTTTACAATCGTCGTGATGCTGTACGGTATTTACGCCGCCACTACGCACGTGACCGCTTTTTCGGTGATACTTTCCGCCCTTACGATTGTGGGCTGGATTTTGCAGGTCGTGTTTGAAGTAATCTTAAAATATTTCTTAAGCCGTGCGCACTTTATTTTAGAAGGTATGGAAGCGGACTATGAAACGATGTTAAAGCCGGTCAAAACGGTGGGCAACTTCTTCAAAAAGGTGGCGGGAAAAGAAGTAGAGCCGGAAAAGGAAAAGAGTAAAAACCGCATTTGGTTGGACGAAAAGGTTGCCGAAAATAAGGCGGCGAAATTTCAGGAAAAGCTGCGCAAAAGACAGGCGAGAGCGGACGAGAGAGCAACGGTGTACTACGACGAAGATATGCCGAAGTTTTCCCAAGATGAGAACGATGAACTCGTACCTGCCCCTATCGTTATAGAAGAAAAGGATATACTCCCCGCTATTCAAGCGGAAGAAAAAACGGATAAAACAGCAAAAAAACGCAGATGGAAAAAGGATAAAAAGGGAGAAGATAAGCAATGAAAAAACTAGCTTTTTTCGATCGAATTGCCATCGTTTTATTCAACCTGTTTTTGTTGCTTTTATCCATTTTAATCCCCGCAGTTTCTATTGCGGCATCGCCCGCGTTTTATCAAGCACAATTTGAAAAAACGGGCATCTACGCAAGCGTGGACAGCAGCGGCAACAAAATACGAAAAACCATTCGGTATATCGACGGAAATCCGATGAACCGCGCGCAGTTTTCCGACGAACAGCTTAACGAAATTATACAGCATATCGTCGATTATTTGTTTACTGATAAAGAGAGTTTTGCCTTGGAAATGGACGGCGTATATCTCAACGGCTCGTTGCAAGATAACGTAAGCGTGTTTGGCGAAGTTGCCTGCAAGCATATGGTGGACGTAAAGGATTTGTTTTCGCTGGTCGTTGTCGTGACAATCGTTATGAGCGTTTTAACGCTTGGTTTGGGCGGATATTTAATTTGGCGTAGGAAACAAGTTGCGCCCCTTCTCATAAAATATTCGCTTATCTTTTACGGAATATTTTTCGCGCTTGTCGGCGTTTTTTGCGGCTGGGTAGCCATCGACGCAGCGGCGAATAAAACGGCGTTTGCCGACCAAATGTGGACGAATATCCACCACCTATTTTTCCCTTTCCAAGCGGAAGAATTTGCCGGCTCGTTTTTCAACGATACGCTGACCTGCATTTTAACGCTGGATTTCTTTTTGAATGCGGTTTTCACCGTGCTTATCGTGGTAGGCATTACGCTCGCCGTATGGTTTACCGCTGCGGTTATTTGTAAGAAATTATCCAAATAAAATTACACGAAATACAGGGGGCAGGTATGCGATGAACGCATCCCTGCCCCCTTTGTTTTTATTTTTTCTATCGTTGTTGCAAAGCGTCTAAAAGCGCGGTTAAGCCGCGCATAATATCTTGATAACAGGCGGTAAAATCGCGCGTGTACCAAGGGTCGGCAACGTCGCCCTTTTCCCCTGCATAGGATAGCAATTTTTTCACCTTGTGCGCGTTTTTCTCGCCTACGATTTTCTTTGCGCGCAAGACGTTGCTATCGTCCATACAAACAAGTAAATCGTAAATTTCGCCGTCTGCTTTCGTAAGCTGTTTCGCGCGTTTTTCGTCGCAGGAAATCCCCAAAGAAGCAAGCAGTTTTTTTACAGGCGGATATACGGGCGAGCCGATACCGTTCCAAATCTCTTCGCTGCTAACCGCCGAAGAAGCTACGAAAAAATCGTTTTCTCGCCCTGCGTTTTTCAGCATATCTTTGCATAAATATTCCGCCATCGGCGAACGGCAAATATTGCCGTGACAAATAAAATTGATTTTGTACATAATAGATAAACGATAAAGTAAATGATAAGGATTGTGTTTATTTTTAGAAGCGAGCAGGGTAAGGCGCAGCGAAGGAGCCAAGCGATAGTTCTTCGTAGAGACTGTTCTCGCGATTGTGTTTGGTTTTAGAAACGAGCAGGTCAAGGCGCAGCGAAGGAGCATACCGAGTAGTATGTGACTGAACTGCAACGCCGAGATGCGAAGTTTATAAAATCAAACAGGCGTCGCCGAAGGAAAAGAAGCGGTATTGATTTTCAACCGCGTACTGATACACGGACAAAATTTCTTCTCGCCCAGTTAAGCACGCTACAAGCATAATCAAAGTACTTTCGGGCAAATGGAAGTTGGTGATAAGCGCGTCCACGCATTTCATTTTATAAGGCGGATACAAGAAAATTTCCGTATTCCCACTGCAAGCGCGCACCATTCCCTGTTCGTTTGCCACGCTTTCCAAGGTACGCACCGAAGTTGTACCCACGGCAATCACGCGCCGACCTTCCGCTTTCGCGCGGTTGATTTTTTCCGCTGCTTCTTCGCCGATTTGGTAAAATTCCGAGTGCATTTTATGATCGGTAATCACTTCTTCGCTCACGGGACGGAATGTCCCTAAACCCACGTGCAAAAGCACTTCCGCAAACTCGATGCCTTTATCGCGCAGCTTTTGCATCAGCTGGGGCGTGAAATGCAAACCCGCCGTAGGCGCAGCCGCGCTGCCATCTACTTTGCTATACACGGTATTATAGCGCGACTGGTCTTGCAGCTTTTCCTTGATATACGGAGGCAAGGGCATCGTGCCAACGCGCGATAAAATATCTTCAAACGCGCCGTCGTATTCAAATTCGATAATTCGCTCGCCGCTGTCCGTGATATCCTTTACGGTAAAGGAAAGCTCGTCATTCACCGTCATTTTTGCGCCGATTTTGCCCTTTTTTCCAGGGCGCATCAGCACTTCCCATTCTTTCAAATCGCGGCGTTTGAGCAATAGAATTTCCACCGCGCCGCCGTGCGCCGTTTGCGCGTAAACACGGGCGGGAATTACTTTCGTATTATTGACGACGAGTAAGTCGCCTGCCTGTAAATAATCGGCAATATCACGAAAAATTTTGTCTTCGATGGTTTTCGTATCGCGGTGATAAACGAGCAGGCGCGAGCTATCGCGCGGAGAAGCAGGCGTTTGCGCGATTTGCTCTTCGGGCAAGTGATAATAAAAATCGCTTTTTAAGTATTGCACTTTTTCTTGCATAGCTCACGCGTCCTCGAACATAGAAATTTGTTTGCGGGCTTTGAGCGACGGCTCTACGCCCATATGCTTATAACCGTCTTTTAAGCAAATTCTACCCCTTGCGGTGCGCGCGATAAAGCCAAGCTGCAAAAGGTACGGCTCGTACACGTCTTCGATGGTGTTCGCGTCTTCGTTGATGGTCGCCGCGAGTGTTTCCAAGCCCGCAGGACCGCCGCCAAACTTGTCGATGAGTGCGGTAAGCAGGTTTCTATCCGTTTGATCCAAGCCCAAATCGTCAATTTCCAAACGCATCAGCGCAAACCGCGCGTCCGCTCTCGTAATGGTCGTATTCCCCTTTACCAAAGCGAAATCGCGCACTCGTTTTAATAAACGGTTGGCGATTCTCGGCGTGCCGCGGCTACGGCAGGCAATTTCGCGCGCGGCGTCGTCTTCGATCGCGATATCCAGCGCTTTTGCCGAACGGCAAACGATTTCCGTCAGCTCGTCGCCCGTGTACATTTCCAAGCGGTTGATGATGCCAAACCGATCGCGTAAGGGGGGCGCGAGCATACCCACTCTTGTCGTTGCGCCGACCAGAGTAAAGCGGTTGAGCGTGAAACGGATATTCCGTGCGGACGGACCTTTGCCCACGATAATATCCAGCGCGAAATCTTCCATAGCCGAATACAAAATTTCTTCCACGCTGCGGTGCAAGCGGTGAATTTCGTCGATAAACAGCACGTCGCCTTCGTTTAAGTTGGTTAAAATCGCCGCCAAATCGCCCGAACGCTCGATGGCAGGGCCGCTCGTCATTTTGATCGCAACCCCCATTTCGTTGGCGATGATATGCGAAAGCGTAGTTTTACCTAACCCCGGGGGGCCGTACAAAAGCACGTGATCCAGCGCTTCGCCGCGCGCCTTCGCCGCCGCGATATACACCTCTAAATTCTCTTTTACTTTTTGTTGACCGACGTAGTCTGCCATCGTTTTGGGACGGAGCACGTTTTCTTCTGCGTCGTACTCTGTTTTCGTACCCACGATTAAGCTATCTTCGCCGATGAAATCTTCTTCTTCAAACATTGATTATATCCCACCTTGTAATGCTTTACGGATAATCTCTTCCGTAGTCGTTGCGCCCGTTTCGTGCGCGCGTTTGACGGCTTGCATACTCTCGGTTTTAGTAAAGCCCAAGCCCATCAGCGCGGAAATCGCTTCTTCGTCCTGTAAAGAGAGTACCGGCGCGGCTGTTGCCGTTTCGATGGCTCTCGTCAGCGGGTCGCCGCTGGCGCTCATTACTTCCGCCGCGGAAATTTTGCCGTGCAGCTCGAGTACGATTTTTTCAGCAGTCTTTTTGCCCAAGCCCTTTACTTTTGACAGCCGTTTGACGTCGGCGGTCGCAATCGCTTCCGCAAGCTCGTCCACCGATAAGCCGGTTAAAATTCCGATACCCATTTTCGGTCCTACGCCCGACACGGAAATTACTTTTAAGAAAATTTCCTTTTCTTTGGGCGTGGCGAATGCGAACAGCGTAATGCCGTCTTCTTTGACTTGTAAGTAGGTGTAAAGCTCTACGATTTCCCCTACCGTCATTTTACGGAATGCGCCGCCCGAGCAGTACGCTTCGTAGCCGATGCCGTTTACTTCGATTATTGCCGTTTCCGCTGTCACGGTGAGCACTTTTCCCCTTAAATATGCAATCATTTTCGTTATTCCTTATCGTTTTTTGCTTGTTGTTTTATTTTTTGCGCTTGCAGCCGCGCTACTCTGCGCCGTTCCGATTCCGCGATTAAATCCACCGCGCTTGCGTTCGTGTTTTTGCCCTTGGTGCGCGTCATATTGCCAACGGCGAACAGTTCGCCAAATCGGCTGGTGAATGCGTGACAAAGCGCCACCCCCAAAGCGTCCGCAGCGTCGTCCGGCTTGGGTATGGTTTTGAGTTTGAGCAAGGACGCAACCACCGATTGCATTTGCTTTTTATCCGCCCTGCCGTACCCCGTCAACGCTTGCTTGATTTGCATAGGCGTATATTCGTACAGCTTCCCGCATTTTTTCACGCAGGTAAGCAAAATTACGCCGCGGGCGTGGGCAACCGCGATACCCGTAGTGATGTTTTTAGAGAAGAATAATTCTTCTATCGCTACTTCGTCGGGCTGATATTTATCTAAAATTTTACAAAGTCCTTCTTCCAGCATCGCAAGGCGGACGGGCAGTCCTTCGTCTTTGGGCGACAAAATAACGCCGCAATCGATTGCGCGGCTGTTGCCTTTGTTGTCCTTTTCAATAACGCCGTAGCCCAAGGTTGCAAGACCCGGGTCAAGCCCTAAAATAATCATACGCCTTTCCTTTGCTTTTCAAAGTGGGTTTTGTATTCGTTTACAAGTATTTTTACTCGCTTATAAAAATTTTTTCAAAAAAACGCAAAAAAAGTGTCAGTGGTGTATTGACAAACTTTTTTTGTATGCTATAATGCTTGCACGACGGGCGAAAACGGAAAAATTTCCCCTATTTTTTCGTTGCACGCAAGCTTGGGCGCAAAGAGCGTTGGGCTTTCCCACTCGAAATATTTTTAGCGACGTCGAAAAAGACGGAGCTATAAGGAGTGTGTGTAATATGAAAGCAGTGTTTATCAAAGTTTTGCGCCTGTTTGGGTTGGACGCGCTGCTTGCGCGTGCCCTGGAAAAATTATTGCAAGCGTTGATCAAGAAGGCGGCGGCTTTTCACGCGTGGCTCGCCAAATCCCTCAATCGTTTGCAAACAATGCAAAAGGAGTTCCCATCGAATATTTCGCCATAGTATGCGAATTTGCCGCTCGGCTGATTGTGGAACTCTTCTTTTTGCAGTTTAAGTGACAAAGCGGTGCGCGGGTTATACCCCAACGCACCGCTCGTTGCCTTTGCTTTTTATGCTTATTTTTCGCTGATTGCCGATACGGGGCATCCATCTTCGCAAGCGCCACAATCTACGCAGTCGTCGTTGATAACGTAAATGCCGTTATCCCCCAAAACGATTGCACCGACGGGGCAGGTATCTGCGCAAGCGCCGCAAGCAATACATTCATCGCTGATTACGTGTGCCATATTTTCATACCTCCAAGATCGTTCTTGATATATATTATATCACATTTTTTTTCACTTGTAAAGGGTTGCACGCTATTTTTTTACGTTTATTTATCCTTTTTGCGCAACCGCTCTATTGTTTGCACGAAAATTTTCGCCGCGGCTTTTACTTCGTCCGCTTCGTTGTCCTTGCCAAAGCTAATCCGCACGCTTTGTTTTGCCTGCCGCTCGTTAAGCCCCATCGCCGTAAGCACGTGGCTGGGCTTGATGGACGCGCTCGCACAAGCCGACCCCGCCGCCATACAAACGCCTTGCAAATCCATATTGAAAAGGAGCGAAGTGTTTTCCACACCGTCGATTTGTAAATTGAGTACGCTATCCAGCGCGTTTTGAGTATCGCCGTTGCGTTTTACGCCGTCCAAAACAGACAATTCCTGCATAAACGCATTTGCGAGCGTTTTTATTTTTTGATTATTGATTTCTCTTTCGCTTACGCATTTTTTATACGCCGCGGCAAACCCAACCACGAGCGGTACGTTGACCGTGCCGCCGCGCAGTCCGCGTTCCTGTTCGCCGCCGCCTACGTGCTTGTCGATTTTTACGCCGTTTTTGATATACAGCGCGCCTACGCCTTTCGGGCCGTAGAATTTATGCGACGAAAACGAGAGTAAATCCACTCCCCACGCCTTTACGTCGATAGGAAGATAAGGCGCGGCTTGTACCGCGTCGGTAAAAAACAGCGCGCCGCGGCTATGTGCGATTTGAGCAAGTTCTTGGATCGGTTGCAAAACGCCCGTTTCGTTGTTGACCGCCATCACGGCTACGAGTGCCGTACGCTCGTCAATAACGGCTTGCAGGG
>JAZRIK010000113.1:0-12025 GCA_045645245.1 Candidatus Scatosoma sp. | reverse complement strand
AAACGCTGTTCGAAAACGACGTTCGGTTTTTGAAACAGTTTGAAAAGTAAGGGGGATGGAAAAATGAAAGTACCTTTCAGTTGGTTAAAAGATTACGTAGATATCGACGTTTCCGCACAAGCGCTTGCGGAAAAACTCTTCTCCTGCGGCTTTGAAGTGGAAGAACTGCGCTATTTAGGCGAAAAAATCAACCGCGTAGTAGTAGGCGAAGTGAAAGCGCTTACGCCCCACCCCGACAGCGATCATATGCAAATCTGCGTGGTGGATTGCGGGGAAGAATACGGCCGCGATTTACAAATCGTGACGGGCGCGCCAAACGTGTACGTAGGAATGAAAACGCCCTGCGCGCTTGATGGCTCGACCGTGGTTGAATCCAACCCTGCTATGCTGGAAAAGAATCCCGACGGCGTAAAGAAAATCAAAAAAGGCAAGCTGCGCGGCGTCGAATCGTTTGGTATGCTTTGCTCGGGCGAAGAGCTGGGGATCAACGACGATTTTTATGCAGGGGCAGAAGTAAACGGCTTGCTCGATTTACAAAAGGACGCACCCGTGGGCGAAGATATCAAGAAAATCGTTGGCTTGGACGACTGGATTTTTGATATTTCCATCACCGCCAACCGTCCCGATTGTCAATGCGTTTTAGGTATCGCGCGCGAAGTGGCTGCGGTACTCAAAAAACCGTTAAAAAACCCCGATATTTCTTATACGGCGCACGAAACGAGCGCGAAAGACGTAGAAGTGGAAGTACTTGCGCCCGACCTTTGCCCGCGCTACGTGGGGCATTTTGTAGAAGAAGTACAAGGCGGCGTTTCGCCTGCTTGGATGCGCAAACGCTTGGCGCTTTCGGATATTCGTTCCATTTCGCCTATCGTGGATATCACCAACTTCGTACTGCTCGAAATCGGTCAACCGATGCACGCCTTTGACGCGGACGAGCTCGCGGGAAGAAAAATTGTGGTAAGAAGAGCGAAAAACGGCGAAAAAATCGTCACGCTCGACGAAAAAGAATTCACGCTCACCAGCGAAAATCTCGTGATTTGCGACGGCGAAAAGCCGGTTGCGCTCGCAGGCGTTATGGGCGGCTTGAATAGCGGAATTAAGGATACGACGAAGAACGTGTATTTCGAATCGGCAAAATTTGCGCGCGACAACGTAAGAAAAACGTCGCGTGCGCTCGGTCAATCGTCCGATTCTTCCGCTCGCTTTGAAAAGGGGGTGGACGCATACACCAACGCAATCGGTATGGCGCGTGCGCTGCACCTGATTGAAGCGCTTGGCTGCGGTAAAGTGACTACCGTTTGCAAAGACGTTTGCTCGGCAGATTTAACGGTTAGAACGATGACGACGAGCGTGAGTAAAATCAACGCTTTGCTTGGCATTAAAGTTCCAAATGAAGAGATAACCGCTATTTTAGAGCGACTGAATTTCCGCCCTCGTTTGGAAAAGATGGATACGGGTAGAACGTATTACGGAAATAAGGTTTACGACTATAACTTGACGGTACAAATTCCCGGCTATCGCGACGATATCGACGGGTATCCCGATTTAGCCGAAGAAATTATCCGTATGTACGGGTATGAGCATATTACGCCTACCTTCTTAAAGCAGGCAAGCGTGACGGGCGGCGGCTTGACCGACGAGCAAAAACGCGAACAGCATTTGAAAAACGTGCTCAAAACGCAAGGGTTTTTGGAAGCGTATAACTATTCGTTCTATTCGCCCAAGGATCTCGATTTAATTAAAATTCCTGAAAACGACGAACTTAGAAACGCGGTAAAAATTCTCAATCCGATTAGCGAAGATTTGTCGATTATGCGCACCTGCTTAACGCCGTCTATGCTGCAAAACGCGGTTAGAAATATTCGCCGCGGCAACGACGAAGGCCGTCTTTTCGAAGTGGCGAACGTGTATATTCCCAACGACACGGCAAACAGCGAGCAACCCAACGAACACAAGCATCTCGTTTTGGGTATTTGGGGCGGTAAAAACGATTTCTTCGATATGAAGGGCGCGGTAGAACGCTTGTTTGAAGCGTTCCATATCCCGTTCGCTTTGGAAAGAGCGGAAAAACCGTACCTGCACCCCGGCGTTTCCGCACGCGTACTCGTGGACGAAAAAGCGGTTGGAAACTTCGGTGAACTCGACCCTGGTATCGCCCTTTCGCTCGGACTGGATAAAAAAGTATATCTTTGCGAGCTCGATTTACACGCGTTGGAAAGTAAATTAGACGATAGAGTTCGTTATACCAACCTGCCGAAATTCCCCGCCGTCACGCGCGACCTTGCTTTGATCGCGGACGAAGCACTCACCTGCGCGGATATCGAAAACGTACTGATGCACTCGTGCAAATACGTCACCAAAGCGGTACTCTTCGACGTGTATCGCGGCGGTCAAGTCCCCGAAGGTAAAAAGAGTATGGCATTCACGCTCACCTTTACGCCTGACGCAAATACCGAAAAAGCATTCACGCCCGAAACGTTGGATAACTTCGTAAAGAAGATTTTGAACAACTTGAAGTTCAAGCTCGGCGTCGAATTGCGATAAGGAGTAGTTCGTGAAAAGAACGGAAAGCATTCAAACGCTTGGTTTTTTCAACGTAGATAAACCCTCGGGGCTGACCTCGGGGGTTGTCGTCAATAAATGCAAATGGCTCACGGGTACGCCCTGTGGGCATATGGGCACGCTCGACCCGCTCGCAAGCGGCGTTCTGCCCGTCGGCGTAGGCAATGCAGCCCGCCTTTTCGATTATTTTTTGAATAAGCAAAAAGAATATATTGCCGAGTTTACCTTCGGCGTTTCGTCGGATACGCTGGATAGTACGGGTGAGTTGACTACGATGGGGCATATTCCCACCCAAGCGGAAATTGAAAGCGTGTTGCCGTCGCTACAAGGGGACATTATGCAAATGCCGCCCAAATACAGCGCGAAAAACGTCAACGGAAAACGCAGCTACGAGCTTGCGCGCGCGGGGATAGAATTTGAGCTTACCCCCAAGCAGGTACGCGTTGAATGCGTTCAGTGCTTGGGAAAATCGGAAAAAAACGAGAATGCGTACTTATTCAAAATCGGCTGTGGCGGCGGTACGTATATCCGTTCGATTGCGCGGGATATGGCGGCGGCGCTTGGCACGCACGCGGTGATGAGCGCATTACAAAGAACAAAAAGCGGCGTGTTTACGCTGGAAAATGCCATTCCGTTTTCGCTTTTGGAACAAGATCTGCCCGTGCGCGAATTAGAACAATATATCATTCCCACCGACAGCGTATTGCCGTACCCGACCATTACGCTTACTCAAAAACAGCAAGCGCGTTTTTTCAACGGCGCGCCTACGGCGGTGGACTATCCAGACGGACTGTATAAGCTGTACGCCCAAGATAAATTTTACGGCATTGTGCAAGTGATAGCTGGCAACGCAAAAATCAAAACGAAATTATGTTAAAAATCATTCCCTTGACGCAACAACTGAATATGGAAAACGGTTGCGTAATGCTTTTGGGCGGTTTTGACGGTTTACACGTGGGACACAAACAGCTTGTCGCACGCGCGAAAACGTATAACCTGCCCATCGGTATTATGACGATTTTTCGCGGGAAGAGCGAGCAAGGTTTGTTTACCTTTTTAGAGCGGGAGCGTATCTTTTTACAGGCGGGTATCGATTTTGTAATCGAGCTGCCGTTTGAACAAATTAAAGACTTATCCCCCGAACAATTCATCAAGCTTTTGATGACAGAATGCAACGTAAAAGCGTTTATTTGCGGAGACGATTTCCGCTTTGGCAAAAACGCCGCAGGAAATGCGGAAACCATCAAACGAGCAGTACAGGTATGCGTTGAAACGGTAAACTTGGTGCAAATCAACGGCGAAAAAGCAAGCTCTACGGTGGTTAAAAAGTACTTGAAAGACGGCAACGTACAAGCGGCAAATGATATTTTAGGCGAAGAATTTTTCCTTATCGGCGAAGTGATAAAGGATAGGGGAGTGGGCAAAACGATCGGTTTTCCTACGGCGAATATTTTATATCCGACAGATAAATTCCCGTTGAAGCAAGGCGTATATGAAACGCGCGTTTGTATTGATGGAAAAGCGTACAAGGCAATTACCAACTACGGCGCAAGACCGACGTTTGACGAAAATACGGTACGCACCGAAACGTATATCGACGGCTTTGACGGCGATTTGTACGGTCAAACGCTGCAAATATTTTTTGTAAAATTCCTGCGCGAAAATCAAAAATTTGAGAGCGTGGAAGCGTTAAAAAAACAACTGCAAACGGATATCAAGGGGGTGCGGAAAAATGATTAAATTTGGACCGAGCGGCAATAGCGAAAGCTTTTATGCGGCGGGCTATGCGCACACCGAGCAATCGGCGAAATTCGTAAAAGATTTGGGCTTAAACTGCTTCGAGTATTCGTTTGGCAGGGGCGTTCGTATGACGGAAGACAAAGCGATTTCCATCGGCGACGCGTTCAAAGCGCAAGACGTGGAAATTTCCGTGCACGCGCCCTATTACATAAATTTTGCCAACCCCGACGACGAAATGGCGGCAAAATCGTACGGCTACGTACTCGACTCGGCGAAAATGGCAAAGCTTATGGGCGGGAAACGCGTGGTTTTTCATCCTGCCTCGCAAGGTAAAATGGAGCGCGAGCAGGCGGTGGCGCTTACGGAAGAACGGCTCAAAATTTTACGCGATTATTTATATATGAACGATTTAGGGGATATGATGATTTGCCCCGAAACGATGGGAAAAATTGCGCAAATCGGCACGATTGAAGAGATTGTCCGCTTTTGCAAAATCGACCCGATATATACCCCTTGCGTGGATTTTGGACACGTCAACGCGCGCGAGCAGGGCTCGCTGAAAACGGAAGAAGATTATCTTTCCCGCTTGCAATATATGATTGCCGAGCTTGGGTATGAACGAATGCAACACTTCCACGTGCATTTTTCCAAAATTATGTACTCGGCAAAAGGGGAAGTAAAGCACCTTACTTTTGCAGACGATATATATGGGCCGGAATTCGAGCCGCTGGCGGTCGCGCTGAAAAAATTGCGTTTAGAGCCGTATATCGTTAGCGAATCGGACGGTTTGCAGGCAGAAGAAGCGCAAGTTATGCGCGATATTTACAATAAGTTATAAAATATACAACTCTACCACTTGACGAAATCGGATTTTTTTGCTAAAATAGTAAACGAGAGGAATTTTTTATGCAAACAAACGGTGCAAAAGTATGGCAAGCGTGCGGCTGCGAAGCGTTTTATACCGCGTGTGAATATTTGATGCGGTATATCACGGGTTTTGCGGCGGAAAACGGATTTGTCATTATCGATAAAACAGGTACGACGCTTTATACGGACAAGCGGTATATCGAAGCGGCGGAAAAGCTGGTGGCTGGTACGGAAGTGACGGCGGTTTTGTATAAACAAGACGACTCGTTAAAGCGTTTGGCTACGTACAAATCGGTGGGCATTTCCTTTGACCAAACCAGCCATTCCGAATACGTGACGATGGAAAAAGCAGGGATTTGTATGCAAAACGTGGATAAGCAGCTTTCTACTTTGTTGATGGTAAAAAACGAGTGGGAAATGGAAAATATCCAAAAGGCGTGCACGATTGCGGAAAAGGCGTTTTTAGAAATTTTACCGCAAATCAAAGAAGGAATGACGGAAAAAGAAATTGCCGCCTTGCTCGAATACACGATGCAAAAGCTGGGCGCGCAAGGCAAATCGTTTGATACGATTGTCGCATTCGGTGCGCACGCGGCAGTTCCCCACCACGAAACGGGGGATACCAAGCTTTGCTTTGGCGATGAAATTTTGATTGATTTTGGCTGCAAGGTAAACGGCTATTGCTCGGATATTACGCGTACGTTCCTGTTCGGCGACGACGGAAAGCACGAAAGCTTCAAAAAAGCATACCAAGCGGTGCTCACCGCGCATAATTTGGTGCAGCAAAAAGCCCAAGCCGGTATGACGGGCAAGCAAATCGACGCGATTGCAAGAGAATATTTAGCGTCGCAGGGCTACGGCGAATTGTTTACCCACTCGCTCGGGCACGGCATCGGGCTGAATATTCACGAAGCGCCGTCGGTAAGCCCGAAAGGCGAAACGACGCTGCAAGACGGAATGGTATTCTCGGACGAGCCGGGGGTATATGAAGCGGGCAAATACGGCATTCGTATCGAAGATACGGTGACCTTCAAAGACGGAAAAGTGAAAAGTTTTATGTCGCTTACCGACAAAAACTTAATCATTTTATAAATTAACAAAAAATATATGTAATACAAGGAGAATAATTGTATGGCACAAATTTTAGCAGGCGATATTCGTAAAGGCGCAACGTTTGAATACAAGAGTGGCGTTTATACGGTCACCGATTTCCAACACGTAAAGCCGGGTAAAGGCGCGGCGTTCGTTAGAACGACCTTGAAAAACGTTGTCACGGGACAAGTATTGTCCAACGAAACGTTCAACCCCACGACGAAGCTCGAAACGGCGCAAGTGGAAACCAAAAAGATGACGTATTCGTATTTCGACGGCGAATTCTACGTTTTCGTTGACGAAGAATGGAACCAAGAAAACCTTACGTTTGACCAAGTAGAAGACGCGCTCAAATACATCAAAGAAAACGACAGCGTGACGGTGAAATTCCTTTACGGCAAAGCGTTCTCTGTTGAACCCGAAAACTTCGTTGAACTCAAAGTTATCGAAGCAGAACCCGGCGTAAAAGGCAACACCGCTACCAACGTTATGAAGAACGCGAAAGTGGAAACGGGTGCAACGATTCAAGTGCCTATGTTCGTGGAAGAAGGCGAAACCATTCGTATCGACACGAGAACGGGCGAATATATGAGCCGCGTATAATTTCTACACAGTTTTAAGCTTAAAAATAACTTCAAAATGCAGGATTTTATCAGTCCTGCGTTTTGTCGTGTTTTTAGGGAATAACCGCTAAAAATGGCAAAATGCAGGGGGCAGGTATGCGTGCAGTTGTACAAAGAGTAAAACAAACCGCCTTAAAAGTGGACGGGAAATTGATTTCCGAGATACCGTTTGGGCTGGTGGTATTTTTAGGAGTAAAGGCAGGCGATACGCAGGCGCAGGCGGACTATTTAATGAAGAAAATTGCTAATTTGCGCGTGTTTGAAGATGAAAACGGCAAGATGAATTTATCCGTTCAAGACGTGGGCGGCGAAGTGCTGCTCGTATCGCAATTTACCTTATACGGCGACACGTCGCGTGGAAACCGTCCAAGCTTTACGCTCGCCGCGCGCCCCGAAACCGCCGAGCCGCTGTACGAATACGCGTTATCAGCACTCGCATCACACGGCGTGGTGGTAAAAAAGGGTGTTTTTGGGGCGGATATGCAAATTATCCAACACAACGACGGGCCTGTCACCATTTTATACGATACCGACGAAAAAGCGTAAAAACAACGCGCAATCCCTTCAAAAATAAGGAACTCTACTGTGGGTAGAGTTCTTTTTCTATGTAAAATGAACAAAATGGCGAGCAACCTGCAAGCCGTTTGGGCGTGTATTGATAACAGAAGCTTAACGGTTTTATGGAACGCTAATAGCGAGTAGTATTTAGAGAAAACACGCTTAAAAGCATAGTAAATATTCAAAATGGGGCGGGCAGGTATGCGTTCAATGACATTTTTCGACAAAATAAACTTAAAAAAACTGACCTTTTCGGCAGGAAGCAGTTGCTTTATTAGAGAAAAAACGGCAAAAGTGTATAAATATAAGGCGAAAAGTATGGTATTTTTGAAAAATCAACGATTAAAAAATAAAAAAGCGGTTATATATAATATAACCGTCCAAAATGCGCTAAAAAGTAGCAAAACCACCCTTTTTATAATTATTTATAAAAAAGTGAAAAATTTTTACGCAAAAAAAAGGAAAAACGCACACTTTCGTCGAATAATAAAAGAGAAAGGGTGAAAACCGCGCAAAAACAAGGAGTGAAAGGGCAATATGAAAGACGAATTATTTTTTTCTTGCGTGCGCGAGCGCGTATGTGCAAGAGAAGAAACGTTCTTATCAGCGTATGCGCAAAAATCGTCGCAAACCAAGGGCAGATTGCGCGAAGAACAGCCGTGCGATTTCCGTACGGAATTTCAACGCGATAGAGACCGTATCGTATATAGCAACTCGTTCAAACGGTTGAAAAACAAAACGCAGGTTTTTTGCGCGCCCGAAGGGGATCACTATATTACGCGGCTCACGCATACCTTTGACGTAGCGCAAATTGCCCGTTCGATTGCGCGCGTGCTTTGCTTAAACGAAGATTTAGCCGAAGCGATTGCGCTTGGTCACGATTTGGGGCATACGCCGTTTGGCCACGTGGGCGAACACGTTTTAGACAAACTCTCTTCGCATGGTTTCGAGCATAACGAGCAATCGCTCCGCGTGGTCGATTGTATCGAAAAGGACGGTCGGGGCTTGAATTTAACCTACGAAGTCCGCGACGGAATTTTACAGCATAAGAGTACGGGTAAACCGATGACGCTGGAAGGACAAGCGGTTTCGCTTGCGGACAGAATTGCGTATATTAACCACGACATCGAAGACGCGATTCGCGCAGGTATTTTAACGGCGAACGATTTGCCGAAAACCGCGGTAGAAATTCTTGGCGATAAAACGAAAACGCGCATCAATACGATGATCGCGGATATCTATCAAAGCTCGCTCAACCAAAACTTTGTAAAGATGTCGGACGAAGTAATGGGCGCTATGAACGAGCTGCGCGCGTTTATGTTCAAAAACGTGTATCACGTAGCCAACAAAGCGATGCAGGACAGAGCGGAGCGTATGCTTACGCAGCTGTTCGAGTATTTTATGAAGAACGTAGAAAAGCTGCCCGCGCGGTACTTGCGCCGTTTGGAGCAAGACGGCAAGGAGCGGGTAGTATGCGATTATATTTCAGGAATGACCGATCGCTATGCGGTGACGGTATTTGAGAATTTGTTCATTCCTGCAAACTTTGCGTTAGGAGGGGTATAAAGTGGCGGTAGGCAGAGGGCTTGATCCAAGATTTATGGACGAGCTAAAACAAAAAAACGACATTGTCGAAGTAATCTCCGGCTATGCGGCGCTGGATAGAAAGGGTAATACGCACTGGGCGTGCTGTCCCTTCCATCACGAACGCACTCCGTCGTTTGCCGTCAACCAAGCCGAGCAATTTTACCATTGCTTTGGCTGCGGTGTGTCGGGGGACGTAGTGAAGTTTGTGCAGGAAATCGAATCCACCGACTTTATGGGCGCGGTTCGTATCTTGGCAGCGCGCGCGAAAATGCAAGTGCCCGAAAGCAACTTCGATACGGAAAAAGCGCAGCAAATGAAGAAAAAGCGGGACGCAATGGCGGCGATTATGCTGGATAGCGCAAAGTTCTATTTAAGCAATCTTTACGGCGGCGACGAACGCGCGCAGCAGCACTTGCAATATATTCAACGGCGCAAATTATCCCCGTCCACCGTTAAAAAATTCGGTTTGGGCGCATCGCTCGATTTTTTCTCGCTTCCCGATTATTTGGCGGGCAAAGGATATATGCGCCAAGACCTAATCGACAGCGGGGTATTGACCGAGTCGAAAAACGGCAAGCTGGTCGATTCGCAGGCGGGAAGATTGATTTTCCCTATCATCAACGCGTTGGACGAAGTAGTGGCGTTTGGCGGACGGCTTTTGGAAAAGACTGATTTTGCAAAATACAAAAACACCAAGGAAACGATGCTCTTTAATAAGAGTAAAACGCTCTACAACATCAATTTACTAAAAAAACTCAAACGGCAAAAACAAATCCCGAACGTAATTTTCGTAGAAGGGTATATGGATACCATTTCGCTGTATCAAGCGGGGTTTGAAAACGTAGTGGCGTCTATGGGTACGGCGCTTACCAAAGACCAAGCGCGGCTGGTCAAGCGGTATTCGGACAACGTGCTTATTAGCTACGACGGCGACTTTGCAGGGCAGAAAAACACCTTGCGCGGCTTGGAGATTTTGAAGGACGAAGGGCTGAACGTAAAAGTAGTTCCCCTGCCCGAAGGCGCTGACCCAGACGACGTGGTTAAGCAGGGTAAGGAAGTTTATCAAAAATGCTTGGACGACGCAATGCCGCTCATCGATTATAAAATCCATTATATCGAGCGCAAGTACGACTTAAACGAAACGACGGAAAAGCGCGCGTTTGTGAGCGAAGCACTCAAAGTGGTTTCCGAAGCGGACAGCGAAAGCTTAAAGGAAGACCTTTTACGCAAATTACGCGAAAAGACGGGAATTTCCTATCACGCGTTGGAACGAGATTTACAAAACAGCAAAGTAGGCGTCGGACAAGAAAAACACACGCCTGCGGTGCAGGAGCAAACGCGGATTTTGGAAACGGCAGCGGGCGCGGACAAGCGCAAAAAGGCGATGCGGTTTATTTTGGCGGCAAAGCTGTTTTCTATTCCGTACGCGAAGGATTTGGATTTAAGCAAATTCCACTTTACCGATTCCACCCATCAAACGATTGCCGATTATGTTTTGGAACACGAAAAGTCGGGTGAGAGAATCCGTCCCAGCGAGCTGTTCGAATTTTTAGACCAAGACAGCGCCGAATTGAGTGAGATTTTGGATTTTAATTACGAAGACAAGCTCACGGGAGACGTTGCGAAACGGTTTTTTGAAGATAGCGTAAAAACGATAGAAAAGGAAGATTTAGAAAACCAAATCGCTGCGTACGCGGCAAGCTTAACGGCTGAAAGCGACGTGGATAAGCGCAAGGATATTATGCGAAAAATCGCAGAATGCACAAAGAAAATCAATCAATTAAAAAAATAAAAAATTAAAAAAATAAAACGGGCAACCGTGATATATAAACGGAGGATAAAAGGGTGAATATATCCGAACAAAAACTCAACGAAATTTTAGCGGGCATTATCAGCAACTACGGCAAAAAGGGTAGTATTTCCACCAACGCGCTTTGCGATATTATGGAAAAATACGATACGACCGCCAACCAAATCGACTTCGTGTACAAATCGTTAAACGAAGCGGGCATTCAAATCGTGGACGAGGACCAACGAGATAAGGAGCTTTTTGAACAAGCGCTTTCCGACATCGGTTTAGACGACCCCGTTAAGATGTATCTCAAAGACATCGGCAGAGTGCCCCTTTTGTCGGCGGACGAAGAAGTGGATTTGGCACGCAGAATGCAAGAAAACGACGAATCGGCGAAAAAACGCCTTTCCGAAGCAAACTTGCGTTTGGTCGTTTCCATTGCGAAACGCTACGTCGGCCGCGGTATGCTGTTTTTGGACTTGATTCAAGAAGGCAATTTGGGGCTGATGAAGGCGGTGGAAAAATTCGATTATCAAAAGGGCTTCAAATTTTCCACCTATGCAACGTGGTGGATTCGTCAATCGATTACGCGTGCCATTGCAGATCAAGCGCGTACCATTCGTATTCCCGTGCATATGGTGGAGACCATCAACAAGCTCACGCGGGTACAACGCGTGCTTTTACAAGAGCTGGGCAGAGAACCCACGCCTGCGGAAATTGCGGAAAAAATGGGCGTAAACGAAGACAGAGTACGTGAAATTCAAAAAATCGCGCAAGACCCCGTATCGCTTGAAACGCCGATCGGCGAAGAAGAAGACAGTCACTTGGGCGATTTCATCGAAGATGAAAAAACCACTACGCCCCCTGATTCGGTAGCGTTCACAATGCTCAAGGAACAGCTTTTGAACGTGCTGGATACACTCACGCCCAGAGAAGAAAAGGTGCTTCGTTTGCGCTACGGTATCGACGACGGCAAGCCCAGAACGCTGGAAGAAGTGGGTAGGGAATTCAACGTCACGCGTGAACGTATCCGTCAAATCGAAGCGAAAGCTTTGCGGAAACTGCGCCACCCCTCGCGCAGCAAGAAGTTGAAAGATTTTCTCGAATAATGGGCTACGGAAAACGCATTGATACGCTTTGCGCGCTGATTAAAAAAACGCGTTCGTTTGCGGACGTGGGCTGCGACCACGGATATTGCAGCGAG
>JAZRIK010000112.1:0-2709 GCA_045645245.1 Candidatus Scatosoma sp. | reverse complement strand
AGGTAAACCAGTTCTTCTACCTCAAACCCGCAGGAAAAAAGCTTTTCCGCAAGCTCCTGCGCGGAAACTTCGATATCTACGTAATCTTTTAACCAACTGAAAGGTACTTTCATTTTCTTTCTCCCCCTTAATCTTCAAATTGCGTTAAGAAACGCACGTCGTTTTCAAAAAGCGTTTTGATGTTGTTGATGCCGTATTTGAGCATAGCGATACGTTCGATACCCATACCAAACGCAAAACCCGTGTACTTGTCAGGGTCAACGCCGCAATTTTCAAGCACGTGTCTATTGACCATACCCGCACCAAGCACTTCAATCCAGCCCGTACCCTTGCAAAGTCGGCAGCCCTTACCGCCGCATTCGGAACAGCTTAAATCTACTTCCACACTCGGTTCGGTAAACGGGAAATAGGACGGGCGCAAGCGCACTTTCGTTTGTTCGGTGAACATTTTTCTCGCGAATTCCGCAAGCATACCCTGCAAGTCGCAAAGGGTAATGTTTTTATCCACGACCAGCCCTTCCATTTGATGGAACATAGGCGAATGCGTCGCGTCGTCGTCCGAACGGAATACTCGACCCGGGGAAAGAATTTTAATGGGCGGCGCGTCCTTTTCCATAACACGGATTTGCCCCGCCGACGTTTGCGTGCGAAGGAGTAAATTTTCGGCGAGATAGAAGGTGTCCTGCATATCGCGCGCAGGGTGGTCCTTGGGGGTATTGAGCGCGGTAAAGTTATAATAATCCGTTTCAATTTCCGGGCCTTCGAACACGGTAAAGCCCATACCCGCAAATACGTCGATGAGTTCGTTTTTCACGAGCGTGATCGGGTGCAGCGCACCGCCTTTATACCGTTTGCCGGGCATCGTGATATCCACGCGCTCCGCTTCGTATTTTTTGTGCATTTCCATTTCGCGCACGACAACTGCGCGCGCTTCAAACGCCGCTTCCATTGCTTGCTTAAATTCGTTTACGATTTTACCAAAGGCAGGACGGTCTTCTTTTGCCAAATCCTTCATTCCGCTCATAATCGTTTTGAGCTCGGTTTGGAATTTCACCTTTACTTCGTAAAGCGATTTGCCCGTTTGCGTTTGCTCGATGGCGGAAAGCACTTCCGCGCGCAACGCGTCGATTTTTTGTTGCATAATATTTTTCTCCTTCGAGTTTGTTTTTCGTTGTTAAGGTTTGCAAAATTAAAGCCCTACGCGCTTTTTTTGCGCGTAGGGCGAGTTTGTTCGCTGTACCACCTACGTTCACACGAAAAATTTTCGTGCCTCATTTGCGCCGTCACGCCGCGCGTTTGCGTTCCCATCTACTACTATTTCAAAGGGACGGCTCCAAAGTGAAAGGGCGATTTTTTAATTTCTCACGCGCCTTTCAGCCTACGGACGCGCTCTCTGTTGAAAAATTTTAGAAAAAATACCCGCTTTTTCCTTGCCTTTATGTTGATTTACTACATTATTATAGCTATTTTTTTACCAAATGTCAAACGATTTTTTTGCTTTCGATTATTTGTTTTTGAGTAAATCGCGAATTTCTTGCAAAAGCAGCGTATTTGCCATCGCCTTTTCTTCTTCCGCAGCCGCTTGTGCTGCCGCCAGCTCTTCCGCCGCTTTTTTCGCCGCCGCAGCCGCCGCTAACGCTTGCGCTTTTCTTTCCGCTAAAATAACCTGCGCTTGTGCCTTGGATACCTTGTTTTCACGGCGGATTTTACGCAATTCTTTTTTATCGTTCGTGATAATTTCCGCCATCGCCTTCGCTTGCGCTTCGGCTACGCGATTGATAATTTTCACAATCGTAAACAGTACGAAAGCAATAATCAAGAAATTGATAATTGCACTGATAAACGAGCCCCAGTCGATATAAATCGAATCGGCAAGCACGAGCGCGCCGTTCGCGTCGTACGCAGGGGATAAAATCGTCACCGCACTTTCCAGCCCTTTATCGCCCATAAACAAGGCAATCAGCCAGTTGACAATCGGCTTTAAGATAAAATTACTAAGTCCGTTGACAATCGCAGTAAACGCGCCGCCGACGATAACACCGACGGACATATCCAGCACGTTGCCGCGTGTGATAAACTTCTTAAATTCTTCAAAAAAACGCTTAATTGCACCAAGTTTCTTTTCCATAATACACGTACTTCCTTTGTTTTTCTTTGAGTATAGCATATTTTTTCGTTTTTGTCAATGCCATAAAAACGAATCGTCGCTTACGATTCGCTGGTTTTTCTTGTAAAAAAATAGGCGAGTGCGTTGACTCACCTATTTTTAACCGTCGTTTAGAAAGAAATTAAACCACTATCCGCGGTGACGATTGCACCGTTTACCACTGCGGCTTCGTCGCTTGCAAGGAAGAGTGCGATGTCTGCAATTTCAAACGCTTCCGCGCTTCTCGTGCCAAAGTGCATAGACAGCATTGCGTTTTGCAAGCCCTTTTGGTCAGCCGTTGCAAACAGGGCGGGGTCGGTCATTTCCGTATTGATACCTGCGGGGCAAATCGCGTTGCAGCGAATTTTATTAAGGCGATAGGAAAAAGCCGTATTTTTGGTAAGACCGATTACCGCGTGCTTTGCCATCGTGTATGCGCAGCCGCTCTTATTGCGAACCGTTTTCTCGCACGATAGCGCACATCTTTGCGGTCAATAACAGCGAATAGCCATAATAGCACTGCATTAATGCGTTTTTATCCGTTTCTTCGCCCACCGACAGCC
>JAZRIK010000111.1:0-2272 GCA_045645245.1 Candidatus Scatosoma sp. | reverse complement strand
CGTGATTTTGAACGCCGTGCGCTTGATCATCTCCGCCCCTTCGGTTAAGTCGGCATTTGGAATTTGTTCCAGCGCGTGCTTCACTACGCCCGGACCGGAAACGCCGACGTTGACTACGGTATCCGCTTCGCCTACGCCGTGGAATGCGCCTGCCATAAACGGATTGTCTTCCACCGCGTTGCAAAATACCACGAGCTTTGCCGCGCCGATGCCGTCCTTGTCCTTGGTAAGCTCCGCCGCCTGCTTGAACATTTCGCCCATCAGCTTGACCGCTTGCATATTGATACCCGATTTGGTCGAGCCAACGTTTACGGACGCGCAAAGGCGTTCGGTTGTCGCCAACACTTCGGGAATGGTTTTAATAAATTTATACTCGTAATCAGCCGTAGCTTTATGAACGAGTGCGGAATAGCCGCCCAAAAAGTCGATACCCAGCGTTTTTGCCGCGTCGTCGAGCGCTTTACCGATCAACGGCGCTTTTTCGGGGAACGCCGCGCTGATTAAGCTTACGGGCGTGACGGAAACACGCTTATTCACGATAGGAATACCGTATTCTCCCGATAAATTTTCTGCTACCTTTACGATGTCCTTCGCTTTATAGCATACGAGATCATATACCTTTTTCGCCGTTTCTTCCGCGCTGTCTCGGATACAGCTTAAAAGGGATATGCCCATCGTAATCGTGCGGATATCCAAGTGCTCCTTTTCCACCATCGCAATCGTTTCTAATACGTCGTGCTTGCTAAACATATTTACACCCCCGTTATACGTTATACGTTATGCATAGCGTTGAAGATGTCTTCGTGTTGCAAATACACCGACATACCGATTTGTTTGCCCAGCTCCGCGCATTCTTTCGCGAGCGACGAGAGTTCTTGCTCTACCCCCGATACGTCCACGATCATAATCATCGCGAAATACTCGCCTAAAATCGTTTGGGAAATGTCTTCCACGTTTGCGCCCTTATCCCATAAAAACGCGCTGATTTTGGCGATAATGCCCTTTTGGTCTTTACCTGTCACTGTCACAACTGCTCTCATTTGTCTAACTCCTGTTGTTTGTTTTCACTTTCCCCGTCTATCTCTTGGTTTTCGTCCGATTCTTCGTCCGTGTCTTGGGTGTTTGCAAGCCAGTTGATATACCGTTCGAATGCAAATGCGTCGCTTAAATCGGTCGCCTGCTTTTCTACGATTTCGTATTGTAATATGAACGTGCTTTGCGTGATATAATGCACCAAATCGCCTTGCTCGAAAGCCGGCAATTCCTTTTCAGGGTCCCAGTACACCACGCGTTCCATCCATTTTTGCTTTTTCTTATTCCATACCGCAAAAACGCAGGCGATTGCGTCCACGTTGTCCTTTTGCAAGGTGCATTCTCTAAACTCGTAAAAATGGTACGTTTCTTCCATTTTCAGCGCCATGCAAAAGTGCTTGAACAGCTTATAATAACGGTTGGCGCGGGCGTATTTGATGCTCCAAAAGGGAAAAATACACACCACGTAAATCGCCGACGCCACGTACACGAGCGCACGCGGAAGATTATCCAGCGGATCGGCGTACGGCAAGTTGAAATGGTAAATCAGCCAGCCGATACAAAACGCCAAATACACGCCTGTAATCGCCCAAAAAAACGTTAATATATTTTTCCGCTGTTTGTATATCGAAAGATAATCGTAATCGCTATACACCGATTGCATACAAATACTCCTAACCTAAAAAATGCAAAATTATTCGTAGATAAATAATACGCCCAGCGTGTTTCTGCCGCAATGGCTGGTGATAATCGAGCCAGCCACCGTTTCGACAACTTCGTCAAAGTTAAAATGCTGTTGAACGAGTGCTTTCGCAAGCTCTACCAGCTCCGCGTCTGCGCAGGAATGAGTGACAAAACAACGCGTTTTGTCGTATTTGGGATATTGATTTTTCAAATCTTCTACGTATTTTTTGATGCAAATACTCATATCTCCGCGATATTTGCCCGCCGCGATAAGCTGACCGTCGTCCATCGCAATTTTCGGATGAATTTTCAAAACGTTCGCTCCGTAAAGGGTCATACGCGAGCAACGGCCGCCCTTGAATAAATAGTCTAATTTATCGGGCACAAACGAAGTGTTTACGCGGTTTCTAATGGATAAAATCGTTTCTTCGATATCGTCCGCCGACGCGCCTGCGTCTCGCATATCGCACGCTTTCATAACCAACAATCCTTGACCGGACGAAAGCGCCTTCGAATCGATGACGCGCACCTTGCCGCCAAAGCTTTCCGCCGCCTG
>JAZRIK010000110.1:0-5662 GCA_045645245.1 Candidatus Scatosoma sp. | reverse complement strand
ATTGTCCCATAAGTCGGTTAACTGGAACGGGGCAACTCGTTCCCATTTTTTATGCTCCTTACAAATTCGCCTCGAATGAACGTATAAAAATGCGCCCACTCAATAAATGAGTGGGCGCGTTTTTGGAGCTACTAGGCGGATTTGTAAGGAGCGTTAGCGACGGAATAGCGTAGCGTCCTTATGCCAACCTTGGTCGGCGGTTCAACGACCTTATAGAAAAAAAAGAACACCCTGCGGTGTTCTTTTGGAGCTACTAGGCGGATTTGAACCGCCGACCTCGTCCTTACCAAGGACGCGCTCTACCAACTGAGCCATAGCAGCAAATAGATTACTATGACATTATATTGAAAAACGCGACAAATGTCAAGTTAAAAAGCCGACTTTTTCAAAAAAAATTTTGTTTTTACTGAAAATTATGAAAAAAGAAATTCTCTCGTTTGTTTTGAGAGAATTTCTTTGATTTTTACCTTATTTTGCGTATTCGACGCCGCGGAATTCGCGAATGACGTTTACTTTGATTTGACCGGGATATTCGAGCTCGGTTTCAATCTTTTTCGCGATATCTTTCGCCAAGAACAACGCTTGCGCGTCATCTACTTGGTCGGGTTTAACGATTACGCGTACTTCTCTACCCGCTTGGATTGCATAACTCTTTTCAACGCCGCGGAAGCCCGATGCGATTTCTTCGAGTTTTTCCAAACGCTTAACGTAGTTTGTACCCATTTCGCGTCTTGCACCGGGGCGAGCGCCTGAAATAGCGTCGGCGGCTTGAATAAGCACGGCTTCGATGGTTTTGGGTTCTACGTCGCCGTGGTGAGCCATAATGGCGTTGACGATGTTCGCGTTTTCTTTGTATTTCTTCGCTAAATCTGCACCGATTTGGATATGCGTGCCTTCTTGTTCTTGATCCACCGCTTTACCGATGTCGTGGAGCAAGCCCGCGCGCTTTGCAAAGTTCACGTCCAGCCCAAGTTCCGCTGCCATTTGACCTGCAAGCGTAGCTACTTCAATCGAATGCTTATACACGTTTTGACCGTAGCTGGTTCTAAACTTCAAGCGACCGATCAGCTTGATGAGTTCGGGATGTAAACCGAAAATTCCTGCTTCAAATACTGCCGTTTCGCCCGCTTCTTTGATTTGCAAATCCATTTCACGGGTCACTTTTTCCACCGTTTCTTCGATTCTTGCAGGGTGGCTACGGCCGTCGTTGATAAGTTTTTCCAGCGATAACCGCGCGATTTCGCGGCGTACGGGGTCAAACCCAGACAAGATGACTACTTCGGGCGTGTCGTCGATAATCAACTCGATGCCCGTTGCGTTTTCGAGTGCGCGAATGTTTCTGCCTTCTCTACCGATGATACGCGCTTTCATATCGTCGCCGGGAAGCGGTACGACGGAAACGGTAATTTCCGAAGCTTGATCCGCCGCGCATTTTTGAATGGCGAGCGAGATAATCTTTTTCGCGTTAATATCCGCTTCTTCTTTCGCTTGTTGTTCCATATTGCGCACTTGCAACGCTACGTCGTGGCGAGCCGTTTCCAAAATTTCTTCGGTGAGTAAACGTTTCGCTTCGTCGCGCGTGAGCTGCGCTACCTTTTCCAGCTCTTGAATCATCAATTCGTGCTGCGAGCTGAGTTTTTCCTTCAACTCCTGCACTTCTTCTTCCTTTTTATGAAGGTTGTTCTTTTGTTGTTCAAGTGCTTCCGATTTCTTTTCGAGTGCGTCTTCTTTTTGCGTCACGCGTTGTTCCATACGTTGGATTTCCGCTTTCTTTTCCTTGGTTTCGCGCTCGAATTCGTTTCTTAATTTTAAATCCTGTTCCTTTGCTTCCAGCAAAGCTTCTTTCAAAACTCTTTTGCTTTCTTCTTTACCGTACGCTCTGATACGATCCGCTTCCGCTTCCGCGTCGCTTACGATTTTGCTTACTTGCGCTTTTGCAGAGCCAACTTGTTTTTCAACCGTGCTCTTATAAAATAACAAGCCAACAATCCCGCCGATAGCGAGTGCGGCAATCGAAATACCGACCGCCAAGCCCACAGGCATACTTGCGAGAAACAGGACGCTCAAATTAACGTTGTGCATTTTGTGCCTCCTGTATAAAATTAATATTGATAAAACCGATTATGCAAACGGGAATAATACCCGACTTAATAACTTTCTTTATCCATTCTATTGTACAATAAAACGAAAAAAAAGTCAATGGTTTGAAAGAAAATACTTGCCGATATTGGAAAATAATTTCATAGAAAAAGCGAGCGCGTATAAAACGCTCTCGCTTGTTGTTTTTATTCGTCTTTGTTGTTATAAAAGGTCGGCTTATTCTTCTGTCGTTTCTACCGCTTCGCCCTTTGCCGCTTTACGGATTTTTTGGTCGATTTCCGCGCGGATTTCGGGGTTTTCCTTTAAGAAAAGGCGCATTTTTTCGCGGCCTTGCGCTACCTTGCTGCCGTTGTAGCTAAAGAATGAGCCGCTCTTTTGGATTACTTCGTACTGAACGCCCGTATCGATAATACAGCCCTCTTGCGAAATACCTTCGCCGAACACGATGTCGAATTCCGCTTGACGGAACGGGGGCGCAAGCTTATTTTTTACTACTTTCGCTTTCGTTCTATTCCCCATCGCGCCGTCGGCGTCCTTCAAAACGTCCATTTTACGCACGTCTAAACGCATACTTGCGTAGAATTTGAGCGCTTTACCGCCGGGAGTAGTTTCGGGGTTGCCGAACATTACGCCAACCTTTTCGCGCAGTTGGTTGATGAAGATAACGCAGGTTTTCGACTTGTTGACAATCGCCGTTAATTTTCGAAGCGCCTGCGACATCAAACGCGCTTGCAAGCCCACGTGCGTATCGCCCATATCCCCTTCGATTTCCGCTTTGGGCGTGAGCGCTGCTACCGAGTCAACGACGATAATATCCACCGCCGAGCTTCTAACGAGCGCGTCGCAAATGTCGAGCGCTTGTTCGCCCGTGTCCGGTTGGGAAACGTATAAATCGTCCAAATTAACGCCGAGTTTCTTTGCATAAACGGGGTCGAGCGCGTGTTCAGCGTCGATAAACGCCGCTACGCCGCCCATTTTTTGCGCTTCCGCTACCGCGTGCAGCGCAACCGTCGTTTTACCCGAAGATTCGGGGCCGTAGATTTCGATAATTCTACCGCGCGGGAAACCGCCTACGCCAAGCGCTAAATCCAGCGTTAAGCAGCCGGAAGGAATTACTTCGATTTCCGTTTGACCTGCTTCGTCGCCAAGACGCATAATCGAGCCCTTTCCGTATTGCTTTTCAATTTGCAAAAGCACGGCGTCTAACGCTTTCATTTTTTCCGTATTCTTTTCGTTTGCCATAATTGTATATATCTCCTGTTTATTTTTTCCTATATTATTATTTTACATATTTTTCAGTTGTTTATACGCCAAGAACAGCGCGTAATTGATTGCCGTTTGCGTAATTTCTTCGCGCGAGCCGTCAAACTTATACCGATAAACGAATACGCGTTCTTTCGTACCCACGGCGATATAACAAAGCCCGATAGGCAGCATACTTTTGTCCGTATTCGGCCCCGCCAAGCCCGTCGTTGCAATGGATACGTCGCAATCGCCCGTGGCAATTAAGCCCGACGCCATTTCGTACGCCGTTTGGTCGGATACTGCGCCCACCGTTTTAAGCGTGTATTCGCTCACGCCCAAACGCTTGATTTTGGAAAGCTCATTGTACGTGTTTACACCTTCAAAATACACCGCGCTTGCGCCTGATACGGACGTGAGCTTTTTCGCTATTCCGCCGCCCGTGAACGATTCGGCTACGCTAATCGTTTTACCGCGCACCTTCAAAAGATTGATAAGCTGTTCGTTTAAGGGTGTGTCGTCGAGCGCGTAAACGGTATCGCCAAGCCCTTCGGCAAATAGCCGCAGCACGTCGTCCACAAGCATTTTCGGCGTGTTTTCGTCGTAGAAAATCTCGATAATATCTTCCGCGTACGAGCGCGCGTATTGATATTGCATTTTGCCCTTATCGTACGTTTTTGCCTGCGTAATGAGTTGCTCCACGTGCGCTTGGCTTGCCCCGACCGCGCGAATAGTGAGTTTTGCCCGTCTATCGCCGTATTTTTGCCGTAAATGCTGATTGCAAACCGTTTCGATATACTGTTTCGTGCGCGTAAAATCGCCCAGCGTTAATAAAATTACGCTTTGCTTGCCGCTTGTGAAAATTGCGTTTTCGTCCATACTTACGTTGGCGGTTTGTTGGTCTAAAATTCCCTTTTGCGTAAGCAGCGTTTGCAAATATTTACATTCTGATTTATCCGTTAAAATGAGTACGTTTTCGCACGCTTTTTTGAGCGAAATAACCGTATCGAGTAAAATTTGGTCGTCCCCGTGCAATAAAATGCGCACTTCGCCCACGGGATAGCCAAGCGAACGGAAAACGTCTAAAATTGCCGTGTATTCCGTCGCGCGAAAGGCGGTATTTCCGTTATTCCAAACGATGCACGCATTGTTCATAAGTAGATAAGCTCCTAAAATTAGTTATCCTTCAAAACTTGTTTGTTTTTCAAAACGTAAGCAATCCCCGACCATACCGTAAGCACGGTTGCCGCCGCAAACAGCGCAAGCCCTGCCCAAGCCACATAGACGTTCCAAGGAACGGCATATTCGACAGGCGCAGCAACGTCCGCCGCTAAAATGAGTACGAAAATGGACACGTCTTGGAAGGTGGTTTTGTATTTGCCGAGTTTTTCAGCCGCCATCACCACTCCGTTTGCCGCCGCGATTTGTCTAAATGCGCTGATAATCAGCTCGCGAGCCAAAATAATGCAAACGCTGACTGCCGTTGCGATATAGATTGCGTTTTGCGCGCTGCCAAAAAGCGAGAACAAGCTATCTTTCATCGTCAAAAGCAAAATCATCGCCGTTGCGACAAGTACTTTGTCCGCAATCGGGTCTAAAAACTTACCAAGGTTGGTGACGAGCCCGCGCGAGCGCGCGATATAGCCGTCGATAAAATCGGTACAAGCGGCAACAACGAAAATAATCGCCGCGATACCGTAGTTAAACGGCAGTACGCCGTCTAAAAAGAATGTAAGCACGAAAATAGGTATCATACAAATTCTCGTAATGGAAATTTTGTTGGGTAAGTTCATACTTCGTAATCCTCCGTTTTTCCGTATAAATCGTAGTCGTCCGCGCTTTCAATTTGCACTTGATAGCGTTCGCCCTGCATCGCTTCTGCGGCGTTGAAATACACTTTGCCGTCGATGTCGGGCGCGTTGAAATACGCTCTGCCCGCAAAACAGCCTTTTTCATAATCGATGCCGTCGCACAAAACCTCCACTTCTTTGCCAACGAATTGCGAAAGAATTTCCGAGGAAATCTTTGCCTGCGTTTCATACAATGCGCGTACACGGCGTTTTTTAGTGGCGTGATGGATCTGCGGTTTCATACGGTAGGCGCCCGTATCCGGTTCGCGAGAGTAGGCGAAAAATCCGCAGTTAATGAGTTTCGCCTCACGAATGAATGCCTTCATTCCTTCGAATTCCTCTTCCGTTTCCGTAGGAAAACCGGAAATAAAGGTGGAGCGAATCGCCATCCCCGGAATACGCGCACGCAGTTTATTAAACAATGCCAAATAGCTTTCCCTCGTCCCCTTTCGATTCATCAGCTTCAACAC
>JAZRIK010000109.1:0-1700 GCA_045645245.1 Candidatus Scatosoma sp. | reverse complement strand
GGGTTCTTCTTCCTCGTTTCTCTTCTTGGGTGCAGCCGCCATCAGCTCTGCGGTTTTATCTTCCAAGTATTTACGAACGTCCGAGAACGTTTCGGGCGTAGTGAAAATTTCGTACACGTCGTCGCTTACCACTACGTCGTCCGCACCTGCTTCAAGCGCGTATTCCGTCATCGTGTCTTCGTCGAGTTCTACCGTTCTTTCCACTACGATATAGCCCTTGTTGTCAAAGTTGTACGAAACGCAACCCGTTTGACCGAGCTGACCGCCGTTTTTGGATAAAATTGCGCGAACGTCGCCTGCCGTACGGTTGATGTTGTCGGTAAGCGTGACGATAATAACCGCCGAGCCCGCTACGCCGTAGCCTTCGTACGTGAGTTCTTTATAATCCGCCCCGCTCATTTCACCCGACGCTTTTTTGATACTGCGTTGAATGTTATCGTTGGGCATATTTGCCGCTTTTGCTTTTGCAATAATATCGGCAAGCTTGCTGTTCGTGTCGGGGTTGGGATTACTCTTCGCCGCTACTGCAATTTCTCTACCGAGCTTGGTGAAAATTCTGCCCTTCGCCGCGTCCGCCTTGCCTTTTTTTGCTTGTATGTTGTGCCATTTGCTATGTCCTGACATTTTAATAACTCCTTATTTGTTTTTATCAGTCGGTAAATTGATTTTGCTTCAAAAGATACATCAAAACTCCCGCGGAAACTGCCGCGTTTAAGCTTTCCTGCTCGCTTTCCATCGGAATTTTTACAACCGAAGTTGCTGCTTGGAAGGTATCTTGCGAAATTCCGTTGGCTTCGTTGCCGATGGCAAGCACGAACGTTTCGGGCGCGTTATACGAAAAGACATTTTCGCCGTGCATATCCGCTACGATAATGGGAACGCCTTGTAAAAGGGATAAAATTTCCGCTCTTTCCGCGATATATAATTTGGTAAAAAAGATACCGCTCATACTCGCGCGTACGCTCTTGGGCGCATACGCGTCCGCGCATTCGCGCGTCAAATAGATTTCTTTGTAGCCCGCCGCGTTTGCCGTACGAATAATTGCGCCTACGTTGCCCGGGTCGGCTACTCCGTCTAAAAAGAGTGCTACCCCGCTGGGCTTTTGCAGTGCATTTTTCGGAATTTTTACCCGACAAACGATGCCTTGCGGCGTTTTTTCATCGCAAAGCGCGCGCAAAATATCGTCGCTAACGAGCGTAATTATCTCTTCAAAACCGCGCAAAAACGCTTTATCCCCGTCGTAGTGCTCGGCAAGAAAGATACGCTCGACTTGTAAGCCGCTGCGTAAGCATTCTTTGACCATTTTCACGCCTTCGACGAGAAATAAACCGTATTCTTTTCTGCCCTTTTTCTCTTTCAAGGCAACGGTTTCTTTGATGAGCGGATTGTTTTTGGAAGTTAAAATCATTTTCCGAATAAATAATGAAAAAGCCCTTCTTATCAAAAGGCTTTTTTCGTAAAATTAAAGTGCCGCTTTCGCTTTTTCTACGAGTTGAGCGAATGCAGGTGCGTCGTTTACTGCAAGGTCAGCAAGTACTTTTCTGTTCAGGTTGATACCTGCAACGGAAAGACCGTGCATCATTTTGCTGTACGAAAGACCGTTTTGTCTTGCCGCAGCGTTGATTCTTGCAATCCAAAGACGACGGAAATCTCTCTTTCTTCTTCTTCTGCCGATGAACGCATAGTTCAACGATTTCATA
>JAZRIK010000108.1:0-2344 GCA_045645245.1 Candidatus Scatosoma sp. | reverse complement strand
AAAAGCCATTTTTTACACTCCAAATAACAAGTCGCCGTAAGTCGGGATCGGCCAGAAATCTGCCGAAACCAACATTTCCAGCTCGTCCGCGTTCTTACGCAGTTTGCCCATCACGGACAATACTTTTTGTCTATAATACGTGCCGCGTTTGGTTACGTCCGCGCATTTTTCCGCGCTCGCAAGCGCTTTATCCAGCTTTTTCACGTTGTCGTACGCACTTGCCACCAAAGCGGTGATTTTTTCCAGCAATTCCTGTTCGTACGAGCAATCCAAAGCCACGCAAACGGCTTTTTTGGACAGCAACGCGTCCGAAAGCGAGTGGCTGTACGCGCTCGCCGCAGGCAGAATGTCTTTCATCGCCATATCCACCATCGTGCGGCCTTCGATATGGATGAGCTTGCAATAGCTTTCCATCAAAATTTCGTAGCGGGAATGCAATTCGCGCTCGGTAAATACTTTATGTAAAGTAAACAGCTCGATATTTTTTGCGCTGACGAGATAGGGCAGGGCGTCGGGGGTAGATTTCAAATTCAAAAGCCCGCGTTTTTCCGCTTCTTTCAGCCATTCGTCGTCGTAGCCGTTGCCGTTGAAGATGATGCGGTTGTGGTCGATAATCGTTTGACGTATTACATCGTGTAAAGCCGCTTGGAAATCGTTTGCGTCTTCCAAAACATCGGCAAACTTGCGCAGCTCTTCCGCGACCGCGGTGTTGAGTACGGTATTCGACATTGAGATAGACGCCGACGAGCCGAGCATACGGAATTCAAACTTATTTCCTGTAAAAGCAAAGGGGGAAGTGCGGTTTCTATCCGTGGTGTCTTTGGGGAATTTCGGCATCGTGTGTACGCCCACGCGCAGGAGTTCTTTTTCTTTCGCGCCGTACGGCTCGTCCCGCTCAATCGCTTGTAAAATGTCGGTCAATTCGTCGCCAAGGAAGATAGAAACGACGGCAGGGGGCGCTTCGTGCGCGCCCAAGCGGTGGTCATTCCCGGCAGAAGCAACGGACACGCGGAGCAGGTCTTGGTATTCGTCAACCGCCTTGATAACCGCGCATAAGAATAACAAAAATTGCGCGTTCGTTTGCGGAGTTTCGCCCGGCTCTAATAAATTCTTGCCCGTGTTCGTCGAAATCGACCAGTTGTTATGCTTACCGCTGCCGTTCACGCCTGCAAACGGTTTTTCGTGGAGTAAGCAAACAAGGTTATGCTGTTTTGCAAGCCGTTGCATAATTTCCATTGTCAGTTGGTTATGGTCGGCTGCAATATTCGTGGTGGTGTAGATGGGCGCAAGCTCGTGCTGCGCAGGCGCGGCTTCGTTATGCTCGGTTTTGGCAAGTACGCCCAGCCGCCACAGCTCTTCGTCCAAATCTTTCATAAACGCCTGTACGCGCGGCTTCAAAACGCCGAAATAATGGTCTTCCATTTCTTGACCCTTGGGCGGCTTCGCGCCGAACAGCGTGCGGCCGGTATAAAGCAAGTCCTTGCGTTCGTTAAATACCGTTTTATCCACTAAAAAGTATTCTTGTTCAGGCCCAACCGTCGTTTTTACACTCGTCACGTCGTCATTGCCGAACAGCTTCAAAACGCGCATCGCTTGACGGTTGATCGCTTCCATTGAACGCAAAAGGGGCGTTTTTTGGTCGAGTGCGTCCCCCGAATACGAGCAAAACGCGGTGGGAATGCAAAGCACGCCGTCTTTGATGAATGCGTACGAAGTAGCGTCCCAAGCGGTATAGCCGCGCGCTTCAAAGGTGGCGCGTAAGCCGCCCGACGGGAAGGACGACGCGTCCGGTTCGCCGCGAACGAGCTCTTTGCCCGAAAAATCCATCATTACGCCGCCGTTTTTATCGGGCGAGATAAAGCTGTCGTGTTTTTCCGCGGTAATCCCCGTCATCGGTTGGAACCAGTGGGTATAATGGGTTGCGCCGTGTTCCAAAGCCCAGTCCTTCATCGCAGCGGCAACGGCGTTTGCAACGGACAAATCCAAGCTTCTGCCGTGCGCCATCGTGCGTTCCAACGCCTTGTAAACGTCGGGCGCAAGCCGCGCTTTCATCGCTTTGTCGTCGAACACCATTTCGCCAAAGTAATCGCAAACGAGTTTCATATAAGATATCTCCTTTCGAGAGTAAAAATATAACAAATTCAATCAATACGAAAAAAGGCAAAGGCAACTCCTACCCTTGGCGCCCTTGCCGTTGCCTTTATTATACTCTAATTTTCGCGGCTTTGTCAACGGTTTGAACGGCGCAATGCTCGGTTTTTGTCGTTTTTTCTGCATTTTTCTCGCGCGCGGGCGTATTCTATGGCAATGCGTGGGGCATTTTGTTAAAAAACTTGGCAGGCGT
>JAZRIK010000107.1:0-2256 GCA_045645245.1 Candidatus Scatosoma sp. | reverse complement strand
GAGGTTGGTTCTATACCTTGCTCGTAATCTCTACCTTGTTATTCGATAAAGCGCCTTTTAGAAACTGTATCGTACTCGGGCACGTCAACGACAAAAACGGAATTAAGATGTCCAAACATAAAGGGAACGTCGTAGATCCTTGGTCGGTGCTCGATAAGCAGGGCGCTGACGCCGTACGTTGGTACTTCTATACCTCGTCCGCTCCTTGGCTGCCTTCCCGTTTCTATCCCGAAGCGGTTAGCGAAGCGCAAAGAAAGTATATGGGTACGCTTTGGAATACCTACGCATTCTTCTGCCTGTACGCGGATATCGACGGCTACGACCCGTCTAAATACGATATTACCAAATGCAAGCTTTCCTTGATGGATAAGTGGATTTTGTCCAAGCTGAATACGCTCATCGACCAAGTGGATAAAAATTTGGCGGTATATAATATTACGGATAGTGCGCGCGCGCTGCAAGGCTTCGTGGATATTCTTTCCAACTGGTACGTGCGTCGCGGCAGAGAACGCTACTGGGGCAGTGAGATGACGGACGACAAGGCGGCGGCTTATACCGTGCTTTGGACGGTACTCGTCACCATCGCGAAACTTACCGCGCCCTATACGCCGTTTATCGCGGAAGAAATGTATCTCAATCTCGTACCCGCATTCTTCAAGGACGCGGAAAAATCCGTGCATCTTTGCTCTTTCCCCGCCTGTCAAGCAGACGCGATCGATAGCGAGCTGGAAAAGGGTATGGACGCGGTGCTCGACATCGTTAACCTTGGTCGTGCGGCGAGAAACGCAGGCAACGTGAAAAACCGTCAACCGCTTTCTCAAATGTACGTCGTCACGAACAAGGCGCAAAACTTGGACGATGGGTTGAAAGCGATTGTGCTGGACGAACTCAATATTAAAGAATATAAAACCGCAGAAGACGCCAACGAATTCATTTCCTACAAGCTTAAACCGCAGCTTAAAACGCTCGGGCCTAAATACGGGAAAAAGCTGGGTATGATTACGGCATTCTTGGCTGGTTGCGACGCTCGCGCGGTGGTGGAAGCGGTGCAGGGCGGCGGGGTATATATTCTGCCTACCGATGCGGAAGTTTCGCTCGCGGAAGAAGATTTGCAAATTTTCACCGAAAGTAAGGCGGGCTTCGTATCGGCGAGCGATAGGGGCGTGACGGTTGCGCTTAATACGGCGCTTACGGAAGAGCTGATTATCGAAGGCATTGAAAGAGAAATCGTTTCCAAAGTACAAACAATGCGTAAAGAAGCCGATTTCGTAGTCACCGATCGTATTGCTATATATTATAATAATGTAGAAGGCAAGGTTGGGGCGGTTTTGAAAGCAGGCGCATTTGCGAACGACGTTTTGGCTGTTTCCGTATGCGAAGGCGTCGCGGACGGCTACACAAAACAGGTGGATATCAACGGTGAAAAAGTCACCTTAACGCTTGTAAAGGCATAAAAATACAATTTTCGCAAAAAAAATTGAAATTTTTTCCAAAAAACGATTGACAAGCGAAAAAGAAAGTGCTAATATAATAAGCACCCTTTAGGGTGTACCGCAAAACCCGAATAAATCGGCGTTAACTGAAAAAAAATCATTTTTTTCAAAAAAACTTTGAAAAAAGTGAAAAAAACAGTTGACAAGGGTAGTAGGGATGTGGTATTATATACAAGCTGTCGCCGCGAGGGGGCAGAACCAAGCCGGAAAGCTTGGGAAAAGCAGATTAAAAACAGAATAAGAAAGAAATGAGATTTTATTTGACAAACAAGCAAATGAAAGGTAATTTCCGTTAATTTTTTCAAAGCAACTTGATTTAATGCAAGTGACCTTGAAAGCAAAGTCAGCAAAGAGATAACAAAAAATAGTTAGAGTCGTTGCTACTTAGAGATAGGTAGTGACTTTAAGCAATTAAACTTAAGAGTTTGATTCTGGCTCAGGATGAACGCTGGCGGCATGCTTAACACATGCAAGTCGAACGAACCTATTCCTTCGGGGATAGGTGAGTGGCGGACGGGTGAGTAACGCGTGAGCAATCTGCCCATACCAGGGGAATAACAGTTAGAAATGACTGCTAATACCGCATAAGACCACGAGGGGGCATCCCCACGAGGTAAAAGATTTATCGGGTATGGATGAGCTCGCGTCCCATTAGGTAGTTGGTGAGGTAACGGCCCACCAAGCCGACGATGGGTAGCCGACCTGAGAGGGTGATCGGCCACATTGGAACTGAGAGACGGTCCAGACTCCTACGGGAGGCAGC
>JAZRIK010000106.1:0-4403 GCA_045645245.1 Candidatus Scatosoma sp. | reverse complement strand
TCTTTCTGTTCTTGGTTTCTGCTTTGTGGTTCTTACCGCTGTGCGATCTGTTTACTTTACCCGAACCGGTAAGCCAGAAACGTATTTTCGTGCTGCTATGAGTCTTCTGTTTAGGCATATCTTTTATCCTCCGAGATTTTTTTAACGTTTTTATGATAAGCAAGCTTTTTAAGCTTGTCCTATTTGAATGAATTTGCGATTATTTCGCAGGGGAAAGAATCATTAAAATATTTCTTCCTTCCGTTTTGGGTTCTTTGTCCATAACCGCTTTGCCGCCGAGCAAATCGAAGAAACGGCGCATTACGTCCACGCCCATCGACGCGTGCGCTTGTTGACGGCCGCGCATACGGATAGATACCTTTACCTTGTTTCCGTCGCCCAGCATCTCAATCGTCTTTTTCGCTTTTACGTTGAGATCGCCTACGTCAATCGTCATCGACAAATAAATTTCTTTCAGCTCCACCACTTTTTGGTTTTTGCGGTTTTCCTTTTCCTTTTTCGCTTGCTCAAACTTGAACTTGCCATAGTTCATAATTTTGCATACGGGCGGAACGGCGTTGGGGGAAATTTTAACGAGATCCAAGTTCTCGTCTTCCGCAATACGCAATGCTTCTGCCGCACTCATAATGCCGAGTTGTTCGCCTGCCGCGGAAATTACGCGGACTTCTCTATCGCGAATATTTTCGTTGATTTGATGTTGGTCTTTTATGGTAGTGTACCTCACGAAAAAATTAAAAAGGACTGCTATGCGCAATCCTTCTCCATCGAAAAACCGTTTTTCACCCTTTTGGGATTAACGGAAATTTATCGAGCCGTACCGATCAAAACCGCACGGCGAGAAGGTTTGCTTCTGCTTAGCTTTCATATAATAGCATAAATACAAACCTTTCGTCAAGCGAATTTGATATATTTTTTGAAAAAATTTACAAAATTTTATTTTTGCAATTCTTTTAAGCTGCTATTGCCTTAAAACACCTTTTTATCCGCAATATCCGCTTTTATAGTAGCGATAAATTCGTCGGCGTTTACCACCGATTGCTCGCCGTCACGGCGACGAACCGCCACTTGACCCGCTTCCATTTCCTTATCGCCCAAAACGAGCATATAAGGCACCTTTTCCATTTGTGCTTCGCGGATTTTATAGCCGATTTTTTCGTTTCTATCGTCCACCGATACGCGCACGCCCGCTTCTTTCATCTTCGCGCAAAGCTCTTTTGCATACCCTTCTTGTCTATCGGTAATAGGCAAAATTTTCACTTGTACAGGCGAAAGCCATACGGGGAATTTACCCGCAAAGTGTTCGATTAAAATACCGATAAAGCGTTCAATCGAGCCAAACGCTACGCGGTGTACCATAATCGGGCGGTGCTTGCCGCCGTCTTCGCCGATGTATTCGATTTCAAAGCGTTGGGGAAGCTGGAAGTCGAGCTGAATGGTACCGCATTGCCACGTTCTGCCGATAGAGTCTTCCAAGTGGAAGTCGATTTTCGGACCGTAGAATGCGCCGTCCCCTTCGTTGACTACGTAATTTAAGCCCAAATCATCGAGCGCCGAGCGCAGCGCGTCGGTAGCGGTGTTCCATTCTTCATCGCTGCCCATACTGTTTTCGGGGCGCGTGGAAAGCTCTACGTGATACTTAAAGCCAAACAGCGTATAAACTTCGTTAATTAAGCGAACTACGCCTTTGATTTCTTCCTTGATTTGGTCGGGCGTCATAAAGATATGCGCGTCGTCTTGCGTAAAGCAACGCACGCGGAAAAGTCCGTGCAGCTGACCGGATTTTTCGTGGCGGTGTACAAGCCCGAGCTCGCCCATACGGATAGGCAAATCTTTATAGCTGTGCGGTTCGTTTTTGTAAACGAGAATAGACCCCGGACAGTTCATCGGCTTGATGGCGAAGTCTTCTTCGTCCACCTTCGTCGTGTACATATTATCGCGGTAATGGAACCAGTGTCCTGACGTTTCCCAAAGCGTTCTATTGAGCATAATGGGCGTGTTTACTTCCACGTAGCCATCGCGCGTGTGAATTTGACGCCAGTAATTGATGAGCTCGTTTTTAAGCACCATACCGTTAGGCAGGAAGAGGGGCAAGCCCTTGCCTTCGTTCATAATCGCAAACAATTTGAGTTCTTTGCCAAGCTTGGTATGGTCGCGTTTTTTCGCTTCTTCCAGCATCGTAAAGTACGCTTCCATTTCGTCCTTTTTCGCAAAAGCGGTACCGTAAATACGGGTGAGCATTTTGTTATGCTCGTCGCCGCGCCAGTATGCGCCTGCGATACTCGTTAAGCGGAACGCTTTGATTTTACCCGTAGAAGGTAAGTGCGGACCACGGCAAAGGTCGGTAAAATTCCCCTGCTTATAGAAGGAAATTTCCGCGTCGTCGGGCAAATCCTCGATAAGCTCCACTTTGTAATTTTCTTTGTAGCCCTTCATCAGCGCAATCGCTTCGTTCCTGGGCAAAGTAAAGCGTTCGATGGGCAAATTGCTCTTGATGATTTTTTGCATTTCCGCTTCCACTTTGAGAAGATCCGCTTGCGTAATGGGCGTGACAAAATCGATATCGTAATAAAATCCGTTATCAATTACAGGTCCGATTGCCAGCTTGCAGGTAGGATAAATCGTCTTAATCGCTTGCGCCAAAACGTGCGCGCAGGTATGGCGATACACCGCCAGACCTTCTTTGTCTTTGAGCGTGACGATTTCCAACGCGTCGTTTTCATTAAGTACGTGCGACATATCCACGAGCTCGCCGTTCACTTTCGCGCAAATGGCGTTTCTTGCCAGTCCTTCGGATATTGCAAGTGCGGCTTGCATCGCCGTCGCGCCGTTTTCAAGCGCCATACTTTCTCCGTTTTTCAAAATAACGTTCATATAATTTCCTCCGTATTGAGTGTGTTTTTTTTCTATTGTAATAAAAAACGCCTTAAACTTTTTCAATGAAAAGTTTAAGGACGCAAATACTGCGCGGTTCCACCTTAATTGTTGAGAAAACCCCAACCGCTCTTTATAATATTCTCTTTTTTACAGCGTAAAGTGGTTTCACATTCCGCATCCAAACGCTCGCCTTACAGCCAAGGGCAAGCTCTCTGCAGTTTAGAAAAACGGCGCTACTTGTCTTTACGCATACTATTGTAATGCTTTGTGCCGCGTTTGTCAACCATTTTGCCGGCGTTTATATAAATTTTCAGCAAAAAACCACTCTGCCTTGATAATATTTTTTCAAAAATGCCTGCGTTTCCGCGTCCGTTTCGCCAAAGCAATAGATTTGCCCGCCGCCCCCTAAAATTATTTCTCCCACAATCGAACGCTTGCCCGTGAGTACGCTCCGCGTGAGCAAACGATACTCTTTATCGTACGTTTTTTGCTCTTGCACGAAAATTTTTTCGTCGCCGTCTTCCACTAAAAATTCTAAAAAGTTTTCCACGGACGAGATACCCGTGTTCGCGTTGACGTAGTCGAGCACGCCTTCCCAACGTTCTTTGAGCGCGCCCAAGCGGAAGTGAAAAAAGCCGTCGAGCGAATAGTTTTCCATACCCTTTAAGCGACGGGCGATATGCGCTTTATCTTCTTTATAATCCGCCGCGACCAAGGCGGTTAAAAATAAGCGGCGTTCCTTTTCGTCCAACAACGGCAAAGGCAGGCGTTTGTCAAAAAAGGCGTATTTATAACCCACGGCAATTACGTCGGCGATGTTTTCTTCGGCAAAACGGCGAACGTACGGGCAATACGCGCGTTCGATTGCCAAAGCAATTTGCGCGCAGTCGCCGTCCTGCTGCAAGCGAATTTCCGCAGGCAAAAAGGAAAAACGCCCTTGCACTTTTTTGTATAAGTACGACATAAACCCGTCGTTATAACCGTTTTGCGTAATCGTGATTTCTTCCACCTTAATATTGTATGCGCTAAAAACCAAATTATTTATGCGTTTTTGAAAATTCGGCGTATATCCCACGCGTATATTTGCTTGACTTGTCCTAAAAAATACTCTATAATATATAATGTACGTTAAAATTACGCGCAAAACGCGCGTATGGAGGTCAGTTGTATGATGGATATGAAATCGGTAGAAAGTAAGTGGCAAGCCAAGTGGGAGAAAAGTAAGCTGAACGTATTCAATAAAAAGAATGCGGATAAAAAGCTGTACGTTTTGGAAATGTTCTCTTACCCTTCGGGCGCAAAATTGCACGTAGGTCACTGGTATAATTACGGCCCTACCGACACGTATGCGCGCTTTAAGAAAATGCAGGGCTACGAAGTATTCCAACCTATGGGCTTTGACGCATTCGGTTTGCCTGCGGAAAATTACGCCATTAAGACGGGTATTCATCCCAAGGATTCCACGGAAAAGAACATCGAAACCATGGAGCAGCAGTTGAAAGCCATGGGCGCTATGTTCGACTGGTCCG
>JAZRIK010000105.1:0-3889 GCA_045645245.1 Candidatus Scatosoma sp. | reverse complement strand
AAGCACCTCGTCAAAGTAGAAAACGTATAAGGAGATTTATTATGAGAATAGATACTCTTTCTCCCGCAGAGGGAGCAACCAAAGCGACGAAAAGACTTGGTCGAGGTATCGGTTCGGGTACGGGTAAAACCTCCGGTAAGGGCCACAAAGGTCAATGGGCTCGTTCCGGTGGCGGCGTACGTCCCGGTTTCGAAGGCGGTCAAATGCCTATCGCTCGTCGCGTGCCTAAAAGAGGCTTTAATCACGTCGGTAAGAAGGTTTACGTTATCGTGAACGTAGAAGATTTGAAAGATCTTCCTGCAAACACGGTCGTTGACTACGGTTTCGTGATGGAAAACGGTCTTGCAAAAGCCGTTAAAAACAACTGCGGACTCAAAGTTCTCGGCAAGGGCGAACTCAAAGTAGCGCTTACCGTGAAAGCGGCGAAATTCTCCGCATCCGCGAAAGAAGCCATTGAGGCGGCAAAGGGCACGGCGGAGACCCTTTAATTGATGAACTCTAACACGGAAAACTGCCTTTAAGACGGTTTTCCGTAGTTCGCGTTATTTCTCCCCTTACGCGAAAGCGTATGGATTGCGTTTTTAGGCGCAATCGCAAATTTATCAACGGAGAAACAAAATGTTACAAACACTTATCAATGCTTTTAAGGTAAAGGATATCCGCAGCAAGGTGTTCAAAATGCTCCTTTTGCTGCTCATATTCCGTATCGGCTGTTTCATTCCCGTTCCGGGTTTGCCCAGAGATACCTTTTCAGGCGCGGTATCCGGCAACGACTTTTTGACCCTGATGAGCAGCATCACGGGCGGTGCATTGTCGCAAGGTACGCTGTTTGCACTTGGTATCGGCCCGTATATTAACGCGTCGATTATTATGCAGCTTTTAAGCGTAGGTATTCCCGCACTTGAAAGATTATCCAAGCAAGGCGAAGAAGGTCGCAAAAAGATTGCGCAATATACGCGCTACGTTGCAATCGTTCTCGCCATCATTCAATCGGTTGGTATCATCGTTGGTTTTGGTAATTCGCAAGGCGCAGTTCAAACGTCGCTTTTCGGCGGTCAAATGTGGCTTGCAGGCGCATTTATGGCAACCGTTTACACCGCTGGTGCGCTCGTTGTTATGTGGATTGGTGAAAGAATCACCGATTACGGCGTAGGCAACGGTCAATCGATGATCATCTTCACGGGTATTTTGGCAACGGCTGGTCAATTAATCGTAGCAAAATTCGATACGTTGTTCAACGGTCAAATTTCCGCGCTTTGGGAAATTATCGCATTCGCGCTGGTAAGCATCATCATTTTCTTTGCGATTGTTTACGTTGACCTTTCCGAAAGAAAAGTTCCCGTTCAATACGCAAAGCAAATCAAAGGTAGAAAAATGTACGGCGGTCAATCGTCGGCGATTCCCATCAGAATTTCCGGCGGCGGCGTTATGCCTCTTATTTTCTCCTTCTCCATTTTGAGCTTCCCTCAAATGATTGCAAGCTTAATCAACGGCGGCGACAACGGGTTTAACAAGTGGTGGACCAACTGGATGTCGGCATCGGCGCAGGGCTGGGGCGCAGTGGTATATACGCTCGTATTGTGCGTACTTATCTTTGCTTTCTCGTTCTTCTATGCGCAAATGCAATTCAATCCCGAAGACGTATCCAAAAACATTCAACAAAACGGCGGCTTTATCCAAGGTATTCGTCCGGGTAAAGCAACGGAAAGCTATCTGAAAAAGATTTCCAACCGTATCACGCTGTTTGGTGCAATTTATCTCTCGCTCGTAGCGTTTATTCCTTCGATTGCGTTCGCTTGGGCGTCGCTCGATTTGGTAAACGTATTCTCTACGACGGGTATTCTCATCGTCGTATCCTGCGCAATGGAATTTGAAAAACAACTCCAAGCGCAAATGATGATGAAAAACTACAAAGGATTCTTAAAGTAAGAATTACCACGCCGATTGCCGCGCCGTAAGGCGTTGGCAGGGGCGTAGCGGCTTCGATATACGAAAGCGAGTAATTTTTATAGGAGTTCGACGGTATGAAAATTATTTTACTAGGTGCGCCCGGTGCAGGAAAGGGCACGCAAGCGACGAAAATTTCCGATCGCTACGGCTTGCCGCATATTTCCACGGGTGACATTTTCAGAGAAAACATCAAAAACGAAACGGAAATCGGGTTGCTTGCCAAGTCGTTCATCGACAAAGGTCAGCTTGTTCCCGATGAAGTGACGTGTAAAATCGTGGAAGAACGCATTCAACGGCCCGATTGCGAAAAAGGGTTTATGTTGGACGGGTTTCCGCGGACAATTCCCCAAGCGGAAATGCTGGATAAAATCACGAATATCGATTTGGTTGTCAATATCGACGTGGCGTTTGAAGAAGTTATGCAGCGTTTATGCGGTCGGCGCGTATGCAAGGATTGCGGGGAAAGCTATCACGTTTCCACGTTAAACGGCGCGGCTACTTGCTCGCGTTGCGGCGGCGAACTGTATCAAAGAAAGGACGACAATCCCGAAACGGTACAAAGCCGTTTGGAAGTGTATAGTGCGCAAACGGCACCGCTTATTGATTATTATGTAAAGAAAGGCGTTCTCTTTACGGTCGTTAGTAAAACGACGGCGGAAGATACTTTCCAAAAAGTATCGAAAAAGCTGGACGAACTTCTTAACGTACGTTAAAGGCAATTATGATTCACGTAAAAAGCGAAAAAGAAATCGACTTGATGCGCGAGCCGTGCAAAATCGTAAAGGAAACACTCGAATACGTCGGCTCGAAAATTTCGGCGGGTATGAGCACGAAAGAAGTGGATGAGTTGGTTGAAAAGTACATTCGAGCGTCCGGCGCGTATCCTTCCTGTTTAGGGTATGGTGGATTTCCGGCGTCCGCTTGCATTTCCGTCAACGATATGGTCGTGCACGGCATTCCCACGCACGAAGAAATCTTAAAGGACGGCGACATCGTCAGCGTAGATTTATGCGCGTATAAAAACGGGTTCCACGGCGACGCTTGCCGAACGTTCAAAATCGGGAAAGTGAGCGAAGAAGTGGAAAAGCTTGTGCAAGTGACGGAAGAATGCTTTTTCAAGGGCATCGAAAACTTGCGGGCAGGCACACCTGTATTTGACATCGGTTATCGTGTGCAAAAACACGCGGAATCGCACGGCTACGGCGTAATTCGTTCCTATACCGGTCACGGTATCGGCGCGGAAATGCACGAAGATCCTAACGTGCCCAACTACGGCAGATTAGGGACGGGCGTGCGCTTGAAAGCGGGTACGGTGATTTGCGTAGAACCTATGATTACGATGGGTACGTGGAAAGTAAAATTGTTGGAAGACGGCTGGGGCGCGAAAACGCTCGACGGCAAAGTGGCGGCGCATTACGAAAACACTTTGGTTGTGCGCGAAGACGGCGTTGAAATATTAACGCTATAAAAATAAAAAATCGGAGGAAGTTCCTGTGTCCAAAGACGACGTAATCGAAGCGGAAGGGAAGGTAGTAGAAGCGTTGCCCAATGCAACGTTCCGCGTACAGCTTTCCAACGGTCATATCATCACGGCGTATATTTCCGGTAAACTTCGTATGAATTATATCAGAATCATCGAAGGTGACACGGTAAAGTTAGAAATGAGCCCGTACGACCTTACTAAAGGTAGAATTACGTGGCGTAGCAAGTCGTAAAATCGTAAAACGACGTAAAGTTTAATCAAAAGGAGAAAGAACAATGAAAGTAAGACCTTCTGTAAAACCTATGTGCGACAAGTGCAAAGTAATCAAAAGAAACGGCAGAGTAATGGTTATTTGCTCCAAGAGCAAGAGCCATAAGCAAAGACAAGGCTAATCTCGGAAAATTTTTCCAAAAACCACCGAAATTTGCTTGACTTCCATATGACGGATATGATATA
>JAZRIK010000104.1:0-73589 GCA_045645245.1 Candidatus Scatosoma sp. | reverse complement strand
AAGAATGAAAATTATGTGTTCAACGGTTGGCGCAACGACGATGATACATATCAAGACGGAGAAGTTGTACTTAATCTTTGCGACGTTGGTGAAGAAATCCGTTTGTCGGCAGAATGGGAATACGTTCCCGATTACGGCAGTTATACGATAAAGTATTATCCCAACGGAGGCGAAGGAGCCCCCGTTACGCAAACGGTCGCCAATAATACAAATGCGCTTTTAATGGGAAACCCCTTTTCTGCGCCCGAATATAAGGTGTTCGATTGTTGGAGTACAGCGGAAAGTGATTGGGGGTTTAACTATCAAGCCGGCGAAAAAGCGCCGTTTGAAAGCGACGGCTACGAGCTGAAATTATATGCGAGATGGAAATGGGCGGACAACGTTGTCGTCGTCGAACCTGTTTTAACGGATTGGTCGTTGTATATAGGCAATACGAAAGGTCGCGTATTCGTTTTGGAGGAAGACGTTTATTGGGATTATCCTATCGGCACGCCTGAAAAGCCTTTCGAGGGTTTGTTCTTGGGGAACGGATATACAATCAATTGTTCTGAATTGAATGAAACGAAATCAACGGAAGATGGTAAAACGTACGGCGGCTTGTTCGGATATATCGGTAAAAACGGCGTTATCAAGGACGTACATTTGATAGGTACCGTTTGCGGCGAATGGGTAGGTAGTTTTGCAACCGTGAACTTAGGCTTGATTGAGAATTGCTCATCTTCTGCTATCGTGAAGGCAAAAGAGCGAGATTTTTATGATACTTGGTATTATACAAGAAATTCTCTCGGCGTGGCTGGGATTGTAGGATCCAACGGCGGGACGATTCGAAATTGCGTTTTTAATGGAAACATCATTAGAGGACAGTATGCCGAGTATAATTCGGCATCTTCCTTAAAACTTGCGGGGCTTTGTATAGAGAACTGTTATAATTATGTTGAATCGGGCACTCTTGAAAACAGTTTGTTTTGTGGGGAATTATACGTTAGCACTTCGTACAGCGGTTCGTTACAAATATCAGCGGACGCCATTGTGTTCGCTTCGTATGGCGTAACGAGAAATAATTATTATACAGAAGAATCGATGGATGCAAGTCGTTGGGGAAACGCCACAAACGCAACGAGCGTGGCAAGAACGCGTATGACGGAAAAGACCTTTTATACAAACATACTCGGTTGGAAAGAAGATGATTGGGATTTTTCACAATTAGGCGAACCGAGCCCGTGGAGCGATTATGAATGTCCAAAGCCGAAAAAAGGCGTGTAACCATTTAGGATTTTTCAAAATCGCTGTAAGGGTTTATGTCCTCCACATAAAAATGATGTGTTAGCTTTGGTTGTATAATTTTGAATAAACCGGCGCGATGGTAAAATTACTATCACGCCGGTTTAATTTTAAGCCGAATTTTCGAGCAAAAAGAAAAACGTAATTCAAACCTTTTCAGTTCAACTTACGCTCATAGTGGTGCGTTTCGATTGGAATTGCGCTTTTAGCAGCGTGCTCCGACAAACGATTGTCAATCGTTTGGTTTGCTGTCTTTCTTTTTTCTTCATCTTGCTCTACCCAGCAAACAAATCGCTCCCGCGATTTTCTCCCACCCTCAATTCCTGTCGCGTGTTCGGTTGTTATCAAACAAAAAAGCACCCGCAGGGGTGCTCATTTGTTTGGTGCGGTCGACAGGAATTGAACCTGCATGGAGTTACCCACAAGATCCTTAGTCTTGCGCGTCTGCCAGTTCCGCCACGACCGCATTAACGAACATAATTATATATCAATGCGTAGGTTTTGTCAACTCATTTTTATCCCACTTTCAAAAAAAGTTCAAATTTTTTCATTTTTTGTTTTTTGCCGTACATATTCCCATTTTTTACGCGCAAAATATATGTAAACGGAGGAAAAGAAAATGAAAGCAACCGGAATTGTACGAAGAATTGACGAACTGGGTCGCGTCGTTATTCCCAAAGAAATCAGACGCACACTCCGCATCAAAGAAGGAGATCCGCTCGAAATCTTCACCGACCGCGACGAGCTGATGTTAAAAAAATACTCTCCCATCGCTTCGCTCGACCGTTTTAGTAAGGCAACCGCCCGTTCTTTGAATGAGTTAAGCGGAAAGCTTGCGGTTATTTGCGACACGGACGGAGTTTTACACGCATACGGCGACGGCAAAAAGGATTTTGACGGCAAACGCTTATCCGACGAAATGGATCGTATTTTGAAAGCGCGTCGCAGTTATCTTGCCAACGCCTGCGAAGGCGGAGATATTTTACCCGTCACGTCGCCCAACGAAGAAGGAATTACCGCGCAAATCGTTGTACCCATCGTTTTAAGCGGCGATTGCTTGGGCGCAGTGATTATACTTTCCAAACAAGACAACGCGAAGATGGACGCGAGCGATTTGTCTTTGGCGCGATTAACGGCGGATATTTTAGCAAATCAGTTTGAATAATTTATACCAAAAAGAGGCAGGTTTTGCATTTCATCGCATACCTGCCCCTTTCATTTTATTTTTTTACATTCTTTTTTAGAAAGGCAAAACGCCTTTTATAACACCTTTGATTAGGTCGATAACCGGTTGTACGTAGCTGCCGCAAACGTCTAACAAGCCCTTGGAAATACTCCCTTCCGTAAGCAACGCGCCAAAATCGAAAATTCCGTACGCGCCGAGTATATACAGCGCGACCCAAATGAATACGACCGCAACTGCGCCGACCATCGCGTAAATAACGCAAGAAATCGAACCGTTTATTCTACGGAAGAACGCAACGCCCTTGATGCCTTCTTCTAAATTTTTCAATAAGTAATTTACCAACCAAATGCCCAGCATAAAGATACCGCAAAGCAGCACTGCGCAAAGAATTTTCCCGCCTAAAAACGCAAGAATATTCGGCAACCCAAACGATTGCAGCGCACCCGTGCAGCCGTCTAAAAACGCGCCGAAAGCAGGGTTTGCGGTATATTTGGAAAAGGGCAACCAGCATGCCACAAGCGACGCAACCACACTACCCATCTTGACAAAAAGCGTGCGCATACTTTGTACAAAACCCACGTTATAGCCCTTCAACGCGATTTTGATAATCACGCCGAACAAAAGCAAATCCATACCGTATCTGGAAATACCCTTTGCGGCAAGCGCCATAAAACGGTTGTTAAATAAATCTGCAAAATAAACGGATTTCCACGGCTCGCTTGCCATAAACATAAACCCAAACGCAACGGCTACAAACATAACCAAGCCCGCGTTTAACGCACAGCACGCACCGCCAAGCACACGCGAGAAGATAGACGGCGCTTCAAAGCCCTTTCTGATAACCATCGTCTTATCTTTATACACTTCGTAGTCGTCGTAGTCGTCCCACTCGTCGTCATAATCGAAGCCCTGTTCGTCTTTGGTGAATATATCCCCTTTCTTGGGCACGCGCTTTACACAAGGACGCAGTTTAATCGTGCAAACGCCGTACACAACCAGTGCCGCGCCTACGCACAGCGTTGCAAAAATAAAGTGCGGTAAAAACGCTTGCAAATATTCGTTTCCGCCCAACACGGCTACGAGCTGCGTTAAAAAGTTTTGTTCGCCTGCCAAACGGTCGATAACGAAATACACCGCCGCGGAACCAAACCACAACGCCCCTTCCCAGTTGACCCAACGAAAGCCCTTTTCAAACCCGATAAAGAACGCGATTACCGCCACGGCGCAAATCCCCGCCAAAGCCAACAGCGGTAATTTATCTATAAGCGCCGAAAACGCAAACGCTAACATCGAAAAGTTAGGCACCATTTTTTTACTCCTTTTTCTGGATTTATGCTTGATTACTTATTGAAATTATCTTTCAGCGATACGATTTCCGAAAGCACGAGCTTCCCGTCCGCCGTTTGACATTTTTTATAATATCCCACGCGCATAAGCTGGAATTGCTTTCCGTCGGCACTTTGCGCCAAGTACGGCTCCGCTTTGCCTTGGAAAATATGCTCGCTGTCCAAATTCATACGCTCGCCAAAATCTTGCCCCGCGTATTCGGCGTCTTTAAGCAAGTAGCCGTATTTGCGAATTTCCGCATCTACGCCCGTCTTGCCGTCCACCCATTGAATAGTACCCTTTACTTTCACGCCGCTCGTGTCGTTCCCCGATTGACTGTTTGCCACGTACGAGCATTTGAGTTCGACCACTTCGCCGTTGTCACCAAGCACCACTTCGTCGCAATGAATGATATACGCGCCCTTTAAGCGTACGTAGCCGTCCGGCTTTAAGCGTTGGTATTTAGGGGGCGGATCGAGCGAGAAATCGGATTTATCGATATACACCGTGTTGGAAAAAGCCACCTTTCTCGTGCCGAGCTCGGGCTTTAACGGGTGCAACGCCGTTTCTAATTCTTCTTCGCCCTGATAGTTGCTAATCGTCACTTTGAGCGGTTCTAATACCGCCATCGCGCGTTCGGCGTTCGCATTCAAGTTATCGCGGATACACGCTTCCAAATAGGAAAGTTGGCACTCGGAATTTGCTTTTACGATACCGATTTTTGTACAGAAATCCAAATGCGCTTCGGGGGGTACGCCGCGATTGCGAAGCCCTGCAACCGTGGGCATACGGGGGTCGTCCCAGCCGTGTACGTGTCCTTCTTCCACAAGCTTTTTCAAGTACCGCTTGGACATAACCGTATTCGTCACCGCAAGACGCGCAAATTCGATTTGTCGGGGCTTGGGCGAGAACCCAAGGTTGACGCCCACCCAGTCGTACAAAGGACGGTGGTCTTCAAATTCCAGCGTGCAAAGCGAATGGGTCACGCCTTGTAAATAGTCGCAAATGGGGTGTGCGTAATCGTACATCGGATAGATACACCATTGATCGCCCGTGCGGTGATGCGTACAGCGCAAAATGCGGTAAATAACGGGGTCGCGCATATTCATATTCGGCGACGCCATATCGATTTTCGCGCGCAAGCACTTGCTGCCGTCGGGGTATTTACCCGCTTTCATTTCTCTAAACAGCGTTAAATTTTCTTCTACGCTGCGGTTTCTATAAGGACTTTCCGTGCCTGCTTGCGTGAGCGTACCGCGCGTAGCGGAAATTTCTTCGGGGGATAAGTCGCACACGAACGCCTTGCCGTCCATAATCAGCTTTTCCGCGTAATCGTAGATTACGGGGAAGAAATCGGACGCATACACTTCGTTTGCCCAGCTATATCCTACCCACGAAATATCTTTTCTAATCGCGTCCACGAACTCGGTTTTTTCTTTGGACGGGTTGGTGTCGTCGAAGAAAAGATTGCACTTGCCGTCGTATTTCTTCGCGGTGCCGAAGTTGACGAGCATACTCTTGATATGCCCGATATGCAAATACCCGTTGGGTTCGGGGGGAAAACGCGTTTGCACGGCGGTAATTTTGCCGTTTTCTATATCGTCGTTGATGATTTGTTCGATAAAGTTGGTTGCTTCGATTTTGTTCATAGTTGTTCCTTGATAGTGTATTGAAAGCTACGCTTTCGTGAATTGGCTGTCGCCGTCCCCTACTTCGTTAAAATGCGGAGAGTGCGGTGTATTGCCGTAAAACGGGTGTTCTGCCCAAAGGGAGTGTACATGAGCGTACACGAGCAAGGGCTGGCTGTTTACCCGACCAAGCGATTTTTGTAAAACGGCGTAGATGCGAGCAAGACAAGACGTTGTGAGCACGATGCAGGGAGCGTACTTGGGGTACGTGACCAAATCGCGCGGAGCAACAACGCAGTATTGCGAAGTATATACGTTGTTTTAAGATAAGCCTACAATCGTGCCGTCGGATAATAAGTCAATCTTTTCCGCCGCAGGATGCGCGCCAAGACCGGGCATTAGCATAATTTTACCCGCAATCGCCACGATAAAGCCCGCGCCGCCTTTTAATACAATGTCGCGCACGGTGATTTTGAAACCGCTCGGCCGCCCCAAAAGCTCTGCGTTATCCGAAAGGGAATACTGCGTTTTTGCAATAATCACGGGCAGATTGCCGCAACCCTTTTCTTCGATAATCGCCATTTTTTCTTTTGCTTCGTCGGTAAATTCAACGCCGTCCGCGCCGTAAATTTTCGTTGCTACGTTTTCAATTTTTTGCGCGATACTCTCGTCTAATTCGTAAGGGTGACAAAGCTTCGACTTGATTTCACACGCTTTTACCACTTCTTCGGCAAGCTCTTTACCGCCGTCGCCGCCCTTTAAGAACACGTCGGTAAACACCGCCGTCGCGCCTGCGTTTTGCACCGTTTTAATAACGAAATCCGTTTCCGCCTGCGTGTCGGTGAAAAATCTATTCATCGCCACTACGACCGGCTTTTTATATACGTTTTGAATATTTTCGATATGCTTTAACAAGTTCGGCATACCCTTTTCAAGCGCTTCTAAATTCTCTTGCGCAAGCGTTTCTTTTTCCGCGCCGCCGTGCAGCTTTAACGCTTTAACGGTCGCCACGATTACTACGCAATCGGGCTCAATCCCCGCCGCGCGGCATTTGGTATCCAAGAATTTTTCCGCGCCCAAGTCCGCGCCGAAGCCCGCTTCCGTCACCGCGTAATCGGCAAGCGACATTGCCGCGTAGGTTGCCTGCACGCTATTACAGCCGTGCGCAATATTTGCAAACGGGCCGCCGTGAATAATCGCAGGCGTGTGTTCGAGCGTTTGCACAAGGTTGGGCTTCATCGCGTCCTTTAACAGCACCGCCATAGACCCCACCGCACCGGGAATTTCTTTCGCGCGCACGAAATCGCCGCTCGTATTCAAGCCGACGATAATATTCCCCAAACGCTTTTTCAAATCGTCGATGTCGGTTGCCAAGCACAGCACCGCCATAATTTCGCTTGCGGCAGTAATATCAAAGTGGTCTTCACGCTCAACGCCCCGACCCTTACCGCCGATGGTCACGTTGATAAGCTCGCGTTCGTTCATATCCATACAGCGATGGAAATAAATATTATTTACGTCGATATTTAACGCATTCCCGCGGAAAATATGATTATCCATCAGCGCGCAAAGCAGGTTGTTCGCCGCGGTAATCGCGTGTAAATCGCCCGTGAAATGCAAATTAATCTCGGACATGGGTACGACCTGCGCGTATCCGCCGCCTGCCGCGCCGCCCTTGATGCCAAACACAGGCCCAAGCGAGGGCTCGCGCAAAGCCAAGCACGCGCTTTTACCGATTTTGGAAAGTCCGTCCGCAAGCCCGATGGAAACAGTCGTTTTCCCTTCGCCCGACGACGTGGGGTTGATTGCAGTCACCAAAATCAGCTTTGCCTTGCGTTTTGCGTTTTTCGGTAAAGCGATTTTTGCCTTATACTTGCCGTAAAGCTCTAAATTTTCTTCGGTCAAGCCGAGTTTTTTCGCCACTTCGCGAATGTCTATCAGCTCCGCACTTTCGGCAATTTCGATATCTGAAAGCATAACGTACCTCTTTAACAAATATTCGTTCATCTTATTATAGCACATATTTTTGTAAAATGGAATAGGATTGCGCTTACTTTTTCTAAATTTTTTCAAATTTTTAACGGTTTTTTTGGCAGGTTTTGTTTACAACAAAAGAAAATTTTGTAAAAGCCCTTTGAAGTGTTTGACTTAACCCAAGAAAATATCGTATAATAAACACGAAATCAATTTAGAAAGAGGTATATTTCCTATGGCAGAAAAAAGAGCGGTGACGATGGAAAAACTCGTTTCCCTTTGCAAAAACAGAGGCTTTATTTTCCCTGGCAGCGAAATTTACGGCGGTCTTGCAAACACTTGGGACTACGGTCCTTTGGGTGTAGAGCTCAAAAACAACGTAAAGAAAGCTTGGTGGAAAAAATTCGTACAAGAAAATCCGTATAACACGGGCGTAGATTGCGCGATTTTGATGAATACGCGTACCTGGAAAGCAAGCGGTCATTTGGGCGGTTTCTCCGACCCTTTGATGGACTGCAAAAGCTGTAAAGCGCGCCACCGTGCGGATAATCTCGTAGAAGCGTACGTCGCAAAGAAAAATCTCGACGTGAAAGTAGAGAGTATGGACAACGACGCACTCGAAGCGTTCATCAACGAGCATAATATCGTTTGCCCCGTTTGCGGTAATAAAGATTTTACTTCTATCCGTAAATTTAACTTAATGTTCAAGACCTTCCAAGGCGTGACGGAAGATTCGGCAAATACCGTATATCTCCGCCCCGAAACGGCGCAAGGTATTTTCGTGAACTTTGCCAACGTACAGCGTGCGACGCGTATGCGCGTGCCGTTCGGTATCGCGCAGGTGGGTAAATCGTTTAGAAACGAAATCACGCCCGGCAACTTCACCTTCCGTACCCGTGAATTTGAACAAATGGAATTAGAATTCTTCTGCAAGCCCGGCACTGACCTTGAATGGTTTGCATACTGGAAAGATTTTTGCAAAAACTGGCTCTTATCCTTGGGTATGAAAGAAGAAAACCTGCACCTTCGCGACCACTCGCCCGAAGAGCTTTGCTTCTATTCGAAAGCGACTACCGACTTTGAGTATAAATTCGCATTTGGTTGGGGCGAGCTTTGGGGAATTGCGGACAGAACGGATTACGACTTGACCCAACACGCGAAAGAATGCGGTAAGCCCATCGATTACGTTGACCCCGTGACCAACGAACGCTACGTGCCTTACGTTGTCGAACCGTCGCTGGGTGCCGACCGCGTCGTACTTGCATTCTTGACGGACGCGTACGACGAAGAAGTGGTTGACGCGGAAAAGAACGACGTGCGTACCGTACTTCGCCTGCACCCCGCGCTTGCGCCTTATAAGTGCGCCGTGCTTCCCTTGCAAAAGAACTTGGCGGAAAAGGCGGACGAAATCTACGCGAAGATGATGAAGAAGTTCCCTACCACTTACGATTTGACCGGCTCTATCGGTAAGCGTTATCGCCGTCAAGACGAAATCGGTACCCCCTTCTGCGTGACCATCGACTTCGACACCTTGGAAAACGGCACGGTGACCGTGCGCGATCGCGATACGATGGAACAAATCCGCGTTTCCGTGGACGAAGCCATCAAATATATCGAAGAAAAACTCGAATTTTAATCGGTTATAAACAAGTGAACGCCCCTTGCGCTTGCAAGGGGCATTTTTCTATTCATCGCATACCTGGGTGGGGTATTTTATAAAATTTTGGGTTTTTTTGTAAAAAAATAACGGCTCTTTTTTACGAGAGCCGTCGTTTTTTATTTTGCTTGAAAGATTAAAGTTCTGCGAAGTATTTAATCGTTCTAACCATTTGGCTGGTGTACGAGTTTTCGTTATCGTACCAGGAAACCACTTTTACAAGCGTGTTGCCGTCGCCCATAGGCATACATTTGGTTTGCGTAGCGTCGAAGAGAGAGCCGTAGGTGATACCAACGATGTCGGAAGAAACGATTTCTTCTTCGGTGTAGCCGAACGATGCGGAAGCCGCTGCTTTCATTGCCGCGTTAACGGTAGCTGCGTCCACTTCGCCTTCGCAAATTGCTACAAGTTGAGTAAGCGAACCGGTGGGAACGGGAACGCGTTGTGCGCAACCGTCAAGCACGCCGTTGAGTTCGGGGATAACCAAGCCGATTGCTTTTGCTGCGCCCGTGGAGTTGGGAACGATGTTTGCAGCAGCCGCTCTTGCACGACGGAAGTCGCCCTTTCTGTGGGGGCCGTCGAGAACCATTTGGTCGCCGGTGTATGCGTGAATCGTGGTCATATAACCTTTTTTGATTTTCGCAAGCTTGTTAAGGGTGTTTGCCATAGGAGCAAGGCAGTTGGTGGTGCAGGACGCTGCGGAGATGATTGCATCGCCTTTGGTAAGCGTCTTTTCGTTTACGCTGTAAACGATGGTAGGAAGGTCGTTGCCTGCGGGTGCGGAAATAACAACTTTCTTTGCGCCTGCTTTGATGTGCGCTTCCGATTTTGCCTTGGACGTATAGAAACCGGTACATTCGAGTACAACGTCCACGTCAAGTGCAGCCCAAGGGCAGTTTACTGCGTCTTTTTCTGCATAAATTTTGATGGTTTTGCCGTTTACGGTAATGGTACCTGCTTCGTCGTCAGCGGAAACCGTATCAGCGAGTGCGTATCTACCTTGCGCGGAATCGTATTTAAGAAGGTGCGCGAGCATAGAGGGGCTGGTAAGGTCGTTGATAGCAACTACTTCGTATCCTTCTGCGCCGAACATTTGTCTAAACGCAAGACGGCCGATGCGACCGAAACCGTTGATTGCAACTTTAACGTTTGCCATAGTTTTTTTTCTCCTTTCTATGAAAAAATTTTAATTATTTTTTATTTTTTTGCAAACGGAAAAAAGTGGAAACTCTTTTCGTCCGATAATATTCTACCATACTTTTTCCCTTTCGTCAATAATTTTACACGAGCGTTGACAAAATTCTTTGTGTTTTTCTTCCGATTTTTCGTTTATTTCTCTTACGTGCGCGCGCGACTATAAAAAAAGTAAAAAACCGCGTTTTTCCTGCCCCACAAGTATTGACAATATTATTTTTTTGTAGTATAATAAAGTATGTACAATCGTATATTGTATCAATCCATTTTAGATAAACCTTTTAGGAGTTAACGATTATGGCGAAAAAGAAACCTACGCTTTGTGTGAAAAACGTACCCGCAAGTGTACCTGCAAGCCAATTTGACGGCGGTCTTTTGGGCTTGATTGGCACTTGCTTGCTCACCTTCCTTGCTTTCCTTGGCGGGTTGATTATTCCCGTCCTTGCAGCAGGCGCGCTTTTGTATTTTACCGGCTCGATCGATTTAGAAAATTTGAGCGTGGAAGCGATTCTTGAGGGTAATATTCTCTTCCTTGCTGCAGCAGGCGTTTTGGTGTTGCTCGGCGTATTTTTTGCAATCGCTTGGTCGTCCGTTGTTTTCACTCGTTGGAAAGTTCGCCACACGAAAATCAACGGCAAACGCTTAAAGTTCAAGGGCTGTGCTTGGGGCTTGTTCGGTAATATGCTCAAATGGTTGTTCTTTACTGTTATCACCGTTTGCATTTACGCACTTTGGTTGCCTATTAAAGTGAAAAAGTGGACTACTTCCAAAACGGTTATGGAAGACCCCACCCCTGTTGTTTGCCAACAACAACCTGCCTTTAACGCAACGTATGCACCCGCACCCGTTGCGCCTATGGCAAATCCGTATATGCAACAACCGATGCCCGCGGCAGCACCCATTATGGCACCCGCACCTATGTCCTTCCCTGCGATGCCGTTCCCTTATGCGCCTATGGCAAACTACGGCTATCCTATGCAAAATTTTAACCAACCTACGCAAAATAATTAACTTCTTTGATATACGAAACGGCGAGTGTAAAACTCGCCGTTTTTTTTATTCATCGCGTACCTGCCCCCCGATGAATGGGAAAAATGCTTTTTTTTATTTTGCCCCATACCGTCTTTCTGAATATAGCGCAAGCGAAATTAAGAATCTAAAAACACAACGTTAAAGCGGAGTTTTCGATATGGAAAACTCCGCTTTTTATATTCGTTTAAGTTTTAGATTTTGCCAGCCGAGCCAAGCACGTTGACGATTTTGTGTTTAACCATTTCTTTCATCCAAGCACGCGCGTCGCCAAGGTATTGACGGGGGTCGAAGTGACCGGGGAAATCGTTAAAGTGCTTACGAAGCGCCGCCGTGAACGCTACGCGAAGGTCGCTGTCGATATTGATTTTGCAATCCGCCATTTGCGCCGCTTTACGAAGCTCGCTTTCGGGAATACCGATTGCGTCGGGCATATGACCGCCAAACTGATTGACGATAGCCACTTTGTCTTGGGGAACGGACGATGCGCCGTGCAAAACGATGGGGAAGCCGGGCAATCTGTTGCCGATTTCTTCCAAAATATCCAAGCGAAGCTTGGGGTCTTGACCGGGTTTGAATTTGTACGCGCCGTGGCTGGTACCAATTGCGATTGCAAGCGAGTCGATACCCGTTCTTTGCGTGAATTCTTCCACTTCGTCGGGGGACGTGAATTGCGCGTCTGCCGCGTCAACGTTTACGTCGTCTTCGATACCTGCAAGCTTACCAAGCTCTGCTTCTACCACTACGCCGTGGTCGTGCGCGTATTCAACTACCTTTTTCGTGATCGCGATATTTTCTTCCCAAGGGTGGGACGATGCGTCAATCATAACCGAAGTAAAGCCGCTGTCGATGGACGCTTTGCAAATTTCAAAGTCCGCGCCGTGGTCAAGGTGCATTGCAAGGGGAATATCCGTCGTTTCCGCAGCCGCCGCTACGAGATGTCTTAAATATACGGGGTTCGCATATTTTCTCGCGCCTGCCGATACTTGCAAAATAACGGGCGATTTTTCTTCATTCGCCGCTTCTACGATTGCTTGAATCATTTCCATATTGTTTACGTTAAACGCACCGATTGCATACTTACCTGCATACGCTTTTGCAAACATTTCTTTCGTTGTCACCAAAGGCATAATTTTTCTCCTAACTTTAATCTTTATTTCTCTCGATAAACACGCGTTTACCGAAAAATATTATATCGTATTTTAATAAAAAAAGCAATTAAATGCACGCTGTTTTTATGTATTTTCATCAAATATTTACTTTTTTACAAGTGGTGACGCTTTTCTCTTAATTTAATCATCTTTGGATTGCATTTTTCTTGCAAGAGTTTACGAAACTGCGCAGCATCTCCCACCGTAAACTTTCTATCATCGACCAAATAAGCAATTTGCCCGATATTGATTATGTAAAAACAGCCCGAGTCTGTAATTTTCGTAATTTCTTCAAAAGCAATTTCTCCAACGCTCTTTTGCGTTTCATCAAACCCTCGAATAATAATTCCGTTTTCATAAAAAGAATATACGTTTTTTACCCCATCCTTAAATGTGGGATTTTTAACGTGTTTCCACGCTAATAAACAAAGCACTAACCCAACGAACATTCCTAAAAAACTAAACGCCGCACATATAAAAAACAATTCTTCCATAATAACGCCGAATCTATTTAACACGCCAAGTAAAACACCTAAACTCAACATCAAAATCCCAAGCGTTTTAATCGGTTTTACGTATTCTTTCACGGTCGCTTTTGTCATGGGTGTTTCATTTTCAATTAAAAGATTTCCCATCGTTGAACTCATTTCTTCCGTTGTCACCAAAATCATTTGTTCTTGCGTTTTTTGTTCCATATTTTACTCCTTTTTATTTATCCCAAATTTCTTTGGCGATTGCCAACACTTCTTCGGGCGTGCTTGCTTGAAACAACCGTTCTTTATACGCCGCAGCCCCCCGCTCGCCCTTTACGTAGAACGCCGCCATCTTGCGCATAAACACCGTCGTAAAGCGTTCGTCGCATACCTGCCTTGTCCATTTGAGTTGTTTTTGAAATATTTCCCACTTGCTTTGCATGGGCGAACCCGTCAGCTCGCAAAACACCTGCGGGTTAAAAAGCGCCGCTCTTGCGACCATCACGCCGTCCGCGCCCGTTTCATTGATCAGCGTTTCCGCGTCCGCGTTTGAGAACACCCCGCCGTTGGCAATGATAGGAATTTTCACCGCATTTTTTGCCGCCGCAATTTGCGCAAAGTTCACTTCGCCTGAATACATTTTATCCCGCGTCCTGCCGTGAATGGTAATCGCACTCGCGCCCGCCCCTTCCATTCGCTTGGCAAATTCTTTGGTCACGTATTCGCCGCTGCGCACGCCGATACGCATTTTTACCGTAATAATTTTACCGCTTTTTACGCATTCTTTAACAATTTCTTCGGCTAAAATCGGGTTTTCGAGCAGCGCGCTCCCTTCGCCGTTTTTATAAATTTTCGGTACGGGACAGCCCATATTAATATCCACGATAGGGAATGGCGTAAGCTTTTCGTGCTCGCACGCAAGGCGCATTGTTTGCGGTTCGCTGCCAAAAATTTGCGCCGCCGTCAGCCCTTCCGCTTCGTCGGTATATAAAAGCTCTTCGGTATTCTCGCTGCCGTATTTTAAGCCCTTTGCGCTCACCATTTCGCTATAACAAAGCCCTGCGCCAAGCTCCTTGCAAAGTCGGCGCATACCATAGTTGGTATATCCCGCAAGCGGCGCTAAAAACACGTTGTTTTTTATTGTCACGTTCCCGATAGAAATCGGCGTTAATCGCATACCTGCCCCCTTGGTTTTACTTTTTCAGCTCGTTTTTGGCTTGCAAATAATAGTTATCCCATTCACTCTCGGAAAGCTCGGTGACTACCTTTCCGTCGGCAAGCGCTTTTTGCTCGGCAAGGATAAACCGCGCGGCGAAACGCTCGGTGCTTTCTTTGAGCGCTTTTTCCGCGTCGCACCCTGCTTTGCGCCCTACGTTGATTGCGGCAAAGAGCACGTCGCCAAGCTCCTTTTCCATCTCGTCTTGATTGCCCGATTTTCTCGCAAGGAAAAACTCGTCCAGCTCTTCGCGCAAGCGAGCAGCGGCGTCTTCGACGCTCGCAAAATCCAAACCCGCTTTGGCGGCGCGCTTGCCCACCTTTTGCGCACGCAGCGCGGCAGGGAAGCACTTGGGCACGTCGGCAACCGTGTCGCCGTACGTTTCTTGGTGCTTTTCCTTCATCTTATTCTTTTCCCAAATAGACAGCGCGTCGCTTGCATTATTCGCCCCGTCCGTGCCGAACACGTGCGAATGTCTGAAAATCAGCTTTTCACATAAATTTGAAATAATATCGGTGAGTGTAAACACCCCCGTTTCTTCCTTCATTACGGCGTGGAATACCACCTGCATCAGCACGTCGCCCGTTTCTTCTAAAATTTTATCATCGTCCTGCTTATCAATGGCGTCCACCAGCTCATATACTTCTTCCACAGCCGCCATTTTAATACTCTCGTGCGTTTGCACTCTATCCCAAGGACAGCCGTTCGGCGCGCGCAAACGGTAAATTATTTGCTGTAAATCGTTTAACGTGAAACGTTTTTTACAAAGCAGGTCTTGTTCTTCGATGGCAACGGCGGACGTATAATCGTATGTTTTCGCGCGGTCGAGTTCAAAAAGCGATATTTTCTTTGCTTTGCCTTGGCAAATATACTGCGCGGTCGTTTCTTCGCCAAATTTTTCGCCCAGCAACAGCTTTACGTCGCTCGCAAACGCTCTATCATCGATATCATACACAAGTAGCGGCAAGCCCAACGCGCCCTTTTCCGACTTTTCAAAAAGCTCGTACGCCGACACGGCGGTATAAGAACAGTTTTTGAAATTCGCCAGCCGAGCGATTTCCGTCACCTTGGAAACGCCGTCGATTACTTGCACTTTACTTTTGAAGCGCTTGATTAAAATTTTCGCGGACGCGTCTTCGCTCGCGCTTCCGTCCACGAGATACACGACGTTTTCGCCTGCGTTTGCCACCGCTTTCGCTAAATTTCTCGTGAGTGTTGCAAAATTTCGGCTGCTTTCATACACGCTATCCAAGCAAGTATGTTCAACGCCCAGCTCTACTACCGTTTGATAGGAACGAGTGAGTGCCGTCCGCACGAGTACTTTTCCACCCGCTTGAACGGCGCGTAAAATCGCTTCTTCGCCGCGTTTGGTCAAATCGCCTTTTTCGTTTCCAAGCCCGATAATCGTAATCATTCTTTCTCTCCGTTTTTGCGCTGTAAAAATCATAGATTTTTAATTTTTTCTTTCGATACGAGAAAATTATACAACAAATCGAATAAAAAAGCAACCAAATATCCCAAATTTGTCGCATACGCCAAGCCAAAAACGGAAAATTGCGGATTTTGTAATAAAAATAGATACGCGATGGTTTTTACCGTCATTCCCACCGCCATACCAAACGCCGAGTGCTGCGGTTTCCCCTGCGCCGTCAAGCACGCGGACAGCGTTTGCGCGCACGAGAGCGTGAACGCCGATAAAGAAAATATTTGTACGAGCTTTATCATAATTTCACTCTCTTCCGCACTTAAACTGCGGAATATAATCTTCACCGCAGGGCTTGCAAAAAAGAATAACGCCACCGCGGCAGGCAAGCTTACGAGCACCGTCACTCCAAGCGAAATGAGCCAACGCTTTTTCACTTGTTTTGCGCTAATTTGTCCTTTTTCGGCTTGCGCTTTGGCTTTTGCAACGGCTGGAATAGAAGCCGCGGCAATTCCATAACAAATGGACACGGGCAGGTTAATAATCGTCACTGCGCCGCCTGAAAATAAGCCGTATAGCGTGACGGCGTTTTCTGCGTATCTTGCCAGCAGCCGCACGGCAAAAACGCTGTCGATTAGCGACGAAATAGGGATTAAAATAGACCCCACCGTGACGGGTAAGCTCATACGCAAAATTGTTTTCATCGCAACCCTGCCCCCGTCGTTTTGTGTTTTTTGTGATATTCCGCGCTTGTTTTCCCTGCGGTAAACCGCCCACATATAGATAAGCGCAGCCGCTTCGGATATCGTGACGGCGAGCAATAAATACACCACCGCTTTTTCGATATTCTCGCGGAAAAACCACGCGAAAAACAAACCGATTGCAACCTTTACAACCTGTTCCAAAATTTCCGAAGCGGCGGTAGGCGTCATCTTGTTTTTGCCTTGAAAATACCCCCTAAAAACGGAAATCACCGACACCAAAACCACCGACGGCGCAAGCGTATAATATCCCCATAACACCCCTTGGCTTCCCTGCGCTTTCGCCAAAATCGGCGCAAGCAAAACCATCAAAATACTGCCGATTACCCCGATTGCGACAAACAGCTTCATCGCAGCAGAAAAAAGCGGTTTTTCACTCTCTCCGCGCCCGATTCGCTCGGCGGTAAGCTTGGCAATCGACGATGGAATTCCCGTTGCGGACACCGTTAAAAGTAGGCAATAAATGGGGTAAACGAGCTGATACAGCCCTATCCCCTTACCGCCTATCCAGTTGGTGAGCGGAATGCGATACACCGCCCCGATTACTTTGGCAACGAAGCCGCCCAGCGCAATCGTCGCCGCACTCTTCAAAAAACCCTGTTTTTTCTCTGTTTCCATAATAAAAATCCCCCACGGTTAGTGTGAGAGATTTTCGCGCTTATTATCGCATTTTTTACATTTTTACGAGAGTGTATTTTCGATAATATCTAAAAATTCTTCAAAGCGGTACAAGTCTTCGGGCGAGTAATAATCGATGTAAATTCTGCCCTTTTTATCATTCCCGATCAGCGAAACCTTGGTGCGATATACACTGCGCATACGCTCGACAAACGCTTTCAGCTCTTCGCTTTTCGCCGCCGCCTTGGCTTGCTTTTCCGCTTGCATCACTTCGGGCGGAGTTAAAAACGCTTTCACTGCGCGTTCCATCTCGCGTACGGAATACTCGCGCTTAATCGCTTCGCAAGCGAATGCGTATTGCTGACTTTTCGGCACGCGTACGAGTGTGCGCGCGTGGCCTGCGGAAAGCTTTCCGCTTTCAATCAACCCAACCACCTGCGGTTCGAGCGTCAAAAGCCGCAAGGTATTCGCAACGGCAGGACGCGAACGCCCGATGAGTGCCGCTATATCGTCTTGCGTAAAGGCAAACTCGGAGATGAGCCGCTTCATCAAATACCCTTCTTCCATCGCGCTCATTTTTTCCGTTTTGATGCGCTCCACGATAGAAAAGCATTCTGCGTGTTCGTCGTTGAACGCGTACACGCGCACTTCGCTTTCGCGCATTCCCGCAAGCTTCGCCGCGTGAAAATCCCTGTCGGCGGCAAGCAATAAAAACCGTCCGTTTTCCTTTTCATTCACGGCAAAAATAGGAAATCCGTTCAGCATAAAATACGCCGCGCGCGTTTTTAAGTCCTTTTTCTCAAACGAATCGAACGCCGCCTGCGCGTCAATGAGTGAGCTTGGCACCGTCTTTTGCACGTACTCGATATTAAACGATTTGCGTTTTTTGGCTTTTCTCATAAATCCCCTTATGTATAAGGGGCAACCCTTTCGTCGCCCCCTATTTTTCATTTTTATTCTTGCGTTTCGTCGTTATCGGGCGTTTGGTTTTCGCTCGTTTCTTGCGTTTCTACACTATTTTCTTGCGCATTCTCCGCGTTTTCGTCCGTCATAGGCGCAGCTTCGATTTCTTCAATCACGTGCGCTTTATCGGGCTTGGTCGCGAACGCAAACGGATTGTCTTTATGCTCGTTTTCGCGCTCGTCCATAAACGCAATTACTTCCTTCCAGTCGGCGCCCTTCATCAGCATTGCCACTTCTTCGGTGTAAATGGTTTCCTTTTCCACCAAAACGCGCGACATATTATCCATTACCTTGCGGTGTTCTTTCAAGAGTTTGGTCGCCCTTGCGTGCGCTTCGGAAATGAGTGCTCTCACTTCGTTATCAATCGCCGCCGCCGTTTCCTGCGAATAGCCCACACGGCTTTGCTGTGCGTATTCCATACCCGCGAAAACGGGTTGGTCGCTGTCGTACGCCACAAGCCCAAGCTTATCGCTCATACCCCATTGCGTGACCATTCTACGCGCAATCGACGAAACGTGCTGCAAATCGGCACTCGCGCCCGTCGTCACGTCTTGAATCACCAACTCTTCGGCAACTCTGCCGCCCAGCGACATACAAATATTATCGATAAGCTTGTTATACGACACGTCGTTGTCGTCCGTTTCGGGGCGAGTCATCGTATAGCCAGCCGCTCTGCCGCGGGGAATGATAGAAACTTCGTGTACGGGGTCGCAATGCTTGCAAAGACAAGCGAGTACCGCGTGACCCGCTTCGTGATATGCCGTGCAGCGTTTGTCCGATTCGGTGACAACGCGGCTCTTCTTTTGCGGGCCCATAAGCACTTTATTAATTCCGTCGTAAAGCTCTAAATTGCCGATGGTTTTCTTGCCTGCGCGCGCCGCCAAAATCGCAGCTTCGTTGAGCAGGTTCGCAAGCTCTGCACCCGAGAATCCCGCCGTAATACGCGCCACCGTCTTAAAGTTGACGTCCGCCGCCATCGGCTTGTTTCTTGCGTGCACCTTCAAAATTTGCTCGCGCCCCTTTACGTCGGGCAGGTTCACGTTAATTCTTCTATCGAAACGACCGGGACGAAGAAGTGCGGGGTCGAGAATATCTTCGCGGTTGGTTGCCGTCATTACGATAATCCCTTCGTTCGCTTCAAAGCCGTTCATTTGCACGAGAATTTGGTTTAAGGTTGGCTCTCTTTCGTCGTGCCCGCCGCCAAGACCTGCGCCGCGACGACGGCCTACTGCGTCGATTTCGTCGATGAAAATAATGCAGGGTTGGTTTTTCTTTGCCATATCAAACAAATCGCGCACACGCTTTGCGCCCACACCCACGTACATTTCTACAAAGTCGGAGCCGGACACCGAGAAGAACGGCACGCCCGCTTCGCCTGCAACCGCTTTCGCAAACAAGGTTTTACCCGTACCCGGGGGGCCTACCAACAGCACGCCGGAAGGAATTCTTGCACCCAGCGCGGCAAACTTTTTCGGACTCTTCAAAAATTCGACTACTTCTTGCAGCTCTTCTTTTTCTTCTTCCGCGCCCGCCACGTCGGTAAAGCGCACCTTTAAGTTGCTTTGCACGTGCGCCTTGGTTTTATTGATGCTCATATTCGGGCCGGCGCCGCCTGCGGCGTTGCGCATAATCAGCCAGAACATAATCGCAACCAGCACGATACCAAGCAGGGGGAATAAGCTCGACCAAATACTGCCTGCGTTGGGGTCGGTCATTTCAAAGTACGTCACGTTCATTGCGGAAAAATCGGTTATTCCAAATATAGCCCCTATTTTACCAAGATCCGTGCAAAAAGCCGCTAAATCCGCGTATCCGTAGATTTCGGACATAATAACGTTATAGCTTGCTTGTACTTTGCCATCAACAACGTATTTACCCGTCCATTTGTACGCGTCAATATAAACTTCGTTTATTTCGCCGTTCGCCAGCTTACTTAAAAATTGAACGACGTCCACCGTTTGCGACGCGTTGATCATATCGGCGACAAAAATCGCGAGTGCGGCAAACACCAGTACGCCTACGATAATCCAAATGATTGATTTCGATCTTTTATTCAACTTATTTCTCCTTTTCGCCCTAATTGCTTAATAATCTATGCAAAATTTGGTAAGATACCTATTTATACCCATCGCGCACGCCTTATAAACGCCCACGCGCGTATTTTTTGCAATTTTCCTTTTCAGTTTACCATATTTTTCCTATCTTTTCAAGTATTTCTTTATCGATTGTCCTTAAACAAAGAAAAAATTCATCTGTTTAACACAAATGAACTGGCTGTTTTTCATTCTTTTTGTCGTTTTAAGCCCCTGTCATTGCGAATGCAGCGTAAGCGGAATGCGGCAATCCCAAAAAAAATAAACCCTCTATTCTAAAATATTACTCGTGATAAAATCCACGCCCATCGCTTTGAGTGCGTGCGCTTTTTCCAAACTGTCCGTCGTCCATACGTTGACAACTCGCCCTGCCGCGTGCAATTTATCCACCTTTTCTTTGGTCACGCATTCGTCGAAAAGGTCGGCGTCCAGGTTGTTTTCTATCATAAACGCAATTTCGTTGTCCGTGCAGGTTTCCGTTAAAAATTGCGCGCTTGCGAAAGGGTATTTTTCCCGTAAGGCGAGTAAATTTTCCGCTGCAAACGAGATAAAAGTCACTTTGTCAAAATACTCCATTTGTATCGCAATTTCCGCAATCGCCCATACCATGTCCTTATCCATCGGGTTTTTGAGCTCCAAAATCGCCTGCTTTTGATACTTTTTACAAATGGAAAAATACTCTTGTAAAGACGGCAAACACAAATCTTCTCTTTCCGTTTTTTCGTCGATGTCTTTTAGGCGAATTTTTCGCAAAATATCAAAATTTGTTTCTTCAACTTGGATATTCACGCCCGCCACGCGCAGCAAATCGTCGTCGTGGACAACGATGAATTTTTTATCCTTCGTCACGTGCACGTCCGTTTCTATGCCGTAATAGCTTTTCACGCCCGCCGCCACAAACGCCGCGTTGGTATTTTCGCGCTCCAAACCGCTCACGCCGCGGTGCGCGATCATTTTGATATTCCCTTTTTCTAAAAATTTAACGGTGTCCATATAAGCCCTTATCTTCTTCTGCGATTGCCAAACATTGCCAAAACCCAAGTCATAAACCGCAGGAAATACACGAGCGATAAAAGCATCGACGCAACGTACGTCTGCGCCGCCGCCGACAGCATTTGCTCCGCGTACGGCAATTCTTCTTCCGTCATAATTCCCTGCTCTAACAGCATTCTCTTCGCTCGGCGACTCGCGTCGAATTCCACAGGCAGGGTGACGAGCGCGAATAAGGTCGCAAGCCCGTACAGCGCCACGCCGGCGATTGCCAGCATATACCCAAGCGTGTATTCCTGCGTGAAGCCGACTGAAATATCGAGTAGCAGCCCCACGAGCACGAGCGGTAAAGCGAGCCGACTGCCGATATTCGTAATCGGTACAAGCACGGCGCGCAGTTTATACGGCAAATACCCTTTTTGGCGTTGTACAACGTGTCCTACTTCGTGCGCCGCCACGGCAACCGCCGCCACCGAGTCGTTCCCATAGACGGACCCCGATAAATTCACCGTCTTTTTGGTCGGGTGGTAGTGGTCGGTCAAATTCCCTTTCACCTTTTCCACGCGCACGCTCGTAATGCCGTTGGCGCGGAGCAGGCGCGTTGCCGTATCGTAGCCGGTCATTCGCGAACGGGTGGGCACGGACGAAAACGCCTGAAAGGTTTTATTCACCTTCGAGCTTGCGCGCATTGCAAAAATAGAGCAAAGTAAAATTAAACCTAAAAACAAAAAATAATATTCGTACATAATTTTTCCCCTGATATAGAGTATGCGCGCCTTTTACAAATCTATTGCAAACGGATACAAAACGGATTTGGACACGCCCCTATCCTTCGCCGCGCGTTTGAGCGCTTCCTTTTTATCCAAGCCCGCCGCCATATAATGTTGAATATGTTCCTTTTCACTCAAAGCGTTGAGCGGACTTATTCTTTCGCCCGCGCCTTCGACAAGGAGTACGTATTCGCCCCGCTTTTCCCCTTGCAGGCCGTCTAAAAGGTTGAAAAGCACCGTTTCTTCGTGCATTTTCGTAATTTCACGCACCGCCGCCGCCTTTCTATTCCCAAACACTTCCGCCATCGCTTTCACGTCCTTATCCACGTCTTGGGGCGCGGAATGGAAGGCAAGCGTTATGTCTAAATCCTTATACTTTTCCAAAATCGCGCGCTTTTCGCTTTGCTTGTCGGGTAAAAACCCGATGAATGCAAATTTGTCGGCAGGAAGCGCGGACAATACCAACGCGGACACGAATGCGCACGCACCGGGAATAACGGTGTACGGCTGATTTGCTTCGCGCAAAATTTTACAAACAATATTGCCGGGGTCGGACACGACGGGCGTGCCTGCGTCGGATACGATTGCGATATTTTCCCCCTTTCTTGCGTGTTCAAGTATTTTTTGCGCCGCTTCCGTTTCGTTAAATTTATGACAGGCGTAAAGCGGCTTTTTTATCTCGTATGCGTTGAGCAGTTTAACCGTGTGACGGGTATCTTCGCAAAAAATAACGTCCGCTTCTTTCAGCGTTTCCAACGCACGCAAAGTGATGTCTTTTAAGTTTCCTATCGGCGTCGCTACAAAACTAATCATATCTTTTTTCCTTTTTCTCGTTTCTTTCTTTTAGATTCTTCGCTTCATTTCATTCCACTCAGAATGACAGGTATGGTTTGTTGTAAACCGTTTTTGTCATTCTGAGCCGCAGGCGAAGAATCTCTTCTATCAACTTACTTTTCATTGTATATCGTGGGTAAAATTTCACAGCTTGGCTTACCGCCTTTTACGCCTTCCACCATCACCAAATACGGTTTCGCGCCATACCTGCCCCCCACAAATTGCATTTTCTTTATTTCGATATTGCTTTGCTTAAAAGTATAGCAAACTTCCGCGATCCGATCCGCTCTATGCAGCATACACACCCTGCCGCCAAATTTCAGCGCCTTGGCAACCGCTTGCACAATCTCTTCCAACGTGATGGTAATTTCCTTTCGACATATCGCTTTATGATACTCGTCGTTTTCCATTCCCCCTGTTTCATAGGGCGGGTTGCAAAGCACGAGCGAGAACTTTTCAAAATATTCCTTTGGCAAATCCTGCAACCGTCCTTGATAAAACGAAAACTCGTCAAAGCCGTTGTACGCCGCTGTTTTTTTAGATAAATCGGAAAGCTCTTTTTGCAGCTCGAACAAGGTATAGCGTAAATTCTTTTTCTCGTGACGGTTCAGCGCGTGGAAATGGAATGCGACAATGCCGCTCCCCGCGCAAAAATCGGCGATTACGTCGTTATTTTTCGCTTTGGCAAACTTGGAAAGCAAAACCGAATCGGACGTAAAACGATACAGCCGCGTATCCTGCACGATTTTTAAGCCATCTATTTTCATATCGTCCAGCACTTCGAAGTCGCCTAAAACAACGGGATTTTCCACGATCGTCGCTCCTTTCATTCTCTTTCTTTAAGTATAACTTAAAGGGGATAAAAAGTCAATAGAATGCGGATATTTTTTCGCTTTCTTTACATACTTTTGTCGTGACTACTTTATCTCAATCTTTACAAAAAAATATAACCTTTTTACAATCGATTTTACAATCGGAAGATATTTTATCGTACGCTTTTTCGCTTGCGGATAATACAAACGCCGCGCTTTTATACGCCGACGGAATGGTGAATAAGGAAGTTTTAGGCGATTTGGTTTCCCGCCCGCTTTCCAAGCTCGATTTGCAAAAGGCCTGTGCTTCTAACGAACAAAAAAGTAAAAACGGCGCACCCATGTCCGAAACGAATGAAAATTCAACGCCCAAAAGGCAAGAAAATTCTTTACAAAAAACCGTGCTGTTTCCCGAACTGAAAACGCAAAACAAGGTGCAGGATATTATCAACGAAGTGTTGGACGGAAACGTGCTTTTGCTTGTGGACGGAATGGAAAACGGCTTTATCGTAGGCGCAAAGCTTTTGCCTGTGCGCGCGGTAATGGAACCGCCCACCGATATTGCGGTAAAGGGCCCGCGAGAAGGGTTTATCGAAGATATCAAAACAAATATGGCGCTCGTTCGCAAACGGTTAAAAACGCCGTCCTTGCGCTTTGAAACGCTCCGCGTAGGCAAGCAATCGCAAACGGCGGTGTCTATTTGTTGGTTAGACGGTATTTCCGACGCGTCGCTAAAAAAAGAGCTCGTCGCAAAAATTAAAAATATCGACGTCGATAACGTGCCCGATTCGTCGTATATCGCCGCGTTGATTGCGCCGAGAAAGCACTCGGTTTTCCGCTGTATCGGCACGACGGAAAAACCCGACGTATTCACGGCAAAAATCGCCGAAGGCAGGGTGGGAATTTTGGTGGACGGGTCGCCGATCGCACTCACCGCGCCGTTTATTTTATCCGAAGATTTCCAAAGCAGCGAAGATTATTTCGTATCGCCGTTTATGGCGAACATCGTACGCTTTTTACGCTTTTTTGCACTATTCGTCGCGATACTGCTCCCTGCGTTTTACGTTTCCGCACAGCTTTTTAAGATGCAGCTTTTGCCGCTTGGCTTAATGCTCACCATCGCGTCGTCCGTGCGCGAACTTCCCTTGTCGCCGTCGCTGGAAATGTTCGTCGTCCTACTCCTTTTGGAAATTTTGAAAGAAGCGAGTATCCGTATGCCAAAATACGTGGGAATGTCGCTCTCGGTCGTGGGCGCGCTCGTTTTAGGGGAAACGGCGGTGAGCGCAGGGTTTTTATCCACACCCGCAATCATCATCGTTGCTTTGAGCGGAATTTGTATGTACACCGTCCCCAACTTTGTGGAAACGGGTTCGGTTTTGCGCTGGGTGTTTTTAATCATCGCAGGCGGAATCGGCCCGCTTGGTATCGTACTGCTTGCCGCATTCTTGCTGTTCTATCTCATTTCCGCCGACTCGTTCGGAACACCGCTGTTAGCGCCCTTTTCTCCACTCGTCACGCACGATTTGCGCGATACAATCGTTAAATATTCGTTTGGAAAATTAACGGAGCGGCCCAAGCTTTTCCGCTCGAAAAATAAAACGCGCTTGCGTATGAATGAAAAGAAAAACAAGCAAAAAGGAGAATAAGTATGCACCCTGCCCCTATGTTATCCACGCCTAAAAACGATGAAGTTAATGCGCGACAAATAGCGTTTTTTGCGGCGTTCGTGTTGCCCGTTTATAAGCTTTTAGAGCTTCCGTCTATTCTCGCGCGGTTTACAGGCGGCGATTTGTTGTTGCCTGCATTTTTACAATATTTATTGCAAACGGGTGTGCTGTTTGCGCTCATATTTGTTGCGTCGCGCCTTGATAAACCGCTTTTTCAAGTGCTGGAAGAGCGCATCGGAAAGTGGGCGTTTGTCTTTTATATTGCCTATGCTATCTACTTTTTGTTTGCCGCCGTTTTACCGCTCTTGGATTTGGAAAAATTTATTTACGCGATTTTCTACGACACTTCGCCCACCTTTTTTGCGTTTGCATTCTTCTTTTTGTTTTCCGCGTTCGTATGCACGAAAGGGATAAAATCGCTCGGTCGGTTTGCCGATTTGTCGCTGTTTTTATTTTTACTTCCCTTTTTCGCGCTGCTGCTTATGTCTATCGCCGAAGCGGACGCAACCAACCTTTTACCCTTCTTCGAACGCAAATTTGGGGATACCATGTATGCGATGAGTTATACTTCACCCCATTTTTCCGACGTCGCTTTGTTGCTACCGTTCATCGGGAATTTGCGTTATAAAAAGAATGATGATAAAAAAATCTTAATCGGTTATGGCGCAGGCGCAGCGTTCACGCTTTTGTTCCTTAGCGTGTTTTACGGGCTGTATTCGTCTATTGCCGCAAGAGAGCATTATGCGTTTGCGAAAATCGCGCAGTATTTCCCCGCACTCACCGTCATCGGCAGGGTGGATTTGCTGTTTGTTTACGCCTTAACAATCGTACTGTTTGTGTTTGCTTCCACACCGCTCTTTTGCTCGGTGGACTGCGTTTGCAAAGTAGCAGGTACGCGCCGCCGTACGCTTTTTTCAGCGATTTTGAATATTTCGGCGTTTGTTTTCGTGCTTTTTGGAAACAGGCATTACGATTTTCTTTACGCGCTGTTTGGCAGAGGATTATTCCCTGTTTTTTGGGCTTTTTCCATCGTAATTCCGCTTTGCGCGCTATTTTTACTCATTAAACCCAAAACGCAAAAACAACCAAAAAAGGAGACGACTTATGCGTAGTGCGCACCAAAAAAATACCGTTCGTTTTTACTTGATTATCATTGCCTTTCTTTCGTTTTTGTTCTTTTCCAGCGATTTTGGACTGATTGACGTGCAAAAAACCGCTATCGTAATGGCGGTGGGCGTGGATAGAGAAGACGATGCTTTTATCATCACTTCACAAATCGCTGTGCCGCAATCGTCCAAACAAGGCAGCTCGACGGAAACGGTGCAAATCGTCAGCCGCGGTAAAACGGTTGCCGACGCGTTTGAAGAAATCAACGAAAAAACGGGCTGGTATCCCAAGCTCGTCTTTTGTAAATTGATTATTTTAGGCGAAAAAACCGCCCAGCAAAACGTGTTTGACGCACTCGATTTCTTCCTTTTGGACGAATATTTAACGGATAACTGCCTACTCGCCACCTGCGACGGCACCGCCAAAGATTTGCTCAACGTGACTGCGCTCGTCGATTCATCGGGCAGTGTGGCGATGCAAAAGGTTCTTTCTTCCCACGCCGAGCGGGTGGGTACGGTGATGCCTTCTACCTTGCGCGAGTTTTCCATCGGCTACTACGGCTCCTCTAAATACGGATTTTTACCCGTCTTGAAAACGCAGCAACAGCAAGAAAAAATCGGAAAAGAAGAATCTTCCAACCAAGGCGGTTCAAGCGGGCAAAATCAAGGCGGGTCGAATGGCTCAAGCGGATCGAGCGGTAATTCAAGCGGCGGTTCAGGCGGTCAAAGCGGGTCAAGCGGTTCGGGTGGAAAATCGGATAGTAGCGGCGGACAAGACGGACAACCGTCGGAAAAACCCGTGTTTAACGCCAGCGAAACCGCACTCTTTGTCAACGGCAAACGGGTGGATACACTCACGGAAGCGCAAACCTTTGCGCTTGGCGCGGTGAAGAGCGATTTGCGGCTTGCAAGTTATTCCGTACCGATGGAAAACAACCAAACCTGCACCCTTACCATTAAGCGCAACGATAAAAAGAATCAATTTAAGGTGGGAAAAGACGGCCGCGCAGTGCTGAAAGTGCAAGTAAAGCTTACGTCGGGGTTTTTAGACTATTCGAAAGCGTTGCCGCTTGACCAAACGCGCGACGTCGGCGACGTGCCAAGCGGTGCTTTCGCCGCTGCGGAAAAGCTTTTATCTGCGCAAATTACGTCGGTGTTTGAAAAATGCCGTGCCTGCGGGTGCGATTTGTTCGAGCTGCGCGACAGCTTACAAAAATACGCTTTTAATCGATACGAAGAGCTCAAAGACACGGTGCTGGAAAATGCGCTTTTGGATATTTCCGTCCGTTTTCAATCGGTGCGTTAGCTTTTGTTTTTAAGCGAATTTTTTGTCCGCTGAATACAGCTTTTTGCCGCCGAAAATTTGGCTTTATACAAATATTCGCGACTGTATAAGCCCAAGCAAATGTGGATAACTTTGCCCGTTTTCCAAAAAGAACGTTCGTTTGTGGAAAAGTAGCGTGTTTTTTACTCTTTCTTGCTCTATTACGCCAAGTTTTCTCTATTTTTTATGCCTTATCCACATATTTTGGGGTTTGTTTTTATATATCTTTTTGGGTGTTTTTGTTTAAGTTATCCACATTTTTTGTCTTTTTGTCTTGTTTTTTGCGTTTTTAGACGGTTTTTTGCTTTTTTCTTAATTTTTTATCCACATCGTTTTGTTCTTTTTCGTGGACAACCCTATTTTTATCCACATTCTTCTAAAAATGGGGCGTTTGTGCGGAAATGTATATTTTTATAATTGTATGGCTCGCGCTTTTTCGACAAAAATGTTTATTTCTCGATAATTATTCACTTTGCCGTGGTTTTTAGTTTATCCACAGTGTTTTTGGGCGTGAAAAAACTCCCGCTCGCAATGAGTGGGAGTTTTGTTTTAGCTTGTTTTGATTATTGAGCGTCAGCTACAGGATAAACGCTCGCTTTCTTTTTGTCTTTGCCCATTCTTTCGTAGCGAACCACGCCGTCAACGAGAGCGAAAAGGGTGTCGTCTTTACCGATACCAACGTTCGCGCCGGGGTGGATTTTCGTACCTCTTTGACGAACGAGAATGTTGCCTGCAAGAACTGCTTGACCGTCGCTGCGCTTCGTGCCAAGACGTTTCGCTTCGCTATCTCTACCGTTGTGGGAGGAACCCGTACCTTTTTTATGAGCGAATAAACTGATGAAAATCATTTTTATTTCTCCTTAAAGTCTTTTTTGTGGTCGGCTTGAATGCCGAAGTTGCAATTAAAGCTCGATTTTTTCCACTTTAACTGCGGTGAAGGGTTGTCTGTGGCCTTGTTTTTTACGTTCGTTTTTCTTTGCTTTATACTTAAAGACGATAATTTTCTTCGCCTTGTCTTGCTTAACGACCGTAGCAGTCACTTTTGCGTTTTCAACTTCCGCACCCGTTTTGATACCGTTATCGTCGGAAACCATAAGCACCTTAAACGTCACGGTGTCGCCTTCGTTCGCCGCGAGTTTTTCTACGCGTACAACGTCGCCTTCCGCTACTTTGTATTGCTTGTTTCCGTTATCGATGATAGCGTACATACAATTTTTACCTCCTCTTTCCAGTCTCGAAGAATACCCAAGGCGTGCGATTTTTAGAGCGTTTTCTCTAATTTTTCGCAACTTAAAATCAGCCCGTTTCTATCGGCTCGTCTATCAATATACCATAATCGACCTATATTCGTCAAGCATTTTTATCGTATTTTTCACTTTTTCTTGTTTTTTAAGTATGTTTTTATGAAAATTCGTCACAATACTATTAAACGGAATAAGGAGAATATTATGGAAAATCAAACCCGTAAACAATCGGAAGAAATTTTAGCTGAAATTTACAGAAACGCACAGCTTGCTTTGCAATCCATCTCGGATATCGCGCCCGAAGTAGAAGATGAAAAGGTGAAAGAAGAGCTTTCCCGCCAACACGAAGAATACGAGCGTTTATCCGCAAAAGCGGTAATGCTCGCTAAAGACCGTAATTTGGAGCTTAAAGAGCCGGGCGCGTTTAAGAAAATGATGATGTGGGGGTCGATTAAAATGAGTACGCTTACCGACAACTCGCCTGCGCACATCGCGGATATGATGCTGCAAGGCACGGTGATGGGGATTACCGCACTTCGAAAATCGGAAAGTGAAACGTGCTTAGACGCGAACGACGAAACCATCGCGCTTTTGCACGAAATGCTTGAAAAAGAAGAAGAATTTGAAAAAATCTGGAAAGAATATTTATAAGCTTTGTTTTCGTATAAACAAGGGCAGGTGTGCGTTGAACGCATACCTGCCCTATCCTTTTTTTATTTTTAACTCGTTTTTTACGCGTCTTTTTCTTCCGTTTTTTTATGTTTATGGCCGTGGAACCAGTGGTGATGATGGGGACAATCGTCCTTGTCCTTTTCCGTGCTGTGATGGGGACGAAGCAAAGTGAAATCTACCAAAAGTGCAACGATATACAGCGCAAGCGTAAACCACAAAATGTTTTGATAGCTGCCCGTCGCGTTATAAATTGCGCCTGCAATTTGGTTGCCCGTCAAGCCGGCAAACGCCCAAGCGGAAAGCGCGATTCCGTGAATGGACGAAATTTTACCCATTCCGTAAACGTCGGACAAAAGCGTGGGCAGGTTGGAAAAGCCGCCGCCGTAGCCAAGGTTGACGATTACGAGCAAAATTACGCAAAGCGCGGAAAGCTTATTATCAATCGCGCCCGTCAATACCGCTGCCACCGTAAAGAGCAATTCGCTGATCAAAATAATTTTATATACCGTGTTTCTATCTTCCATATGGTCGCCGATGGACGAATAACCAAGACGGCCGCCCGCGTTGAACAAACCGGTGAGTGCGCACAAAATAGCCACCGCGCTGCCCAAGCCGATTTCTTTATAAATGGCTTTTTCATACGAAATCAGCGCAAGACCGCAGGTGATATTGATATAGAACACTACCCAAATTGCGATAAATTTGGGGTCCTTGAAAATAGCGAAACGGCTCAAAAATTGCTTTACCGTTTGTTTTTCGCCGTGTTTTTCTACCCAACCGTCCGGCTTTTTCAAAAGCAGGTGTCCGATGAACATCATCGTAAACCAAATCGCCGCTAAAATATAAAGCGAAAACTCAACGCCGATGTTTGCAACCAGCGGTTCGATTACGAACGAGAATACCATTTTCGCCGCGCCAAAGCCCGCAACCGCCAAGCCCGTCGCCAAGCCCTTGTTGTCCTTAAACCAAAGCATCAAGGTTTTTACAGGCGAAAGATAGCCAAGCCCCAAACCGATACCCATAATTACGCCGTAGAATAACAAAACGAGCGGAATCGAATGCAAGCGCACCGCAAGCCCCGTACCCGCTACGCCGACAGCGAAACAAAGCGTTGCGATCAAGCTGGCTTTATGTATGTCTTTTTCTACGAAATCGCCCAAAAACGCCGCGCTCATACCCAAAAAGAATATTGCAAGCGAGAACGCCCAACCCAAGGTGTTTGCGTGTTCTTGCCCAAATACTTCGTTTAACGCGCCGCTAAAAAGCGACCAGCAATATACCGTACCGATACTGCAATGCAATAACAGCGCAGGAATTGCCGCTCTCGTCCATTTGTTTGAAAGTTTTTTCATTTGTCTTACCTTCTTTTATTAAATCCTTGCCTATTATAGTCCTATTGATTTTTTTTGTCAACGATTTATGCAAGTTTTTTTTATTTTTCTTACATTATCTTATAACGCGTATGCGTATATAAGCAGAGTAAAAATTCTTACTTTTCTCTAAACACCCCACCCAGGTATGCGATGAAATGCAAAAACGGCACTTTTTATGCCGTTTTTTTACCGTTTTTTATAACTCGTTTTCGATTGCAAAAGGGGATATAGCGTTTACCTTTACGCAGCAATCCACGTCGAAAAGCTTGTTTCGTTTTCCGCTTTCACCCTTATCGTGCACGTCGAAGATTTGTCTGCCCGTCGTGTAGATAAGGTGGTTTTCATTCTCTTCTTCCACCAAACAAAAATCGCCTGCGCCAAACGCGAGCTCATACTCGGTATATTCGTCAAAGCTTCCGTCCTTACCGCAAATTTTCACCAGCGTCCAGCTGCGCGGGATAAAGCCCAAATCGCTCCATTTTTTATTGCGTTTGAGTTCCTTTTCCACGTTGACAAGGTGGTTGTTTATCAGCATTTTTTGCGTATTTGCGCCGTTTTTCGCCGACTCGCCGCCGTTGCCGATGGAGCGCGCCGACTGACCTTGAATAAGCGGTTTTTTCGCAAAGCAAGCGACAAATGCGGAAATAAACCCGACGATTGCCTGCACGATACGGACGGGAATGAGCAAAATTTGTAAAAACACGTTTTCGTCAGGCGGATCGATTGCGGGTTTGCGAATGCAGTAGATATTTCCGTTTTTATCGGCAATCGGTTTTACGTAAGAAAACTTTTCGCTGGATATTAAAAGTTTGGTTTCCTTTGCGTCGTTATCAAAGCGATAAATTTCCGACGGGCCGTATGTGACGAACGCGTTATTTTGATCCCTGCCTACCCCGTACGAGTTGAAAAGAATATTTCCGTCCCGATCCAAAGACGGGTTTTCGTCCAAGCTGTCCCCGCCCGTTAAATACTGAAAATCCCCGCTTTTATTGTCCATTACCGCGATGTTTGCACACACCGACGACGTTTGCACGGTGGATAATATTTTACCGTTTTTGCAAACGGAAAAGCCGACAAATTCCACTTCGTTAGAAGAAATAAGATGCGCTTCCGTTTTTTCCTTGTCGTTTACGTATTGATAATAAATTCCCGACGTGCCGTTGACGGAGAACGAATAAATAATTTTTTCTTCGCTGTCTGTGTGCGATACGCAATGCACCGCCGCGCGCACTTCTTCGTCGAAATCGAAATACAGCTCGTCATCTACAAGCATATCCGTCTTGCGTTTCCATTCTTTGTTTTTCGCGGAGCGCAAAGCAGATTCACGGGCGCGGGAAAGGTATTTACTTTCCAAAACCGCCGTCTTTCCGTTTTCGTGTATGCAAAGCTTTTCTCCATCGACAAACGCAAATTTCATTTTGACCATTCTCCTTGTTTTACAGTGGTTGTTTTCGCTCTTTACCCTGTCCGCGCGGATATTTAGGGGGCGTGTTTTTTACTTTTTTCACTACCGCAAGCGTCCGCGCGCCAAATGCTTCGGGCAATTCGTATTCTATCGCGTTTTCCAGCTTTGCGCCCAGCGTTTTGTACGCGGAATGCGCTTCTTCTATCTCGGTTAAATCCCCGCTTTTGTACGCGATAAACGTACCGCCCACTTTGACAAAGGGCAGGCAATACTCGGACAAGGTGTTCATTCTCGCCACCGCGCGCGCCGTTGCGTGGTCGTATTTTTCTCTAAACGCGCTATCCTTTGCCGCGTCTTCTGCACGCAGGTTATAAATATTCACGTTGGTAAGCTGTAATTTATCCACAGCCGCGCGCAAAAATTCGCACTTTTTCCCCACGCTTTCAAAAAGGTCAAAGCTTAAATCGGGGCGTAAAATTTTCAAAACGATAGACGGAAAGCCTGCCCCTGAACCGATTTCGCAAACGCGCGCGTTCTTTTTGAAGAGTGTTTTTCCTGCCGCGCTGTCTAAAAAATGCTTATAAAACATCTCTTTTTCGTCTAAAATCGTGGTTAAATTGTATTTTTGGTTGTATTCGATGATAAGCGCGCGAAATAAATCGAATTTTTCCCGCATTTCATCGAAAATCAACGCCTTTTCTTGTTGTAATATCTCTTGCATTTCCATAGCTTATATTATATCACGAAACCGCTTAAATATCAACGCTTTTTTGAAAAATTTTGCGTTTTTTCTTCGCCTTTGTTTATTTTGTACACAGCAAAGTGGACAAGGTTTTCCACAAGTGGATAATTTCTGTGGATATCTACACATTTTGTATATTTATTTGTCTTTTTTGAATAATTTTACAATCTTATTTTTCTCGCTTGTTTATACTTTTCCACCTATCCACTTTTTATGCACATTTTTATCCACCGCTTTTTTGCCGCTTGTCCACCGTTAAATCTTTTGTTGTTTTCCTTTGTTTGCAAGGGGTTTTCTTTTGTTTGTATCAGGTTTGTCCACATTTCCACCGACACTACTAATAATACTACTTATTTTATTTTTATTAAATCATATATTCAAAGGGGAATGATTGCGGCAATGCTTTGGAAAAAAGTTTGTGTTTTTGCCAAAAAAAGTGTCAGCTGCCGATTGACAACTTATAAAGTTGTGGTATAATATATTCGTTAGAAAAAGACAAGGATTAGAGCGCGATGTTTTTAGAGCAAATTTCTTTACAACCAAACGAAAAAGCCGTTTCCTGTGCGTTTACGGGGCATCGGGATTTGCCGCCAGATTTTTCGTACGCTTTGTTAAAAAAGCAGGTGCTGTCGCTGATTGAGCAGGGCGTAAATACCTTTTACGTAGGGATGGCGCGCGGGTTTGATTTGCAGGCGGCGAAGGCGGTTATCTCGCTGAAAAAGAAATTCCCCTTTATCAAGTGGATTGCGTGTATTCCCTTTTTCGGGCAGGAAAAGAATTTTTGTGCGGCGGATAAAAAAAAGTACGTGCAGTACTTAAAAAAGGCGGACGAAACGGTGGTTTTATCCGATACTTATTACAAGGGCTGTATGCACGAGCGCGATCGGTATATGGCGGACAGAGCGGACGTGCTGATCGCGTTTTTGCGCCACGAAACGGGCGGCACCGCTTACACCGTTCGCTATTTTCAAAAAAAGTACCCCTTCAAACGCGTTATTTTTCTTTAATAAGAAAAAAGGTTGCGAAAATACGCGTTTTTACTTGCAAAAAACTACCGTTTATGGTAAAATAAAATGAACGCAAAACAAATAGGTTTATCTACAAAAACAGCTTAAAAAACAGGAGATAAGAAAAATATGAAATTCGTATGCAACGGAATGGTTTTATCGGACGCGGCATTTACCGTAAGCAAGGCGTGCGCGATGAAAACGGTCACCCCGATTTTAGAATGTATCAAACTCTGCGCGCAAAACGACGTGCTTACGCTGACTGCGTATGATGGAGAAGTTTCGATTGAGAAGAAAATTTACGCCGAAGTTTTGGAAGAAGGCGAAGTTTGCGTAAACGGCAAGTTTTTTGCCGATTTCATCGGTAAAATTTCTATGGAAGAAGTGGTGGTGCATTCGGACGAAAAGGGCGTGCTTATCCGCTACGGCGAAAGCGAAAGCTATATGCAAACGCTGCCCGCGGACGACTTCCCCCACGTCAGCACGAGCGCGCTGGACGCAGGGAAATATTTTGAAATTAGCGAAACGGCGCTGAAAGAATTGATTTCTTCCGTAGTATTTTGCTGCGCAACCGACGAAAGCAGACCGATTTTGAAAGGGTGCTTACTCGAATGCAAAAACGGCGCTTTATACGCAACCGCACTCGACGGATTTAGAATGGCGTGCTCGTATCAAGACGCAAGCGCGGAAGCGGATATGAAAATCGTATGTCCTGCAAGAACGCTCGTGGAAATTTCGCGTATGCTCGAAGGGGACGAAACGCTGAAAATTTACGCGGACAAAAACCGCTTGTACGTTGCCGTTCGCGACAGCGTAATTACTTCCCGTTTATACGTGGGCGAATTTGTCAGAAAGGAAAATATTTTCCCCGTCGATTTCACGACCAAAGTACTTGTGAAAAAGAGCGAGCTTGTGCAAAGCATCGAAAGAGCGGCGGTGTTGACGCGCGGCGACAAAAACAACCTTGTTTTGTTCGATATTAAAAACGGTAAAATCAACGTGACGGCGAATTCGGATATCGGTAAAGTTGAAGAAACCATTTCCGTAGAGCTGGACGGCAAAGAATTAAAGATTGCAATGAACGGCAAGTTCTTATTAGACGCGGTAAAAGCGCTGGATGAAGACGAAGTTTTGTTGTCCTTTAACTCGTCGGTATCCCCGTTTACGGTAGAGAACAAGGAAGATAAACGCTCGCAATATTTGGTATTGCCGGTTAGAACCAGTCAATCTGCGTAAGAAAAAAGGAAAATAAACGAAAAAACGCAAGAAAAACGCTTGACGAAAATCGTAGATTTACGATATAATAGGAAAGCTGTCGCTTGATTTGCGATAAAAACAAAAAAGATAAAAAACCAAACGGATAGGAGAAATATTATGAAAAGAACGTATCAACCCAAAAAAAGACAAAGAAGCAAAGTACACGGCTTCCGTAAAAGAATGGCAACGACGGCTGGCAGAAAAGTTTTGAAGCGTCGTAGAGACAAGGGTAGAAAAAGACTTACGCACTAATTAAAAAAAAGCGTATAAAAAACTGCGGTGATATTCCTTTCCTTTGCCAAGGAAAGGATTTTGCCTTATATTAAACGGTTTTTTTGAGCAGAATAAAAACCCGCCAAAAAGAAGAAAAAACGTGTAAAAGTAGTAAAAAATGAAATATTTACGGCTAAAAAAACAATCGGATTTTCAAAAACTCTTTCAAAAAGGCAAGCGTGCGTTCGCGCCTTCCTTGATGACGATTTATTTTGCTTGCGACACCCCGCGGATGGGGATTTCTATAGGTAAAAAACACGGAAAAAGCGTGCAAAGAAACCGTATTAAAAGGTTGTTAAGAGAAGCGTTTCGAAGCGTTTCCCCGCAAATACAGGGCAAGTATTTTGTCGTGCTTGTACCCAAGGTGCAGGAAGAATACTCCTTTCAAACCTTTCAAAAGCATTTACAATGGATCATCAAAAAGGAAAACTTGTAAGCGTGCCCTTTTTCTCTATTGCAAAGGAAAACGCAAGATATTTAAGAAAAAAGGTGTTTAAGCCATACTTAAAAATCTTTTGTATGCGCGCGATTTTGTTTTACCAAAAGCACCTTTCCAAGCATACCTGTATGTACCGCCCTACCTGTTCGCAGTACACGATGGAGTGTATCAACAACCACGGCGCAATTATCGGGATTTGCTTGGGAATATGGCGCATTTTGCGGTGTAATCCGTTTACCAAGGGCGGGTACGACCCCGCGCCGGAAAATTATTTCCGTAAGCGTTGGCTGCTTTGAAAAACCAAATAAACGATAAGGAATTTTATGGGACTTTTTAATCTTTTAGAAAATACAGTTGTGATCGGGTTATTCGGTCAAACGTACGATATTGCACTCGATTGGATCGGCAACTTAATCAAGGGCTTGATTAACGGCGTCGGCATCGTGGGGGTTGGTATCATTTTATTTTCGCTCATCTTAAAAGCGATTGTTTTGCCTTTTGACGTATATCAACGTATCAATATGCGCAAGCAAAATATTAAAATGAAAGAAAACCAAAAGCGTATGGAAAAACTGCAAAAGCAATACGCAAACGATAAAGAAACGTATCAAAGAAAGGTTATGGAAATGTACAAGGAAAGCGGCATTTCCGTAATGAGCTCGTGCTTACCGATGATTTTGTCGATGATCGTATTCATTTCCGCTATCGGCGGCTTTAACGCGTATTCGCAGTATTCCAGCGTGGAAAACTATAATAAAATGGTCGGCGCGTACAATGCAAAAATTCAGTCGGTTATGACGGAAATGCAGGACGCAGGCGTAAACGTGAGCGAAGAAAACGGTCAATACACCATCGTTATAGACAGCATTGAAACGAGTACGCACGAAGAATTGCAAGAAGTGCTGGCAAATATTACGATGGACGGCTTTAATTCGATAGAAGAAGCGGAAGATACGGCGGTGGCAAATTACGTTATTTCCAAGGCGCAGGACGCGGTTGTTGAGGCGTATGAAACGGACGTAATCGAAAGCGTATCCTTCCTTTGGGTGAAAAATATTTGGGCGACGGACGCAACGTATAAACACCCTGTTTTGACGTATAGCGATTTCAAAACTGCGGTGGAAAGAGAAGAATTTATCATCGGCGACGACAAAAAATCCTTCTCGGACGTAATCAATGCGGCTGGCTCGGGGATTTCCCCTTACGATGAGCTTGCGTATAACCGTATTACGGGTAAGCTTGGCGAGCAAAAAGCAGCGCCGAACGGGTATTATATCTTAATTTTGCTTTCCATCGGTACGATTTTGCTGCAACAATTTATTTCGATGCGTTCGCAAAAAGAACAACAACAATTCTCGTCGGTGGACGGACAGGGCGCGGCACAGCAAAAAACGACGCTTGTCGTTATGACGGTTATGTTTGCGGTATTCTCGTTTATGTACAGCGCGGCGTTCTCTATCTATATGATTATGAGCAACATTCTCTCGCTCATTTCCACGCTGATTATCAATAAAGTAGTAGATGCAGTTGCGCAAAAACGCGAAACGAAAGCCATTCAGGCGCAATACAATAAGCGGTTTCCCGGCAGAGTTGCAAACGCGGCGAAAAACGAAAAGAAAAAATAATAACGACCAAAAATTCCGTGAAAAACGGACAAGGAGTTGACGAAGATGGAATATATGGAGTTTACCGGAAAAACGGTAGAAGAAGCAGTTGAAAAGGGCTTAAAAGAGCTTGGAATTGCGAAAGAACAAGCGGATATCCGCGTTTTGGAAGAAGGTAAAAAGAAATTATTCGGCTCGGTAAAAGCACGCATAGAAATCGCAGTTTTACAAGGCGAACAAGCAACCGCGTGCAAATGCGAAAAAGCAAAACCCGCCCCCTGCGCAAGTAAAAACGGCGCAACCGACGGCGAAAGAACGGTTTGCTTTTTAGAAGGTTTGTTCGATTTGTTGAAAATTACCGCTTGCACCGAACTTGTAGCGGAAGGCGAAAAAATCGAAATCAACGTGACGGCGGCAAATTCGACGGCGGTTATCGGCAAGCACGGCGCAACGCTGGACGCCATTCAAACGCTGGCTGGCGCGGTTGCGAACACGGGCAGAGACGACTATAAACGCGTAGTGGTCGATTGCGAAAACTACCGCGAAAAGAGAGAAGAAACGCTTAAAAAGCTTGCCGACAACCTTGCGCAAAAGGCAACGCGTTTGGGCAAAAAGGTAAAATTGGAGCCGATGAACCCGTATGAAAGAAGAATTATTCACGCGGCGCTTGCAAAGCACGAAGAAGTGAAAACGGAAAGCGAAGGCAAAGAGCCCAACCGCTATATCGTGATTGTGCCCAACAACTTGGAAGACCCTTCCGCGCCCGCAATTCAAGCGAGAAATGAACGCCGCGACAAAGATAACCGCGGCAGAAACGGCAGAGGTTTCAACAAAGATAATCGCAGTAAAGGCGGTTATAACCGTGGCGGAAAAGGCGGCAGAAGCTTTAACCGCGGCAACAAAGGCAGCTCGTCCGCAGGCGGTACGAGCATGAAAGCTTCTAACGATTTCTTCGGGATTTTCCTTGGAAACAGCGGCAACAACGGCGATCAAGAATAAATAAGAAGATAATAAAAAAGCACCTTTCAAGGTGCTTTTTTGTTTTAATAAATACAATATAAGTAAGTGATTATAACGGCGTTTGCGCGTTTTCAAACGGTTAGCTTAAAAAAGAAACGCCGCGCTTTTTGAGTTGTTTTATTCCAAAATACAGCGGCGTACCCAGTCCGTACACCCAAACACTCTCGGTGATAAATAGCAAAACTGCCCACGAAATATAGTTCGCGCTCGCGCTTGCGTGGTCGGGGTATGCGTTGCACAAATATACGATAATAACGGGGATAAGCAGCGCGTTTAAGAGTACGGGAAAAACACCGCCTAAAATGACCCGCCAACCGTCTTTTTTGAAAAATACCCCTACCAGGTATGAGCCGAATGCCGCAATCAGCGTGACGAGCGAGCCCAAAAACATATCGTAGAGCGCGAACGGCGACGCGATATTAGACAGCATACACCCCACGTATAAGGCGGGGATTGCTTCGGGAAAGAACAAGGGTAAAATACAAAGCGCCTCTGCTGGGCGAACTTGAATAGCTCCAAAAGCAAAGGGCGCAAACGCGTACGTCAACGCCACGTACAACGCGGCGATTACTCCCGCGCGACAAAGACGTTTCGTCGTAAGAGATTTTTTCATAAATTGTACCTCGGTTTTTTTATTAAGGAAGTGTTCGACCGAAAACCTTCCTTTGCGAAAAACATTATAGCACTTTTACCCGTTTGTGTCAATGAATTTCACCTATTACGGAAAAAGCTTTTTCCGTTCGTACGCTTTTTTGGCGTTCGTATAACAGCGTGGCAATCGATTCGGCAATTTTTTCCGCCATCGAATATACCAAGTTTAAGCGAGTGGTATTGAGCAAGCCATAATTCGCCACCGATTTTTCCGCAACGATGCCCATAATGGAAATATCGCCGATTGCGCCCAGCTTTTTGTTCGCGCCTGCGCCCGGAAATAACGGTTGGTTGGACGTTTTTACAAGTCCGATATCCCCTTGCGCGCCCACCGCCGCGTCAATGGCAATGATTTGGCTGTTTTTATGTGTTTCTTTCAAAAACGGACGAAGATATTTAATTTCCTTTGCAGTGATGGGGCTTGCAAGCGTGCCGTAGATAAAGGTGGGCAGCCCCTGCGTTTTATATTTGAGCATAGACCCCACAATCGGGCCCAAGCTATCACCGATAGCCAAGTCGCTGCCGATACAAACCACAACGGGGAGTTTATAAAAATCGCCGTCGAAATTTTTGCGAAAATCGGCGTTATCCGCGCGTGAACGCATACCTGCCCCGTCCGTTTTGTCTTTTTCCGATAAAAATTTACGCGGAGTTAACCGCGAAACAAGGTCGGCTTTGAGAAGCTTATCCAGCGCCATCGTCAGTCCGTCGTCTATCATTTTATTATATACGTGAAAAGAAAAATCCATACAAACTCCCTAAAAAACCCAAAAAGATACGTGTTAAGTATTGACAAAAATGGGTAAAATAAACAACAAAACGCAACAAGGAATAAAAAATTTTTCTTATTTCCGCTTGAAAAAATCAAAAGGATATGTTATAATGATAGCGTATGGCGAAACCGCCGTAAAAAAACACGAAAGGAGAAAGAAATGGGATACGCATTAAACGCCGTGCAAGCACAAACGATTGTGGACGTCGCGGTTATTGCCGTTGTGTTTATTTTCTCCATCGGCGCGGCGAAAAAAGGGTTTGTCAACTGTTTGTTTTCACTCATAGCCACGCTCGCAGCCATTATACTCGCGTTTATTTTAGCAAAACCGCTGCTTGGCTGGACGGACGGCTTATTTGGATTGCAGTCAACCTTGCAGGGCTCGTGCATAGACGCGCTGAGTAAAATTACGGGGTTTGATATCGACGTTTCGTCGGCAGGAATCGAAGCCGCGCTTACGCAAGTGAACCTTCCCGCTTTTTTAATCGACGTAGTGAAAGACGTTGGGAACAGCGAAGTGCCCATCGGAACGACGCTTGCGATGATTGTCGGGGAAACGGCGGGCGACTTGATTGCGACGCTGATTTCGTGGATTGTGCTGTTCTTGACAACCAAACTGCTGCTCAAAATTTTGCAAAAAATACTCTCGTCCATCGTAGAAAAAATTCCCGTCGTCGGTGCGCTGAATCATCTACTCGGCGCGGCGGTAGGGCTGTTGCAAGGGTTTTTGATTGTTTGCGGCGTGGTTGCGTTGATAACCCTGATACCCATCGACGGCGTTTCTACCTTTTTAAGCGAGTGCACGGTTTTGGGCTGGCTGTATAATAACAATCCGCTCTACACCATTTTGGGTTGGATTATAAGATAAAACGAATTAAAAATCAAACACCTTGAAAGCAGCTTGCTTTCAAGGTGTTTTTCTATTTGGTTTTTATCAATCTTGCGCTTCGACCTGTTCTTCGTCTTGCGAAGGTACTTGCGTATGAATAACGTCGTAAATTTTATTGAGAACGTCCGTTTTTCCCGCGCCCGTTTCCGCGCTGGTGGCAAGCAGGTTTTTCTCGCCTAAATATAAATCGGCGGCAATCGCTTTGATATGCTCTTTTACTTTCATACGCGAAAGCTTGTCCGTTTTGGTAAGCACTACGGTAAAAGGCAGGGTGTGGAAATGCAAGTACTCAATCATTTGCACGTCGTCCGCAGTGGGGTCGTGGCGGGAATCCGCCAGCATAAACACGTGACGAATATCTTCCTTTTTCTTAAAAAACTGGTCGAGCGTTTTCGCCCACTTTTCCTTTTCCGTTTTAGAAACGCGCGCGAAGCCGTAGCCGGGGAGATCCGCCAAGATAAATTCGCCAAAATCGAAATAGTTTACAAGCCGCGTTCTGCCCGGCTCGCTACTCGTTTTCGCAAGCTTTTTTCTGTTTGCAAGCATATTGATAAACGAGCTTTTGCCTACGTTGGATTTACCGCAAACGGCAATCATCGGTTTGTCGGGCTTGATGAACTGCTCGGCGCGCGCCGCCGACGTAATAAACGTCGCGTTTTTAATAACCAAACGGCAGTTTTTATCATTCATCTCGTACATGGTTGCTTGTTTTCTCCTTTTTCGTAGTATATTAGCGGTTTAACAGCGAACGGTATCCATTGTGCCGTTATCGTTTTCGGGAATAACGGGCAGGCGTTTTGCGCCGCTTTTTTTCTTGGGCTTTTGATTGTTGAAGGGTAGCTTATCTTGGAAAGCAATGGCAAAAACTTCTAAAACGTTAGAAACGGGAACAAAGGCGATATCCTTTCGCACTTCGATAGGCAGCTCTTCCAAATCCTTTTCATTCCCCTTGGGAATAATCACCGTTTTGATGCCCACTCTACGCGCGGCAAGCGATTTTTCTTTTAAGCCGCCGATGGGTAAAACGTTTCCGCGTAAAGTGATTTCGCCCGTCATTGCCACGTCGCCGCGCACCGCTTTGCCCGTGAGCGCGGACAGCGTTGCCGTTGCAAGCGTAATGCCTGCGCTCGGTCCGTCTTTAGGGGTTGCGCCTTCGGGAATATGCACGTGTAAATCGCGCGAAGAAAACGCTTGCGCGTCCAAACCCAGCTCGTCCGCGTGTGCGCGAAGATAAGTAATCGCCGTTTGCGCCGATTCTTTCATAACGTCGCCCAGCTTGCCGGTAAGCTTCACTTCGCCTTTGCCCTGCGAAGTGGCTACTTCCACGCTCAAAGTCGTGCCGCCGACTGCCGTCCAAGCCAGTCCCGTAGCCGCGCCGATTTGCGCTTGCAAAGACGATTCGTCCAAAGAATACGCGGGCGCGCCCAACAATTCCTGCGCGGTTTTGCGGTTGATTTCCACAAGCGGCAGGTCTTTGTTTTGGCTGTATTTGACCGCTACTTTTCTACACAAGGAACCGACCGTGCGTTCCAGTGTTCGCACACCTGCCTCCCTTGTATAGCCCTCGATAACGAAGTTTAAGCCGTCCTGCGTAAAGGAAATTTGGTTGTCGGTAATTCCGTTTGCCGCGATTTGTTTGGGTACTAAATACCGACGCGCAATCTCAGCTTTTTCTTCGAGCGTATAGCCGGAAAGCTGAATAATTTCCATTCTGTCGCGCAGGGGCGCGGGAATGGTTTCCAGCGAGTTTGCGGTGGTGATAAACAGCACCTTGCTTAAATCGTACGGCGTTTCCAAATACCGATCGCGGAAAGAAGTGTTTTGTTCGGGGTCCAGCGCTTCCAAAAGCGCCGCCGACGGATCGCCGTGCATATCCGACGTAATTTTATCGATTTCATCTAATAAAAATACGGGATTGATCGAGCCGGCTTGCTTCATTCCGTACAAAATCCGCCCAGGCATTGCGCCGATATACGTTCTTCTGTGGCCGCGGATTTCCGCTTCGTCCTTTACGCCGCCCAAGCTCATTCGCACAAATTTTCTGCCAAGCGCGCGGGCGATAGAGTTTGCAATACTCGTTTTCCCCACACCCGGGGGGCCGACGAAGCACAAAATCGGGGCTTTCATTCCGCCCGTGAGCTTCAAAACAGCCAAATATTCGGTGATGCGTTCTTTAATTTTTTCCAAGCCGTAGTGGTCGGAATCGAGCACCTTGATACAATCTTCCAGCGCTTGCGTATCGGCGGTTTCTTCCGTCCAAGGCAGGGAAAGCACCTGTTCCAAATACCCTGAAATGACGGTGTATTCGGGGGAAGACGGCTGCATTTTACGCATACGCTCAATTTCTTTTAAGCACTTTTCTTCCAACGCTTTGGGTAAGCATTTTGCCAAAATTTTTTCCCTAAATTCGTCTTCTTCTTCGCCGTCGTCGCCCAGCTCGGTATGAATGGCTTTAAGCTGTTCGCGCAGGTAAAAATCCTTTTGCGATTTGTCGATGTTTTGGCGCACCGCAGAAGAAATTTTCTTTTCGATTTTAGAAATTTCCAGCTCGTCGTTTAAGCAGCGCTCCAAAAGCTTTAAGCGTTCGATTACGCGCGTTTCTTCCAGTCCTGCTTGCTTAATAGCGAGCTTTACGCGCATCGAGTTCAAGGCAACGTTCACGTACTCGTCCGCGTTTTCCAAATATTCCAGCTTCAAAATCGTTTCCTTGCTGATTTTGCCTTCGGTGGATAAAACGTCTTTTAAGAGTGCTTTTGCCGTGCGTAAATACGCTTCTTGTAAAATTTCATCCCCTTGAATAGACGGTAATTCGTCGCAAACAGCGGAAAAATATCCGTCTTCGTAGCGGATAGCGCGCGCTTTCGCACGGTATAAACCGCCCACGACGACGCGGACTACGCTGCCGGGGAGTTGAGAAACGGAACGAATTTTTGCCACGCAGCCGATTTGGTATAAATCGTCCGCAGTCACTTCCGTTTTTTCGGTGTCTTTTTGCGTGCAAATCAAAACCAGCCGATCGCCGTTATTCGTAGCGCGATCCACCGCTTTTAAGGTCGCGTCGCGACCTACTTCAAACGTCATCGAAGTATCGGGAAACGCTACTCTGCCCCGCAAAGCAATGACGGGCAGCAGGTTGGTTTTTGTAGTTGTAATTTCTTGTTGTTCCATAATATTTATTTTTACCCAAAAAAGGAGATTTTCAAACAATTCCCGTTAAATAAAAGGCGGGGCGAAAAGCTGCGCCCCGACCGTAAAACGAAAGAAACCGATTATTTGTTATCGTTTACAATTACGCCTAAAACGTTAGCGCCTACAACGCGGAGTATATCCAGCGCAGTGCGAACGTTTTGAATACGCGAAGAATGTTTTTTGCAAACGAGTGCGAACCCATCGCAAACGGACGCAAACGAATTCATACCGGCGACGGATAAAGCGGACGGAGCGTTGACGATAACAAAATCGTACGTTTCCTTTAATACTTGTATCAAGGACGCGATGGCGGGATCGTCGATGTATTCGTCGTCGTGTTCAATTTTATTAAAGGGGATAAAATCGATATTATTATCTAAATCCTGATAAATAGAAACAACGTACGTTTTCAATCCGTCTTTTCTGGAAAGGGTTAATTTTTTACTTTCCGCGTTTTCGTTAGAGAATAAGCAAGATAAAGCATCGAAGGTAAAGTCGGCGTCGATAACGGCGACGCGGACGTCGGGCGACGCAAAAGAGAGTGCAAGATTTGCAACCACAGCTTCTCGGCCGTCTTTTTTGGACGTAGAAGTAATGGCGAGTGTTTTTGCGCCTTCGCTCGGCAAAAAAAGAGATAATTTTGCTTTTAGATCGCGAAACGATTCTTTTAACGCAACCGAAGCGTTGTTGTTAAGAAGGGCTGCTTTGCCCAAATGTTTACGTTTAGAAAAAGCCATATTTCCCCCTGCGCAATTAGTCAAAATTTTTATCGTTTTCTTGGGGAATGACGCCAAGAAGGGGTACGTCCAGTTTTGCCATCGTTTGGCTGGGATTCTTCAAGCGTTTTTCAGACGAATCCTTAATTAAAATGATAACCGCTGCAATTAAAACGGACGCAGCGCCGACCAAAATAGCGTATTTGATAATCGACTCTACCAGCGAAGTGGGGTTCAAGAGTTTTACTTCGTCCAAGTTCGTCACCTTACGGCAGCGCGTACCAACGTAGTTGGGGGGTACGAACATATTTTTTTCCACGTACGATTCAACCCCGGCTTTTACCCGTTCAAACAGCTTGTTTGCAAATTCTTCGTCGTTCAAAACGGAAACTTCTACCACGATGAAGCTGCTCGCCGTCGCGTACTTATCGTCGTTATTGAGCGTGTGCGTATAAGTGGTAGATTCTTCCACCGCGCGAATAAGCTGTTTGTACGTGTCCAGCGTTCTCCACTCATCGATAATCGTTTCCACAATTTCTGCTTTCTCTGCCTTGGAAACGGTCGAATCGGCAAGCAAAACCTTTGCGTTTTCGATTTTTGCGTTGAGTTCTTCCGACGACGTGGAAAGCGGTAAACCGTTTTCGTCTAAAAACAGATATTCGGCAAAAAGCTGCGAGTTCAAAAGACGAACCATATCGTTCATCGCCGTTTGTCCGTATGCACCGTAAATTTTTTCACCTGTTTCGTCTTCCGCTTGCTTGGGGTTGACGTAAAATTCGACCGTGCCGCCGTAATAGCTTTTATTAAAATCAAACGCAAAACCCAAAGCGCCGCCGATAACGACGCCGATTAAACCAACCAAAATCAACGTTTTAACTTTTCTCCATAACGTTTTGAAAACGTCGGATAAACGAATTTCTTCTTGCATTTCCTCGTATCCTTCCATGAATAGCCCCCGATTCAATTTTTAATAACATCATTATAGCATAATTTCAAACACTTGTAAAGTGTTTTATATAATTTTTTTACATACAAGCGATAACGAATGGCGCAACCGCTTGCAAAATTTTAACTTTTATGCTACAATAAAGGGGTAAAAACTTTTTTTCTCAAAAAACGTAAAAGGAATAAACGACTCTATGCAAACGCTGCTTTGCCGTACGCGAGCGTATCAGCTCGTTCAAAACGAACGAAATAAAAAAGAGCTTTCCCACGCGTATTTATTGCATTTGCCCGACGCGCGCAATTTACGCGGGGCGTTAAAGACGTTTGCAAAACTCTTTTTTCATTGCGAGCAAGAGTGCTCGCCAAGCGAAATACGGCTTTCTCGGCTGATTGAAGAAGAGCATTTTTCCGATTGTCTTATTTTCCCTGAAAATGAAAAAAAATTTATGGTTGAAGACGCGGAAACGGTGCAGGAAGAGAGTATTTTACAGCCCGTTGAAGGGAATCTGAAATTGTTCGTCGTTTGCGACTTCGATTTGGCGACCCCTGCGGCGCAAAATAAAATGCTCAAACTTTTAGAAGAACCGCCCCAAGGCGTATGCTTTTTGCTGGGCGTCACTTCCACCTTTCCTGTCCTGCAAACGGTGCTTTCGCGCGTAAAAACGTTGGAAATCCCGCCCTTTTCCGTGCAAGAAATCGAGCAGGGCTTATATAGATCTTACGGTGCGGAGTATTCCCCTGCGGAAATCGCGCTTTGCGCGGCGGCGTGCGGCGGAATTTTTGGCGAAGCGGAAAATATGCTTTTGGGCGGCGCGTATAAAAATTTGGTGGACGACGCGCTTGCGCTTGCTTTGGCGAGCGAGCGGGATTTGCCTATTCTCGTTAAAAAAATAGGCGAGAGCAAGAAAAAGAAAGAGCTTTTGTCTTTGCTTCGTATCGTTTACCGCGACGCGTTGCTTTTGAAAACCGCGACAGCGCAAAACGCGCAAGCTTTGAAAGAGCAGGTATTTTTGCAAGCGGAAAACGAGCGGTTAAAAAAGGTGGCGGATAAGCTGTCGTTGCCCGCCCTGCTTTATGCCCAGCAAGCAATCGGACAAGCGGAAAAGCAGGTCACCTTTAACGCGTACTTTCCACAATGTATAGAAACGCTGATAGCAGGCATTTTGACCTACCAGGTATGAGATGAGTTTTTCAAAAAGATAAAAAGGATAGAAAGAAATATATGGTAAAAGTAGTAGAAATTAAATTCAAAAGCGGCGGCAAATTGTATTATTTTGCCCCCCGCGATAAAGAAGAATACGTGCGTAATATGCCCGTCATTGTAGAAACGGCGCGCGGGTTAGAATACGCGTGGGTTGCCCACCCCGTTAAGGAAGTCGATGACGAAGAAGTGGTACAACCGCTCAAGCCCATCGTGCGTATCGCCACCCAAAGAGATAAAGAATTGTACGAAGCAAATCAAGCAAAACGCCCGCAGGCGATTAAAATATGCAAGGAAAAAATTGCGGCAAACGGCTTGGAAATGAAACTCGTCGATTGCGAATATGCGTTCGACGGAAGCAAAATCGTATTCTATTTTACCGCGGCTTCGCGCGTGGATTTTAGAGAGCTGGTTAAGGATTTGGCGTCCGCGTTTAAGACGCGTATTGAGCTTCGGCAGGTAGGCACGCGGGACGAAACCAAGTATTTGGGCGGGATTGCCCCCTGCGGAAGAGTGTGCTGCTGTGCGGGGAATATGCCCGAATGTAAGAAGGTGAGCGTAAAAATGGCAAAGGTGCAGGGCTTGTCGCTCAACCCCGGAAAAATCAGCGGGCTTTGCGGACGGCTGATGTGCTGTTTGAGCTACGAATACGATTATTATAACGACGCGTCCAAGCAGCTGCCCAAAGTAGGCGCGGAAGTAGGCACGCCCGACGGGAAAGCGGTGGTGGCGTCGCTGAATATGTTAAAAATGCAGGTGCGCGTAAAGCAGGACGACGGCGCGGGCGGTTTGGTGTTTAAGGAATTCCCCGTAGAAGAAATCAAATTCAAAAAAGCATCCGTTGCGCAAGAAAAGCCCGACGATGACGACGAAGAAGAATAAAAAACAAAAAACGGCTAAAATTTGATAAAATTTGCAAAGGCGCGAGAAGTTCTATTTTCGCGTCTTTTTTCATACGATAAAGCACAAGCGATAAATGCAAGCAAGGAGAAGAAGGTATGAACGAAGAAATCGAATACGCAGAAATGCTGGAAATTCCCGTATCCACAGTAAGCGTGACGCAAAAAAAGAGCGCGCGCAAACGCAAAATAGAAAAACGCCCGCCCCCCGCTGCGCCTAAAAAAGAATGGACGCTGCAAGACAGCGTTATTCAGAGTGTAAACGGTAAAATGGAGCAAACCGCAAACGATATTGCCCATAGCGAAGGCGTTGTTTCCGCCAAAGAAATTACGGCGGACGCGGCGTTGTTTGCGGAAGGCGTCAACAGTCAAGGCAAGCTTAATTTGGGCGACGTCCCCGACCGCGTAGATACCGTTAAGTTGTATTCGGCGGTGGAAAACCGAAAGAGATTTGAAGAGTATTCTTCCGACGAAGAATACGCGTTTAGCGAAGAAGATTTTGAAAACGACCTACCCAGGTATGAGATGAATGCGCTTTCCAAGCAAGAAAAACGCGTAAAAGCGGTGCTTGGGATAGAGTTTGCGGCGGTGTGCGCTTTGTGCGGCGCAATCTTTTTAACCAACGTATTTGTTCCGCATAGCGCAATTAATACTTTTTTCCGTACCCTTTACGACGGAGCGCAAGCGCAAACGGATACGCGCACGTATAGCGATTTTACCTTAAACAGCGTGGTGGGCGATTTTTCCAACATAGAGCTTTCCGTTTCCCCTGCAGGCGTTATTTCGTTTACGGGCGAGGGGTGCGTATATCCTGCTGTGGACGGAAAAGTGCATTCGGTCGTGCAAAACGCGGACGGCACTTATACGATAAAAATCGAACACTCGGATACCTTCTCGGCGGTGATGAGCGGGTTGGATTTTGTGTATTATGCGCAGGGCGAAGAAGTGAAAAGCAACGTACCCGTAGGGTACAGCGAAGGCGAAACGGAAGTGCAGGTGACGATGTATTCGAACGGTACCCTGCTCAACTGCTTTGAAGTGACGGAGGAAAATTGCTTGGCGTGGGTGACGGAGCAATAACGAAAAAGCGGCGGCGCAGCCGCCGCTTTGCCTATCAACGGTCAAAAAAAGAAACAAGACCCGCAATAAAGCTGCACCCGCTTTTTATCGGCGTGGGAATTTGGTATTCGATTACCGGCGAGCTGCCGCTCTTTTTAATGAGTTGTTTTGTCGCGCTCCAACACGAATGCGCGCACGCCTTTGCGGCGGCGCGGCTGGGGTATAAGCTCAACGCCGTCGTATTGATGCCCTACGGCGCGGTAATCGACGGCGACTTGTCGTCGATGCGCTTAAAAGACGAATTATCCGTGGTGCTGGCTGGGCCGATTTGCAATTTGCTAACCGCCGCGCTTTTTGCGGCAATTTGGTGGTTTGCCCCTACCATGTACGCGTTCACGGACACCGCGTATAGCACTTCGTTGGCGATTGCGCTTGTAAATTTGCTGCCTGCTTACCCCTTGGACGGCGGGCGCGCGCTGCGCGTCATTCTTACGCAGGCGTTTACGAAAAAGCAGACCGACGAAGGAAAGGCGGAGAAACAAGCGATTAAAATTTGCCAAACTATCACGCTGATTTTGGCTGTGGGAATGGCAAGCGTATTTGTTTTTGGCGCAGTAAAAAAGCAGGTGAATATATCCTTGCTGTTCTTTGCCATATTCTTGGCTTTCGGTGCGTTCGGGAACGGCGAAAAGTATGCGCACTATCAAAAAGTGGATTTTTCCTGTGCGGACGCACTCGCGCGCGGGTTAGAGATACGGCGGGTTGCGGTGTGGAACGGCTGCGTAATAAAAGACGTTTTTAAGTACGTCAGCAAGGGCAGATATTTGGTTTTGGAAGTATATGACAGCGAAGAAAAACACCTATTCAATCTATCGCAAAACCAACTTTCCCTGCTATTTTTGCAGGCGAAAACGCCGTATGAAACACTACAAACGTTAAAAAACAGGCAAAATAATACAAAAAAAGGATAAAAAACCACTTTTTTGCAAAGAAAACTGCAAAACCTATTGCCAAAACATATGCGCTGTGGTATAATAATGTTTGCGCCCGTGGATCGTCTTGGACGGTTCACGGGTAGTTTTTAGGAGGCGGCGACAATGACAAAAGAATGGTTTTTCGATCGATATTGCGGACAGCAGTTTGCCGCACTCTTGGAAGACGGGAAGCTTACCGAGTTTTTGGTGGAAACGGAAGGCAAGGGCGAAATTGTAGGCAACATTTACAAGGGCAGAGTGACCAACGTTTTATCGGGAATGAACGCCGCGTTTATCTATTGCGGCTTGCAAAAAAACTGCTACCTTTCGATGGAAGAATCGTACACCGATTACAGTAAGTACGACGGTACGCACTCGCCGCAAAAAAAGGCGATGGAACTCAAAGTGGGCGACGAAATTATCGTACAAGTGACCAAGCCCCCGCGCGGAAACAAGGGCGCAAAGGTGACGACCAACCTTTCGTTTGTGGGTAAACACGTCATCTATCTTCCGCAAACGGACTTTTTGGGGATTTCGAGAAAAATCACCGACGAAACGCTCAGAGAACAACTCTTAACCAAAGCGAAAAAAATGCGCGAGCGGGAAAATGAAGGGTTTATTGTGCGTACGCAAGCCCCCTACGCCACGCAAAAGCAGTTGAAAACGGAAACGGCGTATTTGAAAAAATTATACGAAAAGACGCTTGCTCGCGCGAAAAATTCAGCGGTAGGAACAGTGCTGTATCAAGACGAAGAGCTTCCGATGCGCATTATGCGCGACAGCTTTGGCAGTGAACTTGGCGCGATTTACGTAGGTGATGAAGAGCTGTATCAACAGCTTTTATTACTCGTGCATTTGCGCGGCGATTTACCGGCGAGAAAGCTGGTAAAGTACACGGGCGCGCGGTCGATGTTCGCGGCACATAATATTACGCCGATGATTTATGACGCGACCAAGCCCAAGGTACCGCTTATCGGCGGGGGATATTTGATTATCGAGCATACCGAAGCGATGACGGTTATCGACGTCAACTCGGGCAGCTACGTGGGCGAAACGTCGCTGGAAGAAACGGTTTTTGCGGTGAATTTGGCGGCGGCAAGAGAAATTGCACGGCAAGTACGCCTGCGGAATATTGCCGGTATCGTGGTGGTGGATTTTATCGATATGATGAATGAAAGCCACAAAACAATCGTGACGGAAGAGCTGAAAAAATGCTTGGAAACGGACAAGGCAAAATGCAACGTATTGCCGATGAGCGAGCTGTGCATTACGCAATTTACGCGTAAACGCGTAGGCAACGAAACGTTCTCGTCGCTCGTGCAACCCTGCCCGCATTGCGACGGCGTTGGCGATAAAGAAGCGGATATTTTTGTTATTATGCGTATCCGCGACGGAATTTTGGATTGCTTTGCGCGGGGCTATACAACCGCGCTGGTCGAGCTGAATGAAGGCATTATGCGCAAGATTTTGGACGAGCGTTTCTTTGCCCACGAAGCGAAAAACCGCTGGAAAGAAAAGCGTGTGTATTTTATTCCGCATAAGACGTATAAGGAAGATTGCTTCTCGGTGCGCGGGGATACTGCAAAGGTATTACACCTGCCCGACAAAGCACAAATTTTGTATTAATTTTTCAAAACGACCTACCCAGGTATGAGATGAAACAAAAAAGAACGGCTGAAGAGCCGTTCTTTTTATACAAAATTTACGCTTATGCGGTTTGTTTATAAATAAGCTTGGGCAGTACGCCGCTGGTTAAGCATTCTTTGGTGATAACCACTTCTTCCACGTTGTTTTCCGACGGAATTTTATACATAACGTCCGTCATTACGCTTTCGATAATCGTTCGAAGTCCGCGCGCGCCCGTTTTCAAGCGAATCGCCGTTTGCGCGATTTCGCGCACCGCGTCGTCTTCCACCGTCAGCTTTACGCCGTCGAACCCGACAAGCTTTTGGTATTGCTTGATGATCGCGTTTTTCGGTTCGGTTAAAATTTTCACCAGCGCGTCTTCGCCAAGCGGGTCTAAATTGACTACGATGGGAAGTCTGCCCACGAATTCGGGGATTAAACCAAATTTAGTCAAATCCTGCGGTTTCACGTCGTCGAGCATTGAATAATCCGCTTCGTTTGCGCCCAAGCGCACTTTACCGCCGAAGCCGAGCGTGGTATCGTCTTTTCTGGACGAAACAATTTTATCCAGCCCCACGAACGCGCCGCCGCAGATGAATAAAATATTCGTCGTGTCGATGCGCAAGCATTCTTGGTTGGGGTGTTTTCTGCCGCCTTGCGGGGGGACGTTTGCGGTCGTGCTTTCGATAATTTTCAGCAGCGCCTGCTGTACGCCTTCGCCGGAAACGTCGCGCGTAATGGAAACGTTTTCGCTCTTTCTGGAAATTTTATCAATTTCGTCGATATAGATAATGCCGCGTTGCGCGCGTTCGATGTCATAATCGGCGTTTTGAATAAGCTTTAATAAAATATTTTCTACGTCTTCGCCTACGTATCCCGCTTCGGTGAGTGTAGTCGCGTCCGAAGTGGCAAACGGCACGTTCAAAATTTTTGCAAGCGTACGGGCGAGTAGCGTTTTCCCACTTCCCGTCGGGCCGAGTAAAAGCACGTTGCTTTTTTCAATTTCAATACCGTCGTCGTCTTTTTTGTTTTTGCTTACGGCGTTGATGCGTTTATAATGGTTATAAACGGCAACGGAAAGCACGCGTTTTGCCTTATCCTGCCCAACGATGTATTGATCGAGCTCCGCTTTAATTTCCGCCGGCTTTTTCAACGGTACGTCTTTGGGAGTAGATTTTTCGTCTTCCCACTCATCTACCATCGATTTACAAATTTCCACGCACTCGTCGCAAATACACGCGCCGTCGGGGCCGGTGATGAGCTTACGCGTTTCTTCCTTGGCTTTTCCGCAAAAGGAACAATGTTGATGTTTGTTGGTCATTTTTAACTCCTAAAATCAAACGGGTTATTTATCATACGCCCAAACGCGAAAAAAAGTTTCAAAGCGAAAAGGGCGCGAAAAAGAGTATAACCCAAACTCTATTGAAAAATACCGCGCAAAACCCTTTTGCGGTTTTGCGCGTCGTTTATCGTAAAGAATGAGAAAAGCTTATCTTCTCACAAACACTCTGTCAATCAAGCCGTACGCTCTCGCTTCGTCCGCGGACATATAATAATCGCGGTCGGTGTCGCGCTCAATCGCCAGCAAGTCCTTGCCCGTGTTTTCGGACAAAATACGATTCAGCTTGGCTTTCGTGCGGAGAATATGCTCTGCTTGAATTTTAATATCACTCGCCTGACCTTGCGCGCCGCCAAGGGGTTGGTGGATCATAATTTCCGAGTTGGGCAACGCAAAACGCTTGCCTTTCGCGCCGCTGGAGAGCAGGAACGCGCCCATACTCGCCGCGAGCCCGATACAAATAGTCGAAACGTCGCACTTGATATAATTCATCGTGTCGTAAATTGCCATACCTGCGGAAACCGAGCCGCCGGGGGAGTTGATATAAAGCGAGATGTCCTTGGTAGGGTCTTTGCCTTCGAGATAAATCAGCTGCGCTACGACCGTATTTGCAACTGCGTCGTTGATTTCCCCGCTCAAAAAGATAATTCTATCGTCTAATAAACGGGAATATAAGTCGTAAGTGCGTTCGCCCGAAGACGTGCGTTCCACTACGTAAGGCACGAGTACGTTCTTTTCCATAAAAATTCCTTAAAAAGTATTTTGATAAACGGGGAAATTATTCTTCCACGTACATTTCGTTGTTTGCTTTGAGCGTTTCGAAAAGCTTGGTGATGATGATATCGCTGCGGATATAATCGAATTGACGGGGATCCATACCTTTTTTGTATTCTTCCACGTCCTTGCCCACTTCTTTCGCTTGTTCAGCAACCTTTGCATCTACTTCTTCTTGCGTAGCTTCTACGTTTTCTTCCTTGATAAGCTGCGAAATGATGAGTTGGTTCAAAACGTTCTTCTTCGCTTGTTCTTCGTAGTTCTTTCTAAAATCCGCTTCCGTCACTTTCAAGAACGAGAGATAATCGGCAAGCTTCAAGCCCTGATACATCAGTTGATATTCGAATTTTTGCATCAAGCCGTCGATTTCTCTTTCGATCATCGCTTGGGGAATTTCCACTTCGGTATTTGCTGCGATTGCGTCCAAAATGCTATTTTCCGTAGCGTCGTTTGCGCGTCTGTCCGCTTGCGCTTGCAATCTTTCTCTTGCTTTTGCCTTGTATGCGTCGATGCTTTCGCTGCCCGTTGCGTCTTTGATGAATTCATCGGTGAGTTCGGGGAGCTCTTTGCCTGTAAGCGAGTTTACAGTCACGGCAAACACAGCGGGTTTGCCCTTCAAGTTTTCCGCTTGATAGTTTTCAGGGAACGTCACGTTGATATCCTTGCTTTCGCCGATGTTCATACCGATCACTTGGTCTTCGAAGCCGGGAATAAATTGACCGCTGCCAAGAGTAAGGTCGAACCCTTCCGCTTCGCCGCCGTCGAATTTTACGCCGTCAACCGTACCGACGAAGTTGATGTTTGCAATATCGCCGCTTTGCGCCGCTCTGCCTTCTACGGGCACTTTGCGTGCGTTTCTTTCCAGCAAACGGTTGATTTCCGCATCCACTTCTTCATCTTTTACATTATACGCAAATTCTTTAATCTTCATACCCTTATACGCGGAAATTTTCACTTCGGGTTTTACGGGTACTACTGCCAAAAGGGTCACGCCGTCGTCGGAAAGTGCGTCCACCGAAACTTCGGGGTCGCCAACGGGGGTGAATTTCTTTTCGTTCTTTTCAAGAACGGTGCCGTAATTTTCCGAGAATAACGCATTGAGCGCGTCTTCGAAAAATACGCCCTTGCCGTACATATTTTCAATTACGTGTTTGGGTGCTTTGCCTTTGCGGAAGCCGTTGATGGCAAATTTGCCTCTGGTTTTCAAGTACGCTTGGTTTTGCGCGTTTTTCCATTCTTCCGCGTCAAATTTAAGCGTGATTTTAACGGTACTTTTTTCCGCTGCTTTTGTGGTGTATTTCATATCTGCTTTCTCCTGCAATTTATTTATCTATTTTCAAATAAAACTTGGCGAAAAACCGCCAAAATCTCATTCGCTCATACATTTTAACATATTTATCAAAGAAAATAAAGCGTTTTTGTTTACAATTTTGTAATTTTACGCTATAATTTAAGAAGATTTCTTAAAAAAGCCCAAAAGGAGCGATTATGCCGCAGGACGCATTTCACATCAAACGACTCGCCGATGAGTTAAACGCTTTGCTCGTCGGGGGAAAAATCAACCGCATATCGCAGGTGAATAAAGACGAGCTTACCCTTATTATATACACCGGAAAAGCCGCGGTTAAACTTATTTTAAGCACAAATGCAACGTTTGCGCGCGTTTGTTTGTCGGAAACGGAAAAAGAACCGGCGGCGGTCGCGCCTAATTTTTGTATGCTGCTTCGCAAACACCTGCAAGGCGCGGAAATTTTGTCTGTTTCGCAATACGCGTTCGAGCGCATTATCGAAATTAAACTGCTTTGCACGAGTGATTTTTCACAGGCGGAACGAGTGCTGCGCTGCGAGATAATGGGAAAATACTCCAACGTGGTTTTAACGGAAAACGACGTAATTTTGGGCGCGTTGAAAACGACGGCTTTGATGGACGAAAACCACCGCGTTTTGTTTGCGGGGGCAAAGTACGCTTACCCTGCGCCGCAGGACAAAATTTCGCCTTTGGACGGGGCAGGTATGCGTTCAATGATGGAAAGCTTTGAAAATATGCACCCCGACGGCTACGAAAACGAAACGCTGGCAAAGTATATTTTCGAGCGTGTGGGCGGGTTGTCGCTTGCCACCGCGCGGGAAATTGTATGGCGGGCGCAAAGGGTTAAAATGCCCCTTTGGGCGTTCATCGACGAGTTTTGTTTACACGAGCCGTGTGTTCCTTGCGTGCAGATGGAAAACGGTCAGCCCAAAGACTTTTTCGCATTCTCCGTAGCGGGCGGCGAGATGAGAAGCTCGCTTAATCAAGCGGCGAACGAATACTATTTTTGGCGGGAAAGCAAAAAGGGGTTCGAAGATAAAAAACGCAAATTAGAGAGCGGTGCGCGCGCGTTAAAAAAGAAAGCGAGCAAGCGCTTGCAGGATATTTTAGAACGGTTAAACGACGCGGAAAAAGCGGAAGAAAACCGCATTAAGGGCGAGCTTTTAACGGCAAATTTGTATAAAATCGAGCGCGGAATGGCAAATATCGTGCTGGAAAACTGGTACGACGAGCAGGGCGGGAATATTAAAATTAGTTTAGACGCGCAGCTTTCCCCTGCGAAAAACGCGCAAAAATATTTCAAAATTTATAATAAACAAAAGCGAGCGAAAGAAATTTTACAGGCGATGAAAGACGCGGAAGAAAAGGAAATTTATTATGCGGATAGCTTGCTGACGCTCATTCAAACGGCGGAAAACGAGAGCGATTTGAAAGAGATTGAAAAAGAACTCATCGACGCAGGACTTATCAAAGCGCCCAAGGCAAGAGCGGGCGGAAAGCGCAAGGAAGAAGAAATTTCTTTTAGACAATACGAGCATAACGGAATGAAAATTTTGGTGGGTAGAAACAATATGCAAAACGATAAGATTTTGCGTATCGCCACCCCCGACGATATTTGGCTGCACACCCAAAAATACCATTCTTCTCACGTAATTATACTCACAGAAGGCAGGCAGGTATGCGATGAAACGCTTTTACGCGCCGCCGAGCTTTGCGCGTATTTCTCGCAAGGCAGGGACGCGGATAAAATTCCCGTTGACTATTGCAAGCGAAAATACGTAAAAAAACCGCCCAAAGCAAGAGCGGGTTTTGTGGTTTATACCGATTATAAAACGCTGCTGGTAAAACCGAAAAACGAGTAAAACATTCATTTATATTGCGTTGAGGGGACATTTTATACGAGATTGCCGCGCTCCGCTTACGCTCCACTCGCAATGACGGGGGCGTAAAGGTATTCCGTGTCATTGCGAACAAAGCGAAGCAATCCCAAACAATAAAGCGCACCTTCTTGTCATTTTGAGCCAACGGCGCGCGAGTAAGACAAGGTCTTGCGACACTATAAAGCGCAGTAAATAAGGATCTAACAAAGCCGCAAAAAACAACCACCGCCTTTATCAAAAAAGGCGGTGGTTGTGCTAAAAGACGTCCTAAAAGCAAAACACACGCAACCTAAAAAGGTAGCACGTGCATAATGTAAGCGCGAAAGATTATGCCACCTAAAAAGGCAGCACGTTCATAACACAAGTACAACAAGTTGTTTTTCTGATTTCGACGAAATAAAAAGCTTTGCAAAAAGCCCCTTGCTACTCAAAAAGGTAGCACGTGTATAATGTAAGCGCGATAGGTTGCGCAACCTAAAAAGGTGGCGGAGTAAAGCGTGTTTCAAAAAAACGCATACCCTTTATGCTACCTAAAAAGGTGGCATAAAAAAGCGAAAAAATAAAGAAACAAGAAGTGCAGAATTCTCGTTTCTTCATTTAATAATCTTTTAAGCCCAACAATACGTCCGCGCTCACTTCAAAGAAATGGCTCAATTTGATTAATGCGTTATAATCGGGTAAACGCCCCGCGTTGAGCCAACCGCTGATTGTCGTAGGCGGAATGTGGGCTTTCAAAGAAAGTTCGTTCTGTTTTAAGCCCCGCTCTGCCATTAAATCTAATAAAATATCCTTAAACATAGCATACCCCCTAAAAAATATACCTAAAAAGGTCGTTCTTTCTCATATTTTCTCATAAAACTACCTAAAAAGGTTTGACATACCTAATTAGGTAGCATATAATAAAAGAAAAAGCAGACAGGTGAGAAAATGGCAAACAAGCAAAGAGAAAGGGATAAAGACATAGATTTATACGCATATTTTGGCGAAACGTTAAGAGAAATGCGCAAAAACAAGGGATTATCGGCGATGGAATTGTCGCAAAAAAGCGAAGTGAGTCCAAGTATGATATCCTTGCTTGAAACGGGCAAACAACTGCCTTCTATGGAAAATTTTTTCAAGCTTTGCCGAGCGCTGGGTGTTTCGCCTTTGAAATTTTATCCCAAAGAATGGCTTGATGAGCAAGGCGTATCGGAGATTGAAGAAATGTTCAACGAGTTATCTTCGGAACGAGCTTGGCTGGTGCTTGCATTGATGCGCGTACTGTTAAAAATATAAGAGAAATCCCCGTTTCAAGCAACGGGGATTTCTCTTAATAATCCAGCGCGGCGGCGATGGTTTCGCTTTCCCGCTTGTTTTGAAGCGAGTATAAATCGAATTCCGTTTCGATGTCAAAATCTTCCCCTTGGTCAAAGGCGGCAAGCTTGGAAACGGACACTTCGTACGCCGTCATCATTCGCACTTCCGTTTCGGAAAGGCGTTTTTGATATTCTCGGCTTTGAATTCTGCCCGACACCGCAATTCTATCCCCCACGCGCAAATTTTTCACAAACCGTGCGTTTCTTCCCCACGCGATACAGGGGATATAATCCGATTTATTATACGCGCGGTTGACGGCAATCAGCACGTCGGCGATTTCCCTATTAAACGGCGTCGTTCGATACACGGGCGGCTTGCAAATATATCCCGACAGCAAAATATTATTCGGGTTTTTGTCGGGGGAATCTTCCACAAGCTCCCTGATAAACACCGTCAGCATCAGCCGCGATTTTGCATTTTCGATTTTGTTATAGCTTCTAAATTGCCCGATGGCGCAAAGCGTTTTGCCCCTTGCAAGCATTCCGTCTTGAATGAGTCGTTCGGAAACGGTGACGGGCAGAATATCCGCTTGCCCCGAAAGACGGGGGACTTTAACGAAAAATTCGTAAAATCCCTCGCCGTAAACCTCGTGGGAAAAGGACGCGTCTGACACAATTTCCCCTGCGATAAACACCTTGTTGTTTTTCTCTGTTGCGTAGTTCATAGTTAAAACCTCCTAAAAGTATCTCAAAATTTATCATACGGCGGCGTGTTGCTTGCCGCTTGTATCCATCGTGTAATTTTGCCGATAAATCAGCTCCCCGATCGGCACAAAGGTAAACCCTTTATTTTTCAAAGTAGAAAAAATCATCGGCAGCGCTTCGGCAGTGTGCAGTCCGTTATTGTGACATAAAATAATCGACCCGCTTTTTGCGCCGTTGATGACGCGCAAAGCGATTTCCGTCGCGGATAAATTTTTCCAGTCCAGCGAATCCACGTCCCATTGAATGGTATAAAGCCCCAGCTCCTGCGCAGTGGAAATAAGCTGATTGTTATAATCGCCGTACGGCGGACGGAATAAATCGGTCTTTTGCCCCGTCACTCGTTCGATTGCCGCCATCGACGAAGAAAGCTCTTCTTTCACCTGCGCCTTTGAAAGCTTACTCATATACGGATGCGTTTTCGAGTGCGTGCCAAGCTCGTGCCCGCTATCCACGATTTTTTGCGCGTATTCGGGGTATTTTTCCACCCAAAACTGTACGGCGAAAAAGGTGCATTTTATATCGTTTTGCTCCATGATATGCAGCAGCTTATCTGTATAATCTACCCCCCAAGCGCAGTCGAAGCTAATGGCGATTTTTTTATCTTCTCTCGCCACCGAATATATGGGCAAAAGACGGCTTGAACTCGTACCTGCCCCCACCGTTTTGTCTTTTTCGATACCTGCAAACACGCTGATAACCGTAAAGCAAACGCAGGTGATTACGGCGGTTAAAATCAAAGAAACCACGGCAACGGGAAAGGGATATCGAGAAGATTTTTTTGCACTCATAAAACAGATAACTCCATCATAACAAGCTTAATTTGTCGAAATTTCATAAAAAGAGAAGAAAAAAGAAAGCTTTTGTTGTTTTTGCTTTTACTTGGCGCCCGGAAATAACGGGCAAGGAATATAGTCTATCGTATGACGCAAGGCGGACGCGTATGCGTAAAATATAAGTGAAAAAACGAAAAAACGCTAAATAAAATCCTTTACTTTTTTCCGCATTTCGTGTATAATACGAGTATGAAAATTTGGGCAAAACTGATCACGGACGGTAAAATTAAAAAGCAATTTGTGTACGAAAAGGATGAACGGCTTACCTATTCGCATTTTTTCGATTATTTGGTGGATATTTGTCATACGCTGGATATTCCCACTCCCGTACTCACCAAAACGCATATTTTTAATTTTGCAAAGTTCAATCACGTAAAATTCCCCCCGCGCGATTTTGTGGAAACGCTGGGGTACGACCACTTATTTTTGGAACACTTATTTTAAGGAGAGCAGCAAAATGACCGTTTTAGAAAAAAATGTTTTGAATATTTTAACCAACGACGCGCGCACGAGCGTGAAACAAATTGCGGCGATGCTTTCGCAAACGGAAGCGGAAGTTAAGGCGTGTATTTTAGAGATGGAAAACAAGGGGCTTTTGGTAAAATATACCGCGATCGTCAACAGCGAAAAGGCGGACGATTCGTTTGTAGAAGCGCTCATCGAAGTAAAAGTGACCCCCAAAAAGAAAGAAGGGTTTGACGGAATTGCAAAACAAATTGCCGCATTCCCCGAAGTACAAGCGGTGTATTTAATGAGCGGCGCGTACGATTTGGCGGTATTTTTGAAGGATAAATCGCTCCAACAAGTGGCGCGGTTTGTTTCCGAACGTATTTCCACTTTCGACGGCGTAATTTCGACAGCCACCCACTTTATCTTGAAAAAATATAAAATCGAAGGCATTTTAACGGAAAAGGAAGACGCGGATTATCGAATTTCCGTGCAGGCATAAGGACAAAAGAGTATGCGTAGCTTTGTCAATACCAAAACAAAATTATTAAAGCCCAGCGGTATCCGTAAATTTTTCGATATCGTACGGGAAACGGAAGGCGCAATCTCACTCGGCGTGGGCGAGCCCGATTTCGTCACGCCCTGGAAGGTGCGTCAGGCGGCAATCACGTCCATTCAGCGCGGCTATACGCAATACACAGGCAACCGCGGGCTTCCCAAGCTTTTGGAATTAATTTCTCAGTATTTATCCACGCGCTTTCAATTAGAATACGACCCCAAGCATATTTTAGTGACGGTGGGCGGCAGCGAAGCGATTGATTTGGTGCTTCGCGCCTGCGTGGAACGGGGGGACGAAGTGCTTATCCCCGACCCCGCGTACGTGTCGTATTCCCCTTTGGTGACGGTTGCGGACGGCGTGCCCGTTGCGGTAGAATGCAGGGAAGAAGATCGCTTTGTTTTGAAGGCGGAATATTTGGAAAAGGCGATTACGCCCAAGACCAAAGCGCTGATTTTGACCTATCCCAACAACCCCACGGGCGGAATTATGACCAAAGACGAGCTGCAAGCGATTGCGTCCGTCGTTATCAAGCACGATTTACTCGTGATTACCGATGAAATTTACGCCGAGCTTACCTACGGACAAACGCACGCGAGTATTGCGAGCTTACCCGGAATGAAAGAACGCACCGTTTACGTGAGCGGTTTTTCCAAAGCGTTTGCAATGACGGGCTGGCGGCTTGGCTACGTTTGCGCGCCCGCGGAAATCGACGACGCGATGTTCAAAATTCATCAATACGGAATTATGTGCGCGCCCATTACTTCGCAATATGCGGCAATCGAAGCACTCAAAGACGGACTGTCGGATAACTTTGCGACGGTGGAAGAAATGCGCGATTCGTACGATATGCGCAGAAAATTCGTTTTACACTCGCTTCGCGAAATCGGGCTGGATTGTTTTGAGCCGCGCGGTGCGTTTTACGCGTTCCCGTCCGTAAAAAGCACGGGTCTTTCGGGCGAAGCGTTCGCCGAGCAGCTTTTGAAAGCGCAAAAGGTGGCGGTTGTACCCGGGAGTGCGTTTGGCGATTTTGGCGCGGACAACGTGCGCCTTTCGTATGCGACGAGTATGAGTGCGCTTTCGCAAGCATTCGAGCGTATGGACGCATTCATCAAAAATTTATAAAAAGGTGTATTTTTGCCAAAAACGGGGCGAAATTCTCGTAAAAAAGAGCAAAAAACATTGACAAAAGCAAAAAAATGCTATATAATAAGGATAGAAAGTAAATAAACGCCGTGGTTTTTACGCAAGAAAAAAACCACGGTTGATTTTTGACAGTCCGCATTAAGCGGTTTTTTTGACGTGTTTTTGCGCATAGATAAGAGGCGAAAAAGAATAAAATAAGCAAAAGCGCACAAATAAGACCGAAATAAAAATGGTGCGAACAAAAGGAGTTTTTATGGCTGAAAAGCAAATTATTATGACCCAAAAGGGCTACGACGAAGCAGTGGAAAAATTAAAGTATCTGCAAACGGTCAAACGCCAAGAAATCGTGGATAGAATCGCAGAAGCGAGAAGCCACGGCGACTTGTCGGAAAACGCAGAATACGACGCTGCAAGAAACGAGCAAGCGGCAAACGAAGGCGAGATTATCGAGCTGGATTATAAAATTAAAAACGCCGTTATTTTAGCGGAAAACAACGATACTTCCGCCGTTCACGTCGGCTCCAAGGTACGCGTATATGACGAAGATTTGGAAGAAGAAGAGGTTTATGAAATTACCGGTTCGACGGAAGCAAACGCGATGGAAAACAAAATTTCCAACGAGTCTCCCGTAGGCGGCGCACTCCTTCGTCATAAGGTCGGCGATAAGGTAAAGGTAAACGCACCCGACGGCGAATATTTCTTGGAAATTAGAGAAATTTTCTAAAACGAGCATACCAGGTACGCGATGAAATGCGTATAACGATAAAATAAGAGGTTTACTATGCAAGAAAATAAAAACGTAAACGCACCCGAAATCAACGAAGAAGAACAGCTCATTGAGCAGGCGAGAATCCGCCGTGAAAAGCTTGCAAAATTAGTAGGCGAAGGCAAAAACCCCTACGAGCAAGTAAAATACCCCGTGGACGTAGATTCGGAAATCATCAAGCAAAATTTTGAAGCGTACGAAGGCAAAACCGTTTCTATGGCGGGCAGAATGATGTCTCGCCGCATTATGGGCAAGGCGTCGTTCTCGCATATCGCGGATAAAACGGGCAGCATTCAAATTTACGTCACCCGTCAAGACATCGGCGAAGAAAATTATATGTCGTACAAAAAAGACTACGACATCGGCGATATTTTCGGCTTTAAGGGCTACGTTTTCAAAACGCAAACGGGCGAAGTGTCCATTCACGTAAGCGAAATTACGCTCCTTTGCAAATCGCTTTTGCCTTTGCCTGAAAAATACAACGGCTTGCAGGACAAGGATATGAAATACCGCTTGCGCCACTTGGATTTGATTATGAACAAAGACGTGCGCGACACCTTCCGTACCCGTTCGCTTATTTTGAAAGAAATCCGTGCGTATTTGGATAGCAAGGGCTATTTGGAAGTGGATACCCCCACCCTTTTGCCTTTAGAAATCGGCGCGGACGCAAGACCGTTCAAAACGCATCATAACGCACTCGATTTGGATATGTATATGCGTATCGAAACGGAGCTTTTCTTAATGCGTTTGATTGTCGGCGGTATGGACAAGGTCTATGAAGTGGGTAGAATTTTCAGAAACGAAGGTATGGACGCTTACCATAACCCCGAATTCACGTCGATTGAAATGTATCAAGCGTATAGCGATTATTTCGATATGATGGATTTAATCGAAGACTTGTATAAAACGGTCACGCAAAACGTATGCGGCAGCTTAAAAATTTCCTATCAAGGCACGGAAATCGATATGGGCAACTGGACGCGCTTGACGATGGCGGAAGCGGTGAAAAAGTACGCAGGCGTCGATTATAACGACTGGGCTACCGACGAAGACGCGCGCGCGGCGGCGGAAAAGCTGGGCGTAGAGCTTGAACACGAAAACGCGACCAAGGGCTGGGTGCTTATCGAGCTTTTCGATGCGTTTGTCGAAGACAAGCTTATTCAACCCACCGTTATCTACGATTATCCCGTGGAAAACTCCCCCCTTGCAAAACGCAAACCGTCTAACCCTGCATTCACCGAACGCTTCGAATATTTCATTTGCGGTCACGAATACGGCAACGCATTCTCGGAATTGAACGACCCCATCGACCAAAAGCAACGTATGGTCAAGCAGGTGGAAGCAAAACGCGCGAAGGGCAACAACGAAGCGCAGGTGGATGAAGATTTCATCAACGCGCTCGAATACGGCTTACCCCCTACGGGCGGGCTTGGCTTGGGGCTGGATCGGCTGGTAATGCTGCTTACGGACAGCTCTACCATTCGCGACGTAATCTTATTCCCCACGATGAAACCGAAAAAATAAGCAAAGCAAACGCGCTGATGAAGGGAAAAAGCTTCTCTTTGTATCAGCGCGTTCTTTTCTCTTGGTATGACGCCTTGCGCGTTTACACACGATAGGATAAGGAGAAAATATGGACGCAAAAATAACCAAGCAACGCTTAAAACGCTTGTTTTCTTACGAATGGATTAAAATTATCGCAATCGCGGTTGCGTTGATTTTCGCGTGGGTGATGATTTTTGAATTCACCGAAACACGCATTAAGCCGTCGCAACGCTTTACGGTATTCAATCATACGCAAAATAAAACGCTGGATTTGCGCACGGCGGAAAAAATTCAAGGCGCGTTTAGCGAAGGCGTGTTTTCTTCGGAAGTAATCGAGATCGACTATCAAGACCTGTCTTCTGCGGGAATATACGCCCATCAAACGCTGGAATCGCTGTTGGGGGTGAGCGATGGGGATATTATTTTAGTACCGAACACGCCCAACACGGCAAGCGCAACGGTGGATAAAGACGGCGACGGCGAAGCGGATAAGGATGAGCACGGCAACACAATCTATAAATATACTTATGCGGAAAGCTTAATTAACCCCTACCGCAAATATATGACCGACTTAAATCCCCAAACGGAAGGCAGTTATTTCTACGAGCTGGAAGAGTACTTAAACAATTTCTACAAAAACGGTTGGCGGGATAAAACGAGTATCAACACCGCAAAAATTGAACAGGCATTCCGTCAAAGAGTGCAAGAAACGCGGGATAAGCGTTATCGCAACGAAAAGCTGTTATCGTCCGCAATCCCCGATGAAATTGAACGCATTGAAAAATACCGCGACGCATACGAAAAGCTTTGCGGTTGGCTGGATAGCGGGCTGATTTGTTTCAACGCGCCCACGCATATTGAAAAAAATGAAGACGAGCACGTGGTGGGCTACGATGGTATCGTTTCACTCAATATTTGCCCCGACGAAAACAAAATGAAAAACTTAAAGGCGTACTATTCGTATGCGGTATATGACGGCGAAAACAAGTTAAGCGGTTATAGCGCAAAGGATATGAGCGTAGTATTTTTCTATAACCCCGAGCAGGAAAAAAGCTTTGAATACGAAAGCTTATTGTACGTGGTTTGGCTGATTGAGCAAGGAATGACCCCGAATACTTAAAATGGAAAAACAAGGCAGGCAGGTATGCGACGAATGATAAAAAACCGCCGTGTAAAGGCGGATTGTAAAATTTATCAAATGCTGAAAAAGCAAGCGAGAAAAAAGCATATTTCCTTTCATACCCCCGGGCATAAAAACGCCAAATGGGATATCACGGAGCTTGCCTATTCGGATAATTTATCCTGCCCCAACGGCGTAATTGCACAGGCGGAAAACGATATAACCGCGCTGCTTGGCGCGCACAAAAGCTTTATCTTAACGGACGGCAGCACCTGCGGCGTTTTGTCGATGCTGCACGCAGCGAAAAGCTTGGGGGTAAAGACGGTTTTATCCCGCGAAGACGCGCATAAGAGCTTATATAACGGTTGTGCGCTTTTGGGGTTAGCGCTTTTGCTATTGCCCGACAAAAAAGAAAACGGAGTGCCGGCTCCGTTAAAAAAAGACGATATTCCGCTTGAAATGATAGAAAAATGCGACGCGTTGTTTATCACTTCGCCCGATTATTACGGCAATATCGCCGATTTAACGGATTTATCCGCACTTTGCAAACAAAACGGAAAATTTTTGCTCATCGACGGTGCGCACGGCGGACATTTGCGGTTTGATAAACGCTTGTATGCGGGCGCGTTTGCCGATTTTTGGGTGGACGGCGTGCATAAGAGCTTGCCTGCTTTTACGCAGGGTGCAGTCGTTTCCGCGCGCAGCGAGAAAGGTGCAGCCGCACTCAAAAACGCTTTGGATATTTTCCGTACGAGCAGCCCGTCGTATCCGATTATGGCAAGCGTCGAATACGCGGTGAAATATCCGCGCAATAAAAAGCTGGAAAGCGCCGTAAAAAAATTCGCGGAAGAAAACGATAGGATTTATTTTGGCGGCGACTGGACGAAGTTGATTGTCTTGTTTGGCAAAAAGGCGTTTGAAATAGAAAAACGCTTGCAAAGCGAAGGGGTTTTTGCCGAGTTTTGCGACGGCAACGCCATTTGCTTTTATCTGTCCCCTGCGATGCGGTATAGCGCGTTTATTCGCTTGCAAAAACGGCTCAAACGGTTATTTGACGAGTGTCCTTATGAGCAAGAAGATATAATTCAACGCAACCCTGCCCCCATCGTTTTGAAAAATGGCGAAGTGGAATGGGTGGAGCTTACCGAAAGTGAAAACCGCATCAGCGCAAACCGAGTGGGTTTGTTTCCCCCTTGCATAGCACTGATAAAGAGCGGGGAAGCAATCACGAAAGAAAAAATAAATTTGCTTACCCAAGCAAACAACGTCTTTGGGTTAGCAAATGGAAAAATAGCAGTTTATAAAAAGGAAGAAAAGATATGAGAGGGAAATTTATCACGTTTGAGGGATGCGACGGCTGCGGAAAAAGCACGCAATTAAAAATGCTCAGCGCATATTTATCGGAAAACAACATTCCGCATATTTTTACCCGTGAGCCGGGCGGCGGCAAAATTTCCGAAGCCATTCGCGAAATTTTATTAAGCGGAAAAAATATGGAAATGACGGACGAATGCGAAGCGCTTCTTTATGCGGCGTCGCGCGTACAGCATTTGAGCGACCGCGTTGAGCCCGCGCTTGCCAAAGGCGAGCTGGTTGTGTGTGACAGATACGTCGATTCGTCCCTTGCCTATCAAGCGTACGCAAGGGGTTTGGGGGTAGAATTTATCAGCAAAATCAACGCGTTTGCTTTGGAAAAATATCTTCCCGACGTGACGATTTTTATCGACCTTACTCCCGAAGCGGCGTTTGCAAGAAAGAAGGGCGCGGACGCGGACGATAGGTTAGAGCAAGCGGGTCTTGCTTTCCATCAACGGGTGTATCAGGGCTATAAAACGCTTGCGCAAAACGAGCCCGAACGCTTTGTTTGCATTGACGGCAATCAAACCCCGCAAGCCATTTTCCAAGACGTAGTAAAAGCGTTAAAAGAAAAGGGCTGTTTATAAAACAACCCAACCATGTATGCGATGAAATAACAAAAACGCCTGCTTAAAGCAGGCGTTTTGTAATAAATAAGCACAAGAAAATCAATCAATCAATCTCTAAATGTGGCGCGCGGAACGATTCGTCGTCCATAAATTCAAAAACGGACATATTAAATCCGCGCGCAAGCCGATAAACGGTTGTCAGCGTCACCGTTCTGTTTTGGCTGTTCATAATACGATCCATCGCGCCGTGCGTAATCCCCGCTTCTTGTTCCAAACGATACTGCGTGATATTTTTCTCTTTCAAAAGCTACTTTTTATGCTCATAATTCGACGCGTTCCCCGATGGCGTTGATATGAGACGGGCAGGTTTGGAATAATCCATACCTGCCTGTTTTTTTGTTTTTCTCGATTAAATTAAGCTTGGGGCGTTAATTTATTTTAAGCTTTTTTATTGCGAATGTAAAAATCGTACAATTCTTCTTGCGCAAAGTGCATTTTTGTCAAATAGTTTTGCGCGGTTTTCAAGAACATAAAATAGCTGGTGTGGTCCGCTGCAATATCGAACGCGTCGCCGCGGTTTAAGAAATCGTATTCGATATGCACCGAGTACATCGAAGCAACCGGCTTATTCAAATGGAAGGGCTTGCCATCGACCGTGCCTTCGAAGGTAAAGCCGTTTTCATCGTGTACAACGTGTGCGTCGCCCACGTTCACAAAACCAACCTTGGTGGAATAATAGTCTTCCACGCGCACGTCGTCTTCAAAATGATACGTGCCTGCTTGCACTTCCTTGCGCACTTCTTCACGTTCCCAGTTGTACCAGTCGGGAATATGCGAAAAGCCCTTATCGGTGTTCACGCCGTGTAATCTGGACAGCGTATCCATTTCCCAAGCAGCGCCGCACGCGTCGCACCAAAGCCGAGTGCCTGCGCTCTTTGTTTGAAATTCTGCGCCGCAAGCGGGACATTTATACAAAATGCGGTACAGCCCGTCGGCGCGTTGTTTGCATTTGGTATGGTAGCCCTTTTCCACCTGCCATTTATATTCGTCGCGCACGAACGCTTCTTCGATTTTTGCCTGCACTTCGTCCGCGGTCATTTGTGCCGTTTGTTCAGGCGTCAAAAGCAAAAACACTTCCGCTTCTTGACGAATTTTGCGATAAGGATGTTTACTCCACTGGGGAGAGTTGATGAAATTCCCGTTCGCCTTAAAAATGACTACGGGCACCTTCGCGTGTTTGCAAAGCTTGCCGAGTGCGTCGTCCAACCGTTCGTTGACCCCTGCAAGAGAAAAGCGCGCTTCGGGATAGATGGTGACGGGTAATTGATACGTTTTGAGATAGCGAAGAATATGCTTCGCCGTCACGATATCGTGCGTGAATTTACGCTTGGGCATACCGCCGATACCGTACATCAGCCAGTCGCCGCGGCGGAATTCTTCCACGGACATAACCCAGCCCGTCGTTTTGGGCGCGAGTGCGGTGACCATTTGCGGGAAGTCCATAAACGACGCGTGCGAGGATAAAATGATATACGGCCCTTTGAGTTTTCTTACGGCTTTTTCCGTTTTCACTCTGCCGCCGCAAAAATACATATACAGGGGTCCTGCCACCAATTCCACGACGCGCAGCCACCATTTGGGCTTGTTGGGCTTGCGATACATATCAAAACGCTTTAATTGTTTCTTCATAAGTGCTCCATTTGTTTGTTGGTTATATTATATCATAAAAAGCAAAATTTTTCAAGTCTTTTTGTTTAAGAAGTTGATAAAAAGTAAAAAACCCCGTTTGACGAATTTTCATCAAACGGGGTTAAAATAATTTCATGGCATACCTGGTATGCCGTTTTCTTTATTCTTTTGTTTCATTTCGCGCTTGAATAAACCCGAAAACGGCTACCACCCAACATAAAATCGGCAAAAATGCAAAAAAAATCGAAAATGTCTAATGTGACACGGTTAAACAACGGGTAGAAAAAATCTAATAGAGCGTATAAAAAGCAAGATATAAACGAAAAAGAAAAAGCACGGATTTGGTTGATAAGAAAATTGGAGAGCGATCGCTGAAAGCAAGCTTGCAGCGCATAAAAAAGAGCCGCAATACAGCAGAGAGCGCAAAGAATGTTTAACAAATCGTCCGCGTAAAATGTTTTCCAGATAGAAAAAGGTGTCTGTCGGTAAGGGCTGTAAAGGTACATTAAAACAATAAAAGAAATTGCAATAACAAGTAAACTACAAAAACGAAACCAAAACGAAATTTTCACACTCGCGTTCTTTTCCATCTCATTATCCTCCAACTACATTATAGTTCATAAAAAATGAAAAATCAAGCAAAATACATAATTCATATTTTATGAATACAAATTATATTTTGCGTAAAAGTTTATATAATATGAATTATGAAAGGATTTGGTGAAAGAGTAAAACGCAGCTTAAAAGAGCTGGGAAAAACACAAAAGGAAATGGCAAGAGCGTTAAACGTGCAGCCGTCCACGCTGTGCGAGTGGCTCAACGGTCATAACGAGCCGCCCATGCAGGCGATTGTGGATATTGCGGTTTGGATAGACGTATCGACCGATTATTTGCTTGGAATAAAAGAATATTAAAAAACCGACGGAAGCAACCGTCGGTTTTTTCATCTCATACATGGGTGGCTGATTTATAGTAAAATCGCCTTATTTTTCATCGTGAACGTAAATCAGCTTGCCGCCTTGCTTGCGCGATTCTTCCGCGTAAATTCCCATCAAGTGGCTTTCGACTGAACGGTACAAGGCCGTTTCTTCGCCGCCTTCGCCGTTTAATAAATCGTACAAGCCCTTTACCAGCCACACGTCGCCGCCGCCGTGACCGTACCCTTGGTCGTCTTGGCTGATAAGCTCGTCGATGGCAAACGCTTGCTTTTCCTTGTGGCCGCGGTAGATAACAAGTTCGTTATTCGCTTCGTCCAAAATAATTTCGCCGTGCGTACCAAAGAAATGATACCGTCTGCCGTGTGCGGCAAAACCAGTCATCGTAAGCGTTGCCTTTACGCCGTTTTCAAATTCCATCGTGGTAATTTGATGATCGACGACGTCGTTATCGCAAGCGTAAACGCATTTGCCGTAAGGCCCCGTTTTGATGGCTTCCCACAATTTTTCTTCCGTCAAGGGGGGCGTTGCGATGACGTTCCAAGGCCATCTGTCTTTCGGTGCGGGGTCTTCGGGTAAAGCGGTGTACCAGCGCTCGATATAAACGTGCTTTGCACTGTACGGGCAAGTATCTATGTATTTGCATTCCGTGCAACGAGTTGCCGCGCCTTCGGGTGCGCATTCGGGTTTGAAGTGCGACAAATCCCCCACAGACGAAATGGTTTTGCAAGCCGCGCCTGCAAAGTTTTGCAAAAGGTCCAAATCGTGGCAGCATTTTGCGAGTATCATCGGGGTAGCCGTTTTCGTAGTGCGCCAGTTGCCGCGCACGTAGCTGTGCGCTTGGTGCCAGTGTCCTACGCGTTCGAGTGCGTTGATGGCAACCAGCTTGCCGATTTCGCCGTTTTTAATCCATTCTGCAGCTTTTACGTAAGCGGGGGCATAGCGCAAAACGTGGCAAACGATGGCTTTTCTTCCGCTTTCCTTTTGCGCTTTCAAAAGCGCGTCGCATTCTTCCTTGTGTTCGGTTAACGGCTTTTCAATGAGCATATCATAGCCCGTCTTAAACCCTTTTACCGCGTGACCGACGTGGTCGTTATCCTGCGTGCCGACGATTAATGCGTCCGCGCGCTTTTGCGCGAAAAATTCATCTTCGTCTAAAAAGCAGTTTTCTTTATCAACGCCAAAAAATGCGCTCCATCTATCCAAGCGTGCTTGGTCTTTATCGCAAAGAGCAACAATTTTGAGTTTGCCTTGCATATTATCGTGAATAATTCGCCCGTACGCGCCTGCGCCGCGCGCACCAACGCCGATGATTGCAACAGTATAAAGCTTGTTTTCCATACGTTTTCCTCCATTTTATAAATCTATTGTAGCACACTTTTTTCAATCTGTCTATTCTATTATAGACAAGTTTGTGTCATAAATTGATAAGTTTAGCTTAAAAACTATTCGCGCGGTTTTTTGTCGAATTCTTTTTTGTATGCGCGGTAGAATGTATTTGCGCTTTCAAATCCGCATTGAAAGGCGGCGTCCAAAACGGAAAGAGCGGGGTTTTCTTGTAAAAGCTCGTGTGTTGCGCGCGCCCGCAGTCTGCCCACGTACGAGTTCCAGTTCTCGCTTAAATATTGATGCAAAACTCTGGATAAATGCTCGCGCGAAAAACCAAATTCATTCGAAAGCGCCAGCAAAGACAAGTCGCTGTCCAAATGCCGCTCCGCGTATAATAAAACGTTGCAAACGAGCGAGCTTTGCTTGTCCGTTTCGCGCGGAATAAAATCGTTTTCCTGTGCGATTTCCGCAAGTAAAATATGCATCGCTCCTTCAATCGCCGCATACCTGTCCGCTTCATTTTTATATTTTTTATTGCAAACGCCCATTAAATTGTGTAAAAGAGAGAAGTTGTTAAAGCGGAAAAATTTAGGCGGGACGCGGTCGCCCTTGGCGGTAAAAAATCGCTCGAAATACCATTTTTCCCCGACGATAAACGCCGACGGCGTGCGCTCGTTTTTCTCGTACGAATGCACGCAAAAGCTGTCTGAAAAACAACCTTCGCCTATCTTTAACACTCGCTTTTCGCCGCCGACAACCACGCTTTGCTCGCATTCTTCCGCAAAGAAAAATTCGATTGCGCCGTGAAAATGCGGGCCGGTTAAAACGGTGGGTCGCCGTTCAAAACGAAAATATTTTTTGCCTTCGGCTAAAATTTCGTATTCACTCATATACTTTCTCCTTTATCCGTAGTATAACACAAATCGAAAACAATGTCAATTATTGCGGAAAAATTCTTAAAAAAATTTTTTACACCAACATATCTAAAAGAAAAGATAAAAATTGCGCGAAAAACGCGCAAAATCACTCAAAGCCAAATAAATACTCGCGCGGAGTACGATTTTGCTAAAAAACGGGCAAAAAACGGCTTAAAAACAGGCGTATATATAATATATGGAAAGTATTTTTATAAAAAACGAAAAAATTTTGCACAATCGCTGTACTTTTATAAAAAAGTGTGGTATAATAAGAGAGCAAAATAACGATTTTCCTTTTTTATAATAAAAAAAGGAAAGCGAAATGGGAGAAAAACAAATGGCGGAAAGAGTAGAAAACGAATACGGCGCCGAGCAGATACAGGTTTTGGACGGTTTGGAACACATCCGTAAGCGCCCGGGTATGTATATTTCTTCGACCGACGCAAAGGGTTTGCACCACTTGGTACACGAAGTGGTGGATAACTCGATCGACGAAGCGTTGGCGGGATATTGTACGCATATCGAAGTGACGATCAACGACGACGGAAGTTGCAGCGTACAAGACAACGGTCGCGGTATTCCCACCGACATTCACCCTAAAGAAGGGATTTCCACGCTGGAAGTTGTATTTACCAAAGTCAACGCAGGCGGTAAATTCGGCGGCGACTCGGGGTACAAAGTATCGAGTGGTTTACACGGCGTAGGCGTAAAAGCGGTAAACGCCCTTTCCGAATGGTTAGAAGCGGAAGTATCGCACGAAGGACACGTTTTCAAGCAGGTTTATAACCGCGGCGTGCCCCAACGCAGCGTGCAAATCGTGGGCGATACCGACGCGATGGGTACGAAAGTGACCTTTATGCCCGACAAGGAAATTTTTGAAACCACCATTTTCAATTACGATACCTTAAAGGGCAGACTGCGCGAGCTTGCATACTTGAATAAGGGCTTGCGTATTTCCTTGGAAGACAAGCGCCAAGGTCAAGAACAAACCGACTCATTCTGCTACGAAGGCGGTATTTGCTCGTTCGTAGAAGAACTCAATAAAAATAGAGAAGAAGTGCTGTTCCCTGCGCCCGTTTACTTTGAAGAACAGGAAGGCGACACCGTTTGCGAAGTGGCGATTCAGTACAACGAATCGTACAGCGAAGTAATTTACAGCTACGCAAACAACGTAAACACCATCGACGGCGGTACGCACGTGGAAGGGTTGAAGATGGCGCTGACCAAAGTCATCAACGACGCGGGCAGAAAGCAAAACATCTTAAAAGACAGCGATAAGCTCACGGGCGAAGACGTACGTGAAGGTATCACGGCGGTGGTTTCCGTAAAACTCATCAACGCGCAATTCGAATCGCAAACGAAGGATAAGCTGAACAACAGCACCATTCGTACCTTTGTAAATAAGTGCGTAACCGAACACATGGCTACCTTCTTAGAGGAAAATCCTTCCATTGCCAAAGAGCTTGTACTTCGTTGCATCACGGCACAAAAGGCAAGAGATGCGGCGAGAAACGCAAGAGAATTGACGAGAAGAAAGGGCGTTTTGGGTTCGACGACGTTGCCCGGTAAATTGGCGGACTGTTCGG
>JAZRIK010000103.1:0-6586 GCA_045645245.1 Candidatus Scatosoma sp. | reverse complement strand
CCGAAAGTACTTACGGTTAACCGTTGGGAGGATAGGTAGTTGCCGCTTTCAAGATGACCTTGCTGCACAAACAGCAAGGTTTTTCTTTTTTTGGGTGCATTTTCTATAATACATTGCGTGCCGCAATATTGACAAAAAGCAGTTTTTAAGTTCGTATCTAACTCTAAATGTCCTTTGCATTCAGGGCAAATGGCAGATATAAATTTTACGGGTTTGTGAAATAGTTTCATTTTTATAATTCTCCTTTTAAGTAATTGCATAACATACCTTGTAAATTTCGCGTGGATAAAATCGCTTTGGATATTGACAAACAGGAAAAGGTGTGATATAATATAATCAAACCGCAACTGCGGTTGCGGTTTACTTTATTTGTAGGAGTGAAAACTATGTTAGGAATGATGATAGGGCTTATCTTATTTGCAGGGGTTGTAGGCGCTTGCGGTGCCATTGCGTACTTCAAAAAGAAAAGACAACCTAAAAAATTTTTAATGCCGAGCATTCTCGGCGGTGTTTGCGCGGTTGCGTTTTTGATATTCCCGTTTAGTATTCATACAGTCAACGCAGGCGAAATTGCGGTAGTAAAGCATTTAGGGAAAGCGGAACGAGTGCGCACGGCAGGCACGTATTTCGATTTTTGGCTGACGGAAAGCTATGAAATTTACGATGCGAAAGTGCAAAATTTGGAAATTAAAACGCAAGCGTATTCGAAAGACGCGCAAACGATGGATATTGTGATGACGGTGCAATACCAAATCGACTCGAACAAAGCCATCGAAATTGCGAACAAATACGGCTCGATTGCGATGCTTGCAAACCGAATTGAAAGTATCGCAACGGAAAAAACCAAATCCAACTTATCGTCTTATTCGGCAATGAACATCATCGAAACGCGCTCGACGATTTCTCCGCAGGTGGAAGATTTGATTAAAAAGACGGTGACGGACGAATATTACGTGAATATCGTCGCCGTGGTTTTGACGAATATCGATTTTTCCGATAAGTTTGAAAAGACGGTAGAAGATAAAATGATTGCCGAACAGGAAAAACTCAAAGCGGAATACGAACGCGAAACGGCGATTATCAACGCGGAAAAGGAAAAGGAAGTGGCAATTTTGGCGGCAGAAGCGCGCTTGGAAACGGCGAAAGCAGACGCGCAGGCACAAGTGGAAGTGGCAAAAGCGGAAGCGAGAGCCATTCAGTTAAAATCGATCGAAGTGGCGCGCGCGCTCGGCTTTGCGATTACGGAAACGGAAATTACCGATGAAGACGGCGCAACGGCGATTGAATATGAAATCGACTTTACGGGCAAGAGCGAAGCGGAAGTGCAGCTCATCACCGATTATTTGAAATACTTAGAATATTTAGCGAAATGGGACGGCAAGCTGCCTACGGTGATTGCGGGCGATTCGGCAAGCGTAATTATTCCCACCCCCGAAACGCCTACGACGAATCCGTAAAGGGTAAAAAAGTACAAAACAAATCCCCGAATGCTTTCTTGCATTCGGGGATTTTAATATTACATTACGACAATATTCATCTCTTCAAATTGTTTTTTCAGCTCGTCGGGGAAATCGTTATCGGTAATCAGCACGTTGATATCTTCGGGGTGCGCGAAGGTGTAGGGCTTAATTTTACCGATTTTCGAGCTGTCCAGCATCATATATGTAAATTTCGCTTTTTTACAGATGATTTTGAATAAATCCGCCTCCAGCTGCGTACCGCAGGCAAACCCGCTTTCAGGAGTAAACGCCGCAGCTGCAATCACCGCGAGTTCAAAATTCATATCCGAGAAATACATCGAAGAGAACGACGAAGCGGTGGATAAGTTGTCTTTGAGCAGCGGGCCGCCAAGCAGGTTGACCATTACGTTTTTCTTTTTGGATAGCTCGGTCGCTACGGCGAGCCCGTTGGTGAACACGTTGCAATCGACGTCGGGCATTTCTTTGGCAAGGTACAAGGCGGTCGAGCCGGCGTCTAAGAACAGCGATTTGCCTTCTTCGATAAGCGCCGCCGCTTTTTGCGCAATCACAATTTTTTCGTCGGTGTGCGTTGCCGTCTTTTTTACGTACGGCTCGCCTGAAGTTTGCTGCACGTCCTTAACGGAAACCGCGCCGCCGCGAACGCGAATAATTTTATTTTGTTGTTCCAGCAAAAGCAAGTCTCTGCGAATGGTCATTTGCGAGACGCCGGGAAAAAACTCGCTTAATTGTTTCAAAGAGAGTTTACCACGCTTGTCGATAAGTTCGGCAATTTCTACGATACGTTCTTTTTTCATAAAATACCACCTTACGCGTTTGTTATTATCAATTTATCATAAATTTCACAAAAAAGCAAGCAAACAACGGCGAAAAATGTTATTTTTTCACTTTTTTTCACATAAATCTCATTCCGAGCGGTAAAAAGGAACATTTTTTTCGATGAAAAAGGCGAATAGAAGAAGTATCTATACGCGCAAACGGTTGCATTTTTTGCGTTAAAATGGTATAATACAAGCAAAGATAGACCCAAGGGGGAAGCTATTAATGGTAGATTTTATTGCCGATTTAGACGATTATTTTTGTAAAACGTACGCGGGCTACGATAAAATTTGTATGCTGGACGGCTATCAAATGCCCAAACGGCAAACGTCCGAAATGCGGAACGGGAAAACGTACGCATACACTCTTTCGCAAGAGCTTTTGAAGCTCGACCGTCAGGAAAATAAAGGGGCAATGCTTGCCCAGCTAAAAGAAAAACTTACCGATAAAAGCTTTTCCTTTACCTTTTATACGGTGAGCGGATGGCAAAAGATAAAATACCGTAAATTTTATAAGGAAGCAAAGCAAACGCTTGGCTTAATGCTGGAACGGTATCAACTGCCGGACGAAGAAGTGCAAAAAACGATAGAAATCGACCCGTTCGTTTGGAAAAACATCGTTAAAGGCAAATTTATGCCCAGTAAAAACCTGTTATTATCCTTGTTTTTGTCTGCGCATTTTAGCATAGAAGACGCCGAAACGATGTTGAGTGCATTCGATTGCGAGTTTGATTATGCGCAAGCCAAAGACGTAGTCGTGCGGTATTTACTTGAACAAAAAATATATAACGAGCAGCTGCGACAAGCCGCACTTGCCGAATATAAGGTGCGCCATTTGTTTTTGCGATAAAATTTGCAAACAATGGTCAAAATTGTTGCATTTCTTCTTTTGAAATGCTATAATAATTAAAATTAAATAGCCGAGCGAAAAAAGAGTAAAAACAAACTTGCTTGCAAAAACAGAGAGCGGTGCTATGGCTGAAAGCACGGCAAGCGGCGGTGGTTTTGAAAGTGCGTTTTCGCGTTTGCAGGTCAGACTAACCATCTGCGGCAGCCCCCGTCATCGGGCAAAAAAGGAAAAACCAAACGGTTTTTTGAAGTAAAGTGGAACAGCGGTCGCACGCCTTTACGTTATACGCGCGTATAATGTAAGGGCGTTTATTATTTTTAGGATAACGCCGCATAGACAGGAGTAATATATATGTGGTTCAAAAATCTTCGTGAAGACGTAAAAGCGGCAAAGCGCAACGACCCTGCCGCGCGCAATACGCTGGAAATATTGCTTACCTATTCGGGCGTGCACGCTTTATCGTGGTATCGGATAGCGCGGTTTTTCTATAAAATCAAGCTCAAACTCTTGGCGCGTATGATCAGTCAGTTTGCTCGTTTTTTAACGGGAATAGAAATTCACCCTGCGGCAAAAATCGAAGGGGGAGTATTTATCGACCACGGGTCGGGGGTAGTCATCGGCGAAACTGCGGAAGTGCATAAAGGCACGGTGATTTACCAAGGCGTGACGCTGGGCGGCACGGGCAAGGAGCGCGGGAAACGGCATCCAACGATTATGGAAAACGTGACGCTTTCCGCAGGTGCGAAGGTGCTGGGCGGGTTTACGGTCGGCGAAGGGGCAAAAATCGGCGCGGGCGCGGTGGTCTTACGCGAAGTTCCGCCGTATGCAACCGTCGTAGGCGTACCGGGCAGAATTGTGCGTATCCGTCCCCCGCAAGCGGAAAACAAAACGCGCGACGGCATTATTGCAGTGACGGCATTAAACGCGGAATTAAGCGAAGAAGAAGCCATTCGGCTTGCAAAGCAAGAAGAAGAAAAACGCAGTAAAAAATAAAATGAGCATACCAGGTATGCGATGAAACGGTTAAAAAAGGAGATTAAGAATGAAAATATACAACTCTTACACCAAAAGAAAGGAAGAATTTATTCCCTTAAACGGCAACGACGTAAAGATGTATGCTTGCGGAATTACGGTATCGGGCGAAGCGCATATCGGGCACGGGTATCAAGCGTTGATTTATGATATAATGCGTAAGTTCTTAAAAAAGACGGGCTATAACGTCACGTACGCAAGAAACTATACCGACGTCGATGATAAAATTATCGCCAAATCGCACGAAACGGGAATTCCCGCCGATAAGTACGCGGCGCAAATGATTGAAAATATCAACCAGGTGATGGAAAAATTCCGCGTGGACGATCCCGACGTTTGGCTGAAAGCCACGCAAAATATCGACAATATCATCGATTTTGTTGCAACGCTGATTGAAAAGGGACACGCCTACGCAACGGACAAAGGGGACGTGTATTTTGACGTAGCGTCGTTCAAAGATTACGGCAAGCTTTCCAACCGCAACGTAGAAGACGCGCTGGACGGCGTGCGTGTGGATAACGACGAAGGCAAGAAAAACGCGTACGATTTCGCGCTTTGGAAGAGTGCAAAGGAAGGGGAAATTTGTTGGGATTCGCCTTGGGGCAAGGGTAGGCCGGGTTGGCATATCGAGTGCTCGGCAATGAACCGCGCGGCGTTTGGCGACCAAATCGACATTCACGGCGGCGGCAGAGATTTGATTTTTCCCCACCACGAAAACGAAATTGCACAAACGGAAGCATTGACGGGTAAGCAGTTCGTTAAATACTGGACGCACAACGGCTTGATTAAAGTGAACGGTCAAAAAATGAGTAAATCGCTTGGGAATAGCTTGCTTCTTGCCGATTTACTGGAAAAATACTCGGACGAAGCGATTAAATTTGCACTGCTGCAAACCAACTACCGCAACGATATCAACATCACCGACGAACTTTTCCCCGAAGCGGAAAAGCACTTGCACGAATTCTATCAAACGCTGGCAATCATCGACAAAGTACTCGATGAGCTGCGCGGAAAAGAGCTTGCGATGGACGGCGAAACGGTAAAGCGGGCGGCGGACGCGGCGCAAAAGGTGGAAGACGATTTCAACGCATGCATGGGCGACGATTTCAATACCGCGCTCGTGCTTTCCAACCTGTTCGGGTATTTTAAGGAAATGAAAAAACTGCTTGCAAGCGGGAAATCGGAAGATTTCTTCGTGGCAATGTCGCTTTCCATTCAGCTCAAAAAGACGTACGCGCTTTTGGGACTTTTCAAACGCAACGCAAAAGAATATTTAGCTTGGTACGAGCAAGCGCATAAAGAGAGTATTCCAAAAGAAGTGCAAGCCATCGCGGAAGAACGCTGGCACGCGCGGCTCAATAAAGACTGGGCAAAGAGCGACGAGCTTCGTGTCAAACTTGGCGAAATGGGTTATGCGGTAAAAGATAGCAAAACGGGCTATGAATTGAGCAAAAATTCTTGACAAAATCCGCTTGGAAATATATAATGTAAGGGTAAACCAAAAAAGGACAAGCTTATGAAATATACTGGACAAAATTTAAGAGAAATGTATCTCAACTTTTTCAAAGACAAAGGGCATAAAGTAATTCCGTCCGCGTCTTTGATTCCCGAAAACGACCCGACCGTACTCTTTACAACGGCAGGTATGCACCCGCTCGTGCCGTACCTTTTGGGCGAAAAGCACCCGGCAGGTACGCGTTTAACCGACGTGCAAAAATGCGTGCGTACGGGCGACATCGACGAAGTGGGCGATGAACGGCACTGTACGTTTTTCGAAATGCTCGGCAACTGGTCGCTGGGCGATTATTTCAAGGAAGAAATGATTCCTTGGAGCTATGAGTTTTTGACGGGAAAAGAGTATTTGAATATTCCTTCCGACAAAATCGCCGTGACGGTATTTGGCGGCGACGAGAGTATTCCCCGCGACGACGAAGCGGCTGCGCTTTGGGAAAAAGCGGGTATCAAAAAGGAAAACATCTATTTTATGCCGCGCGAAAACAACTGGTGGGGCCCTGCCGGCTTGACCGGTCCTTGCGGCACGGATACCGAAATGTTCGTTATTCGCAAACCCAAATGCTCGCCTACCTGCAACCCCGATTGCAACTGCGGCGCATTTTTGGAAATTTGGAACGACGTATTTATGCGCTTTAACAAGCAAGCGGACGGCTCGTTTACCGAGCTTTCGCAAAAGAACGTGGATACGGGTATGGGCTTGGAACGCGCGCTTTGCGTACTCAACGGCAAGTCCAGTGTGTATGAAACGGACGTTTTTGAAAACGCAATCAAAGTAATTTCGCAGCTTACGGGCAAAGAATACGGCGCAAGCGAAGAAACGACCAAAGCATTCCGCGTGCTTTTGGACCATACGAGAACGGCGACGTTCATGCTCGGCGATGAAAAGGGTATCG
>JAZRIK010000102.1:0-3304 GCA_045645245.1 Candidatus Scatosoma sp. | reverse complement strand
CTTCGCCCCAGCCACAAAGAGAGCATACCAAGCGGTATGCTCTCTTTGTGTGTTTTTGGGGTGAAGCGTGAGAACGGCTGACTTCGGGTGGGCGGGCAAGGAGCGAAAACTATAAAAGGTGATAAAAAATATAAAGCAGGTAAGCGACGACGCTTTGACGGCTTGTCCGTCAATAAAACTTCGCCCCAGCCACAAAGAGAGCATACCAAGCGGTATGCTCTCTTTGTGTGTTTTTGGGGGGTGAAGCGTGAGAACGGCTGACTTCGGGTGGGCGGGCAAGGAGCGAAAACTATAAAAGGTGATAGAAAATATAAAGCAGGTAAGCGACGACGCTTTGACGGCTTGTCCGTCAATAAAACTTCGCCCCAGCCAAGTAAAACAGGGTATCAATGCGATACCCTGTTTTACTTTGTCTAACGCAAACGCGAAGAAATTCGAGCCGGGAGCCATTTTTCATATTCATCGCACGATCAAGTGTTATTCCATACTTAAAAAATTATTTTCGTTAAGAGAATAAAAAATTCCATTGACAAGGCGTATGTTTTGTGATATTATAATCAAAAGTGCAAACAAAGGAGCGATTATGTTTGAAAAAATCACGCCCGAGCAAGCGGGGATTTCTTCGGATCAGGTAGCGGCATTTATTAAGAAAATTGAAGAAATCGGCGCGTCCACGCACCAACTTATTATGCTCAAAGACGGTAAAATTTTTGCCGAAGAATACTGGAAACCCTTTCAACAAGACGGTTTGCATAGAATGTATTCCCAAACCAAGAGCTTTGTCGGTATTGCGGTAGGGCTTTTGTTGGACGATGGGCTTATTCGTTCGTTGGACGATAAAATTATCGATTATTTCCCCGAAAAATTACCTGAAAACGGGGTAAATACATATTTAGCAAACTTAACCATTCGTCAAATGTTAACGATGACAACGGCAGGGGATAGCAGACGTGGCTGGTTTTTGGCTGGTGATCCGGATAGAACGCATTTGTATTTTAACGAAGACAAGCGTTCTCGCCCCGCAGGTTGCTATTTTGTATATGATAGTCCCGGTTCGCAAGTGCTTTGTTCGCTCGTAGAGAAATTGTCGGGCAAAAAGATGATTGAATATATGCGCGAGCGTATTTTTAAGCATATGGGTACGTTTGAAAACGCATATATTTTGCAAACGCCGAATGGCGATTCGTGGGGGGATTCCGCGATGATTTGTACCCTGCGCGATATGGCGTCGTTTGGGCAATTTTGTATGCAAAACGGCAACTGGAACGGTAAACAGCTGGTCAGCGAGCAATATATGCGTGAAGCGACTTCTTGTATGGTTTCCAACTACGAAGGTTTTTACGACGCATACGGTTGTTTTGGCTACGGTTATCAAATTTGGCGAATCGCAGACAACGGTTTTGCGTTTGTGGGAATGGGTGACCAAATGACCCTTTGCTTCCCCGATAAGGGCTTGATTTGCGCGTGGACTTCTAATAACCAAGGCACCTCTACCTGTCGTCAAATGATGGCGCAAGCGGTTTACGATTTAATTGAACGCCCTATGCAAGATAAGCCCTTGCGCGAAAACAAAGCGGCGCAAAAACGCCTTGCGGCAGCCACGAAAAATTTGCAATTACTTGCTGTAAAGGGAATGGACGATTCGCCGTTTAGACAAACGCTGAATAAGCAGGTATATATTTGCGACGAAAACCCGATGGGGATAAAGAGATTTTACTTTACGTTTAGAAGTGCGAAATCGGGTACCTTCCATTACGTAAACGCGCAAGGCAAAAAGTCGATTAAATTCGGCGTAAACAAAAACGCGTTTGGTAAGTTCCCGCAGTTTGGCTATTCCAACGATTACGGTGCTATGCGTACGACGGACGGCTTTACGTATAACGACGCGGTGTCGTTTGCGTGGATCGGGGAAAAACGGTTCGTTATCCGCGTGCAAATTATCGATCGGTATTTCGGGAATTTGCGTATGGTTTTTGGCTTTAACGGCGACGATTGCTCGGCAATGTTCTATCCCGCGGCGGAAGATTTCTTCCGTGAATACAACGGTATGCTGGTTGCGCATAAAAAGAAATGAATAACCATATAGAAAATAACCGCTCGGCGTAAAAGCGCCGAGCGGGTTTCGTTTATTGAATTTTTAACTCAATTAGAGCAATTTACGTTTTCTTATGATAAAGAAGATTGCTGTAGCAATGCCGCCTACGCCAACGGCGCTGCCTGCAATCACGATAGGCACGACGGGTGAAGGCGTTGCCGCATTTTTGTCGTCCGTGGTGCTGTCGCTGGAACTACTCGACGAGCTATCGTTAGAGCCGCCCGCATTCGTAGTTGGCTGAATATCAGTGATCAGCAAGTATGCGTATTGCGGAGTACCGTCACTCAAATAGCAGGTATAAGCGGTGATGACAAATTCTTGCGGCGTACTCGAAAGCACGACATCGCCTAAAATTTCGCTCGTAGGCGCAAGGAAAGCGATGCGTTTATTATCGTTATCGGAAAACTGTTCCGCGCGGATATACCCGCCGTTTTTGTAAACGTTTACCGTCAGTTGTACGTATTGACCGGGCCTACCGCTAAATGCATTTAACTGGTCGGGCCCCCAAACGCTAACAGTAGGGGCGGTATATGCAGGAACGTCCACGTCCTTTTTCGTGTAGGCCGCGCCGTCTGCGAGCGCAAAACGAATTTGTTTACCCATTTTCGACGTTTTGCCCGTCACTTCTACTTCATCGCCTACGATTACGGTCGGTGTCGTTGTACCAGTAAAGAAAAATATACTGCCCGTGCCGTCGTTGAATAAAAAGCCCGTTTGCGCTACGGCGATAACCGCGCCTTTCACGATCGCGTTCGTGCCGATGGGTTTGGTGTACAGGGTATTAATCGTATAGCTCGCAGGCGTATCATTATTGTTGTTATTATTGTTTGAATTATTATTCCCGCCAGAAGTAGAATTCCCTTGTCCGGACGGAGTGGAAAGGTTTGCGGGAACGGATTTGCCGAATAATTTCCAAGCGAGCTCGGGATAATCGACAAACACGTTTCTCGTACCCGTAATGCTTTGTACGGCGTCGTTTCTACCCATTTCCCAAGTATCGACGGGGTCGGCTTCCATCCATTCAAGAAGGACGCTCATGCTTTCCATAACGCCGTTTGTTCCCCAAGCATAGCCAGCGTTGTTTTTCCAGCGCACGAATACGTATAAGAAAATTCTTGCACAATCCCCACGCACGTCCATGCTGCCGTTGGATTCTGTATTGGGGAAATAATATCCAGAGCTTTTGCCGTATGCTGTGTTGCCGCGGCT
>JAZRIK010000101.1:0-4109 GCA_045645245.1 Candidatus Scatosoma sp. | reverse complement strand
ACACAAATTTTACCTTGCTGTTGAGTGCGTCGGGCGAAGGGAACGTGCAAAGTCGGTTATCGTAGTAGGTAACGTTGGAGAATGCAATTAAGCTTTCGTGCTTACTGCGGTAATGCCAAGTGAGATGTCGTTGCGGCATATTGATTGCCAAACAATCGTCCAAAACGCTTTCCATATCTTCGTTTTCAAGGTTATCCTCATCGACGTAATTGACGTTAAAGAAGGTGGTAGGCGGCAACTGTTTCGGGTCGCCGACGATAATCGCACTCTTACCCCGCGCAAGCGGACAAATGGCTTCCGCCGTGGGAATTTGCGACGCTTCGTCGAAAATAACCAAATCGAACAGCCCCGTTTCCGCTTGCAAATATTGCGATACGGTAATCGGGCTCATCAGCATACACGGCGCAATCCGTTTGATAAGCTCGGGCGTTTCTTCAAAGAGTTTTCTAATCCCCGTACCGCGCAAATTCGATTTTGCCAAACGGCCAAAGTTTGCCACTTCCAAGCTCAAGCTGCCTTCCGTCGATGCGGTGGGCAAGCGCGAAATCAGCTTCGCGCGAATGGCTTCTTTGGTCAGGCGGGCAAATTCCTCTTGCGTAATACGCAAGCTTTCCGCCTTTTCTTCGGACACAGCCGCCGAGAACCGCGCCAAAACGGGGTCGAGCGGAATATTCGTTTGCAAGAAGTTTTTATAAATATTCTTTTCAAAGCTGTCGATGATGTTTTCGCTGGTCACCGAGCCGTTTTCCAGCGCGTCGGTAATGAACGTCAAGCCCGCTTCGTCTAAGCCCTTCGCCGTCTTTTTATACATACACCAAGGCGCGAGCATATCGATATTTTCAATCAACGCGCCCGCTTTGGCTACGTAATATTCGAGCACGTCTTCTTCGGGCGTTTTGGTCTTATCCGCTTGCGTTGCCGAAAGCAAACTCTCTTCCGCCACGCGGAATGCGTCCACCGACGCAATTAAGCCCTTTAACACGGGCGCGGAATACCCGTTCGCCGCGCGAATGCACATACTGTTAAAGCTGTCCGCGTTATAATCCATAAACACCGACGAGCAAAGCGCGTGCAGGCGGTACAAATCGTCCAAGAAATGTTGCCGCGCGTCAAAGAAATCCACTCTGCCAAACGCAAACGTGAAATATTGCGAAAGCTTGGTTTGCGTGCGAATACGCTCCATCGCTTCGTAGATAGTATGCACCGTTTCGAGATGTTGCAGCGTTTCTTCCTTGGAAACGGGCGCAATCGCCGCTTTGGATAAGCGTTTGACGATGGTTTTCACCGCTTTATTGCGCTCAAAATCGCTATTGCCCGCTTCCAGCCATTTGCCAAGCTCGGCGTATTCTTTGTTGATATCAATCAGCTTTTTGTACGTTTTGAAATACTTCTCAAAACAGCTATCCAAACGCTTATTCGCGTTAAAGAACGCGTAAAATTCGTCTTCGTTTTCACGGAAATATTTATTGAGCTTTCCGCTTTCCAACAGCTTTGCAATTTCGTATAAGCAGTCGAGCTTTTTACGCGTAAACGTACTGATTTTTTGGCGGTACAAGTCCAAGAACAACGCCACGTAATTCTTCAAGTGCTTGATTTCCGCAATCACCACTTCGGAAGCACAATACAGCGAATCGCGCACTTGCAGCGAATAATCGGTCAAATTGACGTTGGTAAACGGCGAATTATACACGCCGCCGCATTCCTTCGCAGCAGCAGCCGCCTGCACCATCATACGCTCGTACGTTTCAATTTTTTCTTTGGTCAGTCCGTCGTAGAAGGTGCTTTCGATATTCATAATATCGGGCGCGTTTTTATTTTTCAAGCAAATCAAAAGCGCTTCATACACCGATACGCCCAAACGGCGTTTTTTATGCAAAGCAACCACCGGCTCGGACAAATCTTCACGCAATTTTACAATCGCGCTCGCCTTTTCGGATAAGTTGACTTTTTCTTCCGCGCCTGCGAGCGAAAGCGTGGTAGAAAGCTTTTGCAATACGTCCGTTTTATTCGTTTTATTCGAGTGCAATTCCAAGCAAAAATCGCCCAAGCCCAAGCTATCCAAGCGTTTTTTAACGACGGAGAGCGCGGCTTGCTTTTCCGCGACGAACAGCACGCGTTTTTCATCAAACAGCGCGTTTGCGATGATGTTGGTAATCGTTTGCGATTTCCCGGTACCCGGGGGGCCGTGCAAAACAAAGCTCTTGCCCGTTTGCGAGAGCGCGATTGCCGCCCATTGCGACGCGTCCGCAGGTAAGGGCGTAAGCGTGGCTTCGGGGCGAGTTTCGTCTTCCTTTTGTCGCTCGTCCGCACCGCTTACGACAATCGAATTTTCTAAAAACGCATTCACGATTTCGTGCTTAGAATATTCGCTAATGTTTTGGCGCAAATCGTTCCACATTTGATAGCGTGCAAACGAGAATGCGGCGATATACGCGTCGTCATACACTTCCCAGTTGCGCATACCGACCACTTCCATACGCACCATCGCAAGGATTTCGGAAATTTTCAAGCCCGCCGCCGCACCGCTTAAACCGCGAATGTCAATGTTAAATTCTTGTTTCAAATATTCGAGCAAGGTCGAGTTAATGGACAGTTCGTCGTCGGTGAGCGCCACCGCAAACCCCGTACCGCCTTTACTCTTTTTAAGAGTAATCGGTTGCAGCACGAGCGGTGCAAAATGCTCCGCACCGTCTTCGCGCGAATACCATTTCAAAAAGCCGAGCGCAAGATACAAAATTTTCGTACCCGATTCTTCGTCCGCTTCTTTGTTTCTCTTGATAAGCCGCTGCACCGTTTCCGCGAGCGGTTTTTCTTCTAAATACGTACGCAAAAGCCCCGACCTGTTTTCCAATTCGATAAGCTCGCGATACCCTTTCGCCATCGCCGTCGCGCCGAATTTTGGCGAAGTTTTCGCCACGTTTAACACCGTCAGCGACGCAGGCGCTAACGTGAGTTCCCCGTCCTTGGAAATGGCGTCGAGTGCCGAGTCGGCGTCGGTTGCAAACACGTGCACGACCGATTTTGCGGGCGAGAAATTCAAGAGCGCGTTTTTCATAGAAAGATCCAAAAGCCGTCTTTCCCATTGCTGATCCTTGGTTTGCTCGTTGTCGAGAGATAATTTTTGCGTATTTTTCAAATCGGACGGCAGCGCTTCGCTTGAGCTGTCCTCTTCGGATAAAATTTCAAAGCCCTTTAAGCTCCGTGCACGCAGCGGCAACGGCAATACGTGCGAGATACGGCAACGGCGCACGTCCACGTACGCGTCGTAATACCCCGCGTTGAGCTTTTGCGTAAAATGCGCTTCCGACGTAGAATACGCCGCGTTTCTGTCCGAAAATAAGTCTTCTACGTCAAAACAGCTCAAATTATTGATACCGTCGGAAACGTACGCGCCCAAACGGGAAATATCGTCCGAATAGGTATCCAAAAAACAACTATCGTACAGCCAAACGCCGCACGTAATTTCCTTTTGCCCAAACACAAGTACGGGGTGCAAACCCATACTTTCCAAACAGCTTGCCACAAACAGCGACATTTCCAGCGCGCTCGCTTGCCGCTCGGAAAGAATTTTTACCCCTGCCCCCGCTTCTACGGGACGGGAAATATCCGCTTCCTTTTTGGAAACGCCCAGCTTTCTAATTGCTGCGTACAACGCCGCAATAATACGGCGAACAGAGTTTTTATCATTCCCAACGTAGCTGCCCAGCTCATAATCGGCATTCCATTTTTTCAGCTGCGATACCACTTCCGCCTGCATTTTACTGCAATCCGCCAAACGCGGGCGCACGAACGACGCCAAAAGCTCAAAATCGCCGCCTGTGCCTTGCCAGTAGTCAAACGGCAGCGTCGTCACGGTAAATTCGCTGGATAAAGGCACTTTTTTATCCGTGCGCAAGGTGGCTACGATGCGTACTTCCTTTACTTCTCCGGCGTTGGAAAAATAGAGTGGGGAAAGCACGTTGCCAAGCGCCACTTCCACCGCGCTTTCAAAGGGAATGGTTTCTAATTGCTTTTCGCAATCGATAAGCATTCCGTTTTCGTTGGTGATGGAAAGTGTTAAATTTTCCACCGCTTCTTCGCCCTTGTTTTTGATACGAAGCGAAGAAAAG
>JAZRIK010000100.1:0-13107 GCA_045645245.1 Candidatus Scatosoma sp. | reverse complement strand
GAACGCATACCTGCCCCAGTCCTTTTGCCGTTTTATAGGCATAAAAACAACCAAGCAAAGCACAAAACCAAACAAAAATTTTACCCAAACTTCTAAAAACGGGGGTAAAGACAAAAAGGGGAAAAATAGGGCAAAAAGCGCCCCTAAAAAGCCGGAAAAGCATAGTTTTTTCCACGAAAAAGCCGCCTTTGAAGCGTGGCAGGCAAGGCATAAAAGCGTGCAATCAAGCACAAAATTTTCTAACAACGCGTACTCGATATAAACGACCATAAAAACGCCTCAATCCCTTTGTTTTCAAGCGATTGAGCCTATTATAACACGAAAATAGAAAAAATAAAAAATCGCCTTTTGTAAAAAGACGATTTTTTTTGTCGGAATCCCTTATAAATAAAGGGATTGAGCCACTTTCATAAAAAATGCTTAATTTTTCAAAATTTGCGTAAATTTTACTCTATTTTATGAAATATTTAATTTAATATTTTGCAAAGCGTATTTTTCCAAACGGGAAACTTGCGCTTGCGAGATGCCTACTTCTTGAGAAATTTCCGTTTGCGTTTTGCCTTCGTAGTAGCGCAAAAATAAAATACGTTTTTCGCGCTCGCCGAGCTTTTCCATCGCTTCGGACAGGGCGACGTGTTCCGTCCAAATTTCGTCGGTGTTCTTTTCGTCGCGCAGCTGATCCATCAAAAGCAGCGTATCGCCCGCTTTGTTATAAATCGGCTCGTAAATGGAAATCGGGTCGGAGATTGCGTCCAGCGCATATACCACTTCGCGCTCGGCAACGCCCATTTCTTTGGCGATATTCGCCATTGTGGCGTCTTCGTCCCGCTCTTCGATTTTTTCGCGTGCTTTGAGCGCTTGATACGCGGTGTCGCGAATGCTTCGCGATACTCTAAGCGAGTTGCCGTCGCGCAAATACCGTTTGATTTCGCCCACAATCATCGGCACGGCGTAGGTGGAAAATTTAACGCCCACCGACGTATCAAAGCCGTCGATTGCTTTGATGAGTCCGACGCAGCCCGCTTGGAAAACGTCGTCCACGCCCAAATTGCGCACGCGAAAACGCTTGATAAGGGAAAGCACCAAGCGCATATTGCCTACGATGAATTTTTCACGCGCCCCCCTGTCGCCTGCTTTGAGTTGTTCCATCAGCCGCTCGCTCTCTTTTGCCGTGAGTTTGGGTAAGCCGGACGTATCTACGCCGCAAATTTCTACTTTGTGCATATTTACTAACCTCCTCGTATGTAAGGATTGCAAAGCGTTGCTTTGCGTGAATTGGCTCTCGCCGTGAATAGACGGCTTTGCCGTCGTGAATTGCGCCGTTGGCGCGTGAATTGAAACGCTTTGCGTTTCGTTGTGGGAATATTTTATATGAGATTGCCGCGCTGCGCTTACGCTTCGCTCGCAATGACGGGGGTAGGGGGCGTCTCAAGTATGGGCAATCGCGGGCGGTTTTATACGCAAAAAAAACCGCGCCGATGTTGGCGCGGAAGCGGAATGTAAAGTTTACTCGTATTCTTCATAATTGCGGCGGGGGTTGCAGGTCGGCGTTGTGGGCGAACAGGAACGGGAAGTTTGTTTTTTAGGCATTCCGATATTGACCAAAATAACGTCTTCGCCGATTTTGACAATTTGTTGCAGGTCGATGAACAGTCCGTTTTTTTTAGAACTCCACGTTTTTCCGTTGGGAACGACGATACCCAGCCACTTATTTTCGGGATAGCAAAGGGATACGTCGGACACCTTGCCCAGCTTTCTGCCGTCCTGCGTGTTGACTACTTCTTTGGTGCGTAGTGTGGAAAAAGAAAGTTCCATAAGCGTTTTTCACCTCGTAATGATATTATATGCATTTACACGTAAAAAGGGTGCGAAGATTTGACAAAAAGTTGAAAAGATGATATAATATATGCTACACGGCGTATAATTTGCCGTAGTAAGGGAAGTTTTATCGAAATTTTATCGTTTTTTGGTTGAAGAAACGCGCTTACGGGGTATATATTTTATAAGCGTTATCCAGGCGAGAAAATTGTACGAAAAAGAGGACGAAAATGAGAATTTTGATTGTTGACGATGAAGAAATGATCCGCGGGGTTTTGCGTGAATACGTAGAATTTGAGGGCAACCAAGCGTTTGAAGCGGCGGACGGAATGGAAGCGGTAAAGCTTTGCCGTGAAAACGATTACGATTTGCTGTTAATGGACGTAATGATGCCGCACCTTGACGGATTCTCCACAGTAAAGGAAATTAAAAAGATAAAAGATATTCCCGTAATTATGCTGTCTGCGCGCTCGGAAGAATACGACAAGCTGTTTGCTTTTGAGCTGGGCGTGGACGATTACGTGACTAAGCCGTTTTCGCCCAAAGAAGTGATGGCGCGTATCAACGCAGTCACCAAGCGCCGCGAACAAAAGGGAACGGGCAACGAAATTTTGAAATTTGAAGGCGTAGAAGTGGATATGGCGGGCAGAAACGTGTACGTCGATGGCGTGAAAGCGGAGCTCACCCCCAAAGAATACGAGCTCTTGTTCTATCTCGTGCGCAATAAAGGGATTGCGTTGACGAGAGAAAAACTCCTTTACGACGTATGGGGCTTTGATTTTTACGGGGACGACAGAACGGTCGATACGCATATCAAGATGTTGCGTGGGAATTTGAAGGAATATCGCAAGTTTATCGTCACTTTGCGCGGCTTGGGATATAAATTTGAAGTATAATTTGCCTTGCTTTTAGCAATGCGGGCGTATAAAAGGACGAAAAGGAATGTTGAAAGCCATTCACCAAAAACGCATAAGCGCGAATAATGAAAGCCGCGAACAGAAAAAAGGTAAGAGTATTTATCTTTTGCTCTGGGCGGTTTTTTCCGTGTTGGCGCTTGCCATCGTTATCATCGTTTCGGTTGCGCTTACCACCGTTATCGGGCAGGCGTATAAAGACGAAGCGGAACGCGAAGTGCGTGAAAAAGGCAGCCATTTGCAGCTGCTTATCCGCTCGGAAGTGCCTTCGTCCTTTCACTCTATGAGCGACTATATCCGCTACTTAAATACGAACTACGACGTAGAGATTTTTATACTCGATTTGGACGGGACTTTGATGTATCCCGAACGGTTAGACTATGAATTGCCGCGAGATTTTCCTTTGCGCGCGCAGGTGTTGAAAGCGCATTTGGATAGGGCAGGTACGCGTTCAGTTGTTTATGAAAGCCCGGACGCGTTTGTTTATGGCGCGTACGTTGAGCTGTATCAAAACCGCGGTGAAACGGTATATTTGTACGTGGAAAAATCGTTGCAGTTCGTTCAAGCGGCGGAAGAACAAATTTTGCTGCGTTCGATTATGTTAGGGGCGGCGGTATTCTTTGTTGCGTTCATCGTTAGCTCCGCGTTATCGCGCTTGCTCACTCGGCCAATTTTGGAAATTACGGAAAAGGCGAAAACGTTTGCAACGGGGAATTTCGACGTCGATTTCCAAGGGGCGGCGTATAATAAGGAAATGAACGAGCTGGCGGCGGCGTTTAACTATGCGCGCGATGAAATTTCTAAAGCGGATACGATGCAAAAGGAATTGATTGCAAATATTTCGCACGATTTCAAAACGCCGCTCACGATGATTAAAGCGTATGCGTCGATGATTGTGGAAATTTCCGGCGACGTGAAGGAAAAACGCGACCAGCACGCGCAGGTCATCGTGGATGAAGCGGATAGGTTAGCTTCACTCGTGGGCGATATGCTCGATTTGTCCAAGCTGCAATCGGGGTTGCAGGAACTCAAAAAGACGGTTGTAGATATGTCGGCGTACGTGCAGGAAACGGTAGAAAGATTTGCGTATTTGCAGGAAACGCAGGGCTATACGTTTGCTTTGGAAGTGGAAGACGGGTTGTTTGCCTGCGTAGATGAAATTAAAATCGGGCAGGTGCTGTACAACTTAATCGGCAACGCCGTCAATTATACTGGCGATGATAAAAAGGTGGTCGTGCGGTTAAAAATGCGCGATGAAAATACTTTCCGTTTCTCGGTAAGCGACAGCGGAAAAGGGATTAAGCAGGAAGATATACCCACCATTTGGCAACGGTATTACCGTTCGAGTGAGTCGCATAAGCGGCCTGTGCGCGGTACGGGACTGGGATTGTCCATTGTAAAGGCGGTGCTCATTAAGCATAATTTGCCTTTTGGCGTAGAGAGCGAAGTGGGCAAGGGAAGTACTTTTTACGTAGATTTTTGCGTAGCGGAAGAATAAAGCGTAAGCATCAGTTTTTTAATTTTGTAGGGGGCAGGTATGCGTTCAACGACAAAAGGAAAAAAAATAAAACAACGGTTTACCGCCAAAAGAATTGCTTTGATGGCGGCGTTTACCGCGCTTGCGTACGTCGTTAGCTTGTTCGATTTTCCTATTTTTCCCGCCGTGCCGTTTTTGAAGCTGGATTTTGGCAACGTGTTTATTTTACTGATTGCGTTTTTGCTTGGGCCCATCGAAGGGGTGCTCGTTTGTGTGCTCAAGGAAAGCTTGCGTATTATTGGCAGCAGCTCGGGCGGGGTAGGCGAGCTTGCAAATATGCTCGTCACTTCGGCGTATATTTTACTTCCTGCCATTGTTTATCAATACAAAAAGGGCTTGAAGGTGGTAATTCCTGCGCTTGCGGTTGGGTGTATTTTGGGAACGGCGGTTGCGCTTTTGACCAACCGATTTATTAATTTTCCTTTGTATATGGGGGCTGCGGCGGCGAGCGTGTTTGCGGAAAGCTTTTATTTTATTTTGGCGTTTAATTTGATTAAGACGGCGGCAATTTCTATTTTGACGTTGCTGCTTTATAAGCGGCTTTCTAACTTTTTGAAAAAGGTGAAAATTTAAGGGGAAGAATTATGGCGAAATTTATATCCCGTTCGCGTGAAGATACTTTATCGTTTGCGAGCGAGTATGCGAAAACTTTGCAGGCGGGCGACGTGGTGATTTTGGACGGTGAAATGGGCGCGGGCAAGACGGTGTTTGCTAAGGGCGTTGCGAAAGGGCTTGGCATTGAAGATGAAGTGACCAGCCCTACCTATGCGTATATGAACGATTATGACGGGCGGCTGTTTCACTACGATTGCTATCGCATTGAGAGCGTGGCGCAGGCGGAACAGCTTGGGCTGGGCGATTATTTGGAAATGGGCGGAATTTGTCTTGTCGAATGGGCGCAAAATATCGCGCCTTTACTCCCCAGGGTTTGTAAGCGCGTGTGCATTAGAAAAATAAACGAAGAAGAAAGAGAGATAGAGTTTTGAAAAATTTTTTAGCGATAGATACCAGCAACGATTATTTGTGCGTGATGGCAGTGAAAAACGGCGTGGCGACGACGGAATTTATTCCCGATTGCGCGATGAAGCATTCCGTTTCGCTGATGACGGCGGTAGATGGCGTACTCAAAAGGGCAAATTTGGCTTTGGACGAGTGTGATTTTTTTGCGGTTGCGGTGGGCGCGGGCTCGTTTACGGGGATTCGGATAGGGATTTCCGCAGCGAAGGGGTTTGCGCTCGCGACGGGGAAAAAGGTGCTGCCTATCACTTCTTTTGACGTGATTGCATACAATAGTTTTGAAAGCGCACAGGGCAAAGCTTTGTGTCTTATTAACGCGCTGCACGATTGCTATTACGTTTGCGGTTATGAAAACGGCGGCGTGGCGTATCCGCCTGCGTATTTGACGGAAGCGGAAGTTTTAAGCTTGGCGGACGATGGGTATGCGCTGTATGCGTGCGGCGAGTTGCCGATTGCGCAAAAGGCGCAGGTGCATATCGTTTCGCCTGCGGTTGGGTTGGAGAATGCGGTGCGGGCTTTGGCTGAAAAGGGCGCGTTTGGCGAGCCCACGGCGTTGTACGTGCGGAAAAGCTCGGCGGAGATCAATTTATGCAAGTGAGCGTGCGGGAAATTTGTGATTTGGACGTGGAAACGCTCGCTTTGTTAGAGTGTTCGTGCTTTTCGGACGGTTGGTCGAAGGAAATGATTGCTTCGACCTTGGAAAGACGGGATTTTTGCGGCGTGATTTTGCATTTGGACGGCAAGTCCGTTGGATACGCGTTGGGTTTGTCCTTATTTGAAAATGCGGAGCTTTTGCGTATTGCGATTGCGCCTACATATCGAAAACAAGGCCTGGGCGCGCGCGTACTCGACGCGTTTTTAGCACTCGTAAAACAAAAGGGGGCGCAGGAAGTTTTTTTGGAAGTGCGGGAGAGTAATTTGGCGGCGCAGCGGTTGTATTTGAGCCGTGGGTTTGAAGCATTCCATTTGCGCGAGAAATATTATGCAAACGGCGAAAGTGCCGTGGAGATGAAAAAGCGGTTATAAGGGGGCAGTAAAAACGGATTTAGAAAGCTTGGGTGTGGCGTACGTACAAAAGGGAACGGGAAAGGATTTGCTTTTGTTGCACGGGTATCTTTCGTCCAAGGAAGCGTTTGCCGCGCAGGTGGCGTATTTTTCTAAATTTTATAGGGTGACTGCCATCGATTTTTTGGGATTTGGGCATAGCAGGTATTTGACGAGTGCCTTTTCCGTGGGAGATTATGCCGCTTGGCTGCAAGACGTTATGTCTGCTTTGAACTTAAAAAAACCGCACGTGATCGCGCACTCGTTTGGGTGTAGAGTGGCGGTGAAGCTGGCGAGCCAAAATAAGCAAGCGTTTGGCAAAATTATTTTGACGGGGCCTGCGGGTGTGATTATGAATCGCGGGTTTTTGTATCGGTGCAAGGTGAAGGCGTATCGGTTGGTTAAAAAATTTGCGCCTGCGTTTGCAGAGCGGAAGTTTGGGAGTGCGGAATATAAAACGCTTTCCCCGTTAATGAAAGAGAGCTATAAAAAAATCGTTAATGAAGATTTGCGCGGGTGTGCGCGTCAGGTGCAAAACCGTGTGCGGATTATTCAAGGAAAAAACGATAACGTGACGACGATGGCGGAAGCGAAGGCGTATTTGGACGCGTTTGCAAATGCGGAGATGAAAATTATGGACGGCGGGCATTTTGCGTTTGCGGAAAATCCGCTTGTATTTCATTTATTAGTAGAGGAATTTTTGTATGATTGAAACGATGGAAAGGATAGCGGCGTGTATCGTTTGCGCGACCTTGTTTGTGATTATGACGCTCAAAACGTTGGGCGTGATGCAACAGACAGGGTATAAAAACCGTGCGTTTATCAAATGGCTCTTCAAAAAAGAAAATATGCTGTTTAACCGTTTGTGCGTGTTGGCGCTGTGCTTGGCGTTGGCTTCCACGATTACTGCGCTTTGCTTTTCCTTTTTAGGCGTGCAAGCCGCGTTGCTGTGCTCGGCAATTCCGTTTGTGGCGTTGTTGCTTGGATATGCGTATTCGGACAGTAAGCTTGCCTTAAAGGTGCCTGCCGTAAGGACGGCGCGTTGGCAGCGGCTGCTTGCTGTGTATGGCTTGTTGGTCGCTTGCGCTTCGTATGCCGTTATTGCGTTTTTGGGGTTTTTGGCAAAGGTAAACGGTTCGCCGTTGTATGGGCTGATTGCGTATATTCCCTTTGCCGTTATGCCTGCGCTGTTGCCGTTTTTATTGCTTGCGGCAAATGCGATTATCGCTCCGTTTGAAAGCTTGCACAATGAAAAATTTGTAAAACGGGCGGGGCAGGTATTAGATGAAAAGGAAATGATTCGCGTTGGCGTGGTGGGAAGCTACGGCAAAACGTCGGTGAAAAATATTCTGCAAACCATTTTAAGCGAGAAATACAGCGTGGTTGCGACGCCTGCGTCGTATAACACGCCTATCGGGGTAGCGAAAACGGTATTTTCGGAAGATTTTGAAAATAAACAGGTGCTGATCGTGGAAATGGGGGCGAGAAAGCGCGGGGATATTGCCAAGCTTTGCGCACTTGTAAAACCCGATTTTGCGATTTTTACGGGGGTATGCGAGCAGCATATTCAGTCGTTTGGAAGCGTGGAAAACGCGTTTATAGAAAAGAGTGAAATTTTGAAAAGCGGCGCGGCGGTCGTTTGCGGCGAAAGCTTAAACGAGCGTATCGAGCGCGCGTTTGAAAAGGAATACATCGACGAATGCGTGATTTATGCGGGCGAAAGCGACGTTATTGAAAAGCATTTGCAGGCGACGAAAACCTGCTTTACCTTGCGGCTGGGCAATGAAGAGCTTGCCGTGGAAACGGCGTTGCTCGGCGACGCGGCGGCGGAGAATATTACGCTTGCGGCAAAGCTTGCTTACGAGTGCTTGGGCTTGTCGGTAGAACAAATTGCAAGCGGTATCAAAAAATTGCAGCCGATTGCGCATCGTTTACAGCTCATCACAAGCGGCGGGGCGTATATTTTGGACGATGGGTATAATTGCAATATCGTGGGCGCGGAACAGGCGTTAAAAGCGCTTGCGCGGTTTGAAAGCCGCACCTGCGTAGTCACGCCGGGGATTGTCGAAGGCGGCGTATTAGAAGAAGAACTCAACGCGCGGTTGGGCGAAATTATTTTTTCCGCGGGTGTGGATAAAGTGATTTTGGTCGGCGAAACGCTGGTGACGGCGGTAAAGAAGGGGTATTTATCGGCGGGCGGCGACGGTGCGCGCGTGCTGGTTGTGCCTACCTTGGAGATGGCGCAGCACGCGGTTGGGGCGTGGATTCAGCAGGGGGATTGCGTACTCTTTTTGAATGATTTGCCTGACGTGTATTGATTGCGGACTAAAAAACGAAAGAAACACCAAAGCCAAGAATAAAGTGCGGAGGTGTTTTTTTTGCGTTTGAGAGTTGCGGTGTTGTTTGGTGGGAAGTCGGTGGAAAACGAAATCTCCGTGCTGACGGGGGTGTTTGTGATGAACGTAATGGATAAGGAAAAATATCAAATTATTCCTTTATACGTACATACCGACGGCGGTATGTATTCAGCGAGTGAGATGACGGATTTGCGCGTGTTTAAGAAAAAAGACGTGGCTGCATTTAAGCGCGTGTTTTTGGACGGCGGAATTTTGTATATGTGGAATTCGACGAGAAAAAAGGTGAAAGCGGTTGGGAAGGTGGACGTGATACTCAACTGCTGTCACGGGGGCTTGGCGGAAGGGGGCGGCGTGGCTGCGTTGGCGGAATGGAACGGCATTGCGTGCGCGTCGCCCGATTTGACGGCGTCGGGCGTGTTTATGGATAAGTGTACGACCAAACTGTTTATGCGTGCGCTGGGCGTGCCGACCGTCGATTATATCCGCGTGAACGAGCGAGATTATCAAAAGCGCGGGGCGTTTTTACTCAAAAGCATCGAAGGGCGGCTCAAATACCCCGTAGTGGTAAAGCCCGCGCATTTGGGCTCGTCGATCGGGATTGCGGTGGCGAGAAACGAACAGGAAGCGAAAGCGGCAATCGAGAGTGTTTTTGCCTTGGACGATCGCGCGATTGTAGAAAAATATTTGGCTGATAAGCTGGACGTGAATTGCGCGGCGTGTATGATTAAGGGCGAGATTTGCGTGTCGGAACCAGAAATTGCGTTTGGGGCGGGGGTGTATTCGTTTGAAGAAAAGTACGTGAAGCGCACTTCGGACGGAATGGCTGGTAAAATGACGGAAAATGGGCAAAAGGACGGGGGCAGGTATGCGATCAAGGGGGAATTGCGGGATAAAATTCGCTCTTATACGAAAACGATTTATAAGCGAATGAACCTTTTTGGCGTGGTGCGTATGGATTTTTTGGTACATAACGCGCAGGCGTATCTTTGCGAAGTGAATACCGTACCCGGCTCGCTTGCCTATTATTTGTTTTGTGAGCGTGTTTCGGACGCGCGGACGTTTTTTGGCGATTTGGTGGATGAAGCGATTGTGCAAAAATCGGAAGAGAAAAAGCTGCCGATGACGGGGATTTTGGACGGGGTGAGTAGGAAGTGAAGGGCAACGGTTTTCAATTCATTCTATCTTGGGAATTGCCGCACTGCGCTTGCGCTCCGTTCGCAATGACAAAAGGGGCGATTTTTACACTTTTAGTGTAAAATGCTTGACAAAATAGGGTGGAAAAGTGGTATAATACATAAATAAGAGTACGTTAAAGAATAAAAAAGAGTAATTTCGGGGAGTTTGATATGTACAAAAGACAAAAATGGTCGATGATAGCGGCAGTTTGCGCGCTGGTTTCGCTTGGCGCGGGCATGGCGGGTATTTCCGCTGCGGCGCAGCAGTCGCTGACGGGTTTTTCCGTTTCTTCCGTGTCCGTGCGCGTGAGCGACGAAACGCAAAACGATTATAATACGTCGGGGATTCGGTTCAAAACGGACGTGGGTGCAAACGCCAAGGAAACGTATAAGGACGCGGCTTGTTATACGACCGTCACCATTGAAGATTACGGTGTAGCAAGAAACGTGGCGGCGCAGGTTTGGCGTGCGGATAATAGCGGTTGGAATACCGTTGTGATGGGGATTCCGCAAAGTGATTATGCAACCAAAATTACCGCGCAATCGTTTATCAAGGTAAGCGAAAGCGTTGTGTATGCGACGGAAGCGGTTTCCTATTCGATTTCCGATGCGGCGGAGCTGGTGTTGCAAGACCCCAACGCGAGTGCGGAGACGAAAGCTGCCGTGGAAAAATATATCGTGCGCGAAAACGGTACCACCGCAAGCTATCAAGCGGATTTGAATACCATTAACAATGGGAGCCCGAATACTTCTTATGGTACGTATTCGACTACGAACGGCTGGAAAGCGACCAATAGTGCGATTTTACAAGGCGGTAGCAACGATTCGAATCCGACCCATAAATCGTTGTTTGGAACGGATGCGACGGTGTTCGGCGTTTGCTTGAACGGGAAATCGAGCGCCAAGGGTAAGCTGGTTTCCCCTACTTTGGAAGAAGGAATTTCGAAATTGTCGTTTGCATACGGTTTTCCGTTTAAGGATTCACAGTTTGGAATGACGGTTAGTATCAAAGTAGGAGGCGCAGTGGTTGCAAGCAAAACCTTAGAGCAAACGGGTTGGGCGAAATATTCTAAATCCACCTTTGTATGGGAATTAGACGAGCCGATTTTAGGGGATTTTACCATTGAATTTGCTAATAATGCGAAAAGTGGGAATTCCTCTAATAATGTAGATCGCGTTTCCGTTTGGAATATCGTTTGGGATAATTATGTGGAAAATGCAGGCTCGTCGTCGGGTGGCAATCAAGGGGGCGATAACGGCGGGTCGAATGGCGGCGACAACGGCGATAACGGCGGCTCGAACGGCGGCTCGAACGGCGGCGACAATGGTGGCTCAAACGGCGGTAATGGCGGCAGTCAAGGCGGCGGAACTACGAGCGGTACGGGCGCGCATAGCGTTGGAACGGACGGAAAATGCACCGTTTGCGGGGAAAAACTCATTACCTATAATACGAGCGGTACGTATCTTGCAAACTGGGGTACGCGCGAAGAAACGGCTACCTTCTTAACGCCGTATGCGACCGCATTCTATACGGGCAATTATACCTACGAAAACTTGTCGAAATTATCGGGCGGCAGTTCGCAGTCAACTGCGCCAAATAGTGCTTTGTATTCGACTTTGCAAACGCTGATGTCGAGTAAGCATAAAACGATAACCAGCTATGACGCAACCAAACAAATGTATTGTTATACCGATTGTGTGGAAAACGATTATGCGCATATTTCTTCGTTCTATTCGGGTAAACAATTAACGGGGGCGTGGGATAGCGCGGCGACTTGGAATAGAGAGCATACTTGGCCGAACAGCAAAGGTTTGGGCGGACGAGACGAAGATGATATTATGATGCTTCCTCCTACTTGGGTGCAGGAAAATAGTTCGCGCGGGAATACCGCATACGGCGAAGGTAGCAGCTATTATCATCCCAACAGCGAGAGCGGCGGGCAATACGACCTGCGCGGGGATTGTGCGCGTATTGTTTTGTACGTGTACGTGCGTTGGGGCAACACTTCGAAGATGTGGGGCACGGACGGCGTTATGGAGAGCATGAGCGTTCTTCTCAAATGGATGGCGGAAGACCCTGTCGATACTTGGGAAATGGGTAGAAACGACGTTGTGGAAGATATTACGGGTACGAGGAACGTATTCGTCGATTATCCCGAACTTGCTTGGCAGTTGTTTGGGCAATCGATGCCTGCGGGGGTAAGTACGCCTTCGTCGGCAAACGCTTGCTCGGGCGGTAGTTCTACCAGCTCGGTGGCGGCGGTGCAAATTTATTTCCCGAATTTACAAGACGACGGCGATTGCGCTTTGATAAAGGTGGGTAATACCGAAGTATTGGTGGACGCGGGTGCTACGCGTGGTTCTGCGGCGACGATTGTGCCATATATCCAAGAGTATTGTACGGACGGCGTACTCGAATACGTGATTGCTACGCACGCGCACGAGGATCATATTGCGGCGTTTGTTGGCAGCAAGGGTACGGACGGTGTGTTTAATAATTTCGTTTGTAAAACAATTATTGATTTCCCGAATGCGAACTCTTCTTCAACGATTTATAGCGATTATAAAACTTGGCGGGATAAAGAAGTGTCGGCAGGGGCGGTGCATTATACCGCACTCGATTGCTGGAACAATGCAAACGGTGCGAAGCGTAGCTATGAGCTTGGTGCGGGCGTGACGATGCATATTTTGTATCAAAAATATTACGAGCAAACGACCACGAACGAGAATGATTATTCTGTTTGTATGATGATTTCGCAAGGGGATAACCATTACCTTTTCACGGGGGATTTGGAATCGACGGGCGAAGCGTCGCTGGTGGCAAGCAATAATTTGCCGAAAATGGCGTTTTATAAAGCGGGACATCACGGAAGCAATACGTCTAGCACGGCGGCTTTGATTGCCGTAATTCAACCCAAAGTGGTGGTGGCGACCTGTGAGGCGGGTGGCAAGAGTTATAATTTCCCCAAACAAGAATTTATCAATAACGTTGCGAAATATACGGATAAGGTTTATATTCCTTCGTATTATACGACGAGCGGTAATTTGCCGTTAAACGGGGATATTTGCGTATCGAGTACGGACGGAAAAACATTGACGGTCACTTGCTCGAATAATAACACGCTGTTTAAGGATACGGCTTGGTTTAAGAGTAATCGTACTACGCCGAGTGCGTGGGCGGCATAACGGCTTAAAAAATTGAATACAAGGTGAAAGGGCGCGTTTGCGGTATGGCAAACGCGCCC
>JAZRIK010000099.1:0-12080 GCA_045645245.1 Candidatus Scatosoma sp. | reverse complement strand
GAAAAGGTAAAACCGCGGGCGAAATTTACAGCTTGCTATCCGTTATTTTCAAAATGGCTATGTTGCATCGATTGATAGATTATAACCCTCTGGATATCGTTATACATACCAAACACGAAAGCCAACACGGCGTAGCACTCACCAAAGAGGAAGAAAAGAAACTTCTTGATAACACAAACGACGTTGTTCTTCGGAATGCGCTTGCTCTCGCTTTATATACGGGAATGCGCCCGAATGAATACAAGACGGCAAAAATTGAAGGGAAGTTTATCGTAGCCATCAACTCCAAACGTAAAAATGGGAAAATCGAGTATAAAAAGATTCCTATCACGAAAATGCTTGAGCCGTATATTGCGAATGGACTCAACGTGCCTACGGAAAAACGACTTCGTGCAGCTATCCGCGCGGTTTTACCCGACCACAAACTTTACGATTTAAGAACAACGTTTTACACGCGTTGTATGGAATGTGGCGTAGCTGAACCTGCACTCAAAGAATTTGTCGGACACTCGTTTGGACAGCTTGGAGATGCGTATACGGACTTATCGGATGAATATTTATTGCAAGAGGGAACAAAGCTCCTTTATTAAAACCGATATAACTCCCCAAAATCGAGAATAAAACTTCAACCTTGCGTATTTTTTATTCAAATATGCAAAAAAATAAAGCATTTATGCGTTAAATCATTGCATAAATGCTTTATTGTGGTTGAGGCGACGGGACTTGAACCCACGACCTTTTGGTCCCTAACCAAACGCGCTACCAAGCTGCGCTACGCCTCAATATGTATATGCCGCGAGCTTTTCCGCCCAACAGCATAAACTATTATACCCGCCAAAGTATATTTAGTCAAGCGTTTTTTTATCGTTTTTGAACTTTTTTCAAAAAAATTTGTAAACCGTTATTTTCCTGTACCCCTATATTATTAAATACACTAATTTCGCAAGCCAAATAACCGTCGGAGCAATAAAGTAGAATGCAACAACCCCCATCGTCACGGCAATCCCTGCCCACGTCACAATCGGCGTGATTGCTTGCCAAATTTTTGTGCGTTTTAAGACGAATTCAACCGCACATAAAAGTACGATAGTTGCTAAAATACCTATACCCATGTACGCGATGAACGGGGAACGATAGGTAAATACCACTGTGTTTTCACCTTCTTCTAACTGCACGCACAACATCTGTAAATCGTTTTCTACAAGCTCGGCTTTTTTGCCGTTGACCGTCACCTGATACCCCTTTGACGCAACGAAATGTAAGAATAAATATTCGCCTGCCTGCGCTTGCGTTTTCGCGGTAATCGTGCCTGCGCCCACTTCTACTTGCGCCGACTTATCCCAAAGATACGCACTCAATTCTCGCGCGGTTTCCACCGATACGAGCGACGCGCTTGCAGCATTCGCGTCCGATTGCATCTCTTGCAACGTTTTACCGCGCAAAAAATAATATAACGCCTGCTGATTATCCCTTCGATAGGTGGCGTCTGCCGTATTTGGACAAACAAAACGGAATTCTCCGCTCGCCACGCGATAGGCGGACGGGAATACGATTTCGTTTTCAAAAACGTAAAAATCTCCGTGCGACAGTTGCACTTCTTCGCCGTTTTCGTCTTGCGTCATAACTGGTTTCACGTATTCGCGCAGTTGCAAATCTGCGGACATTTTATCGCACGCTTCCGACGGCACAAAATAGTATTTATAGCCCAAAAAGCTATCGCCAAACACGCTGCATCGGTTGGATTTATTTTGATTATGCGCACTTTTTAAGGTGTTTTTGCCGTTTCCGTCATAACCGAAGAGTTCTAAAACCGTAAAGCTTTTGCTATCGATCACAGACGAGAATACGCTAAACGAATTACTCTCGCCCGTGAACGGCGCGTTTGCAGTAAATTTGTCGCTATAATCTTTTACCCTAAAATAGCCGTCCTCGCGCGCATTGAGCGTTTGCGAGAGCGTTTGATACGAATGCAAATCTTCGTGCTGCTTGGACAAATTGCCCACCACAATTTGATTGTTATAAAACACCGCTTGTACGCTGACAACCACGAGCAATAAAATGGATAAAAAGCGCGCGGACACCTTTTTCTTGGCAACGAATACCGCCCCCACCGCCGTTAAAATGCCGATGAGTACGAAAAACACCGCTATCACTTCTACCCCGCCGAGCGCGTGCGCAAAGCGCGACGAAACGCTTTGGAACGCACTTAATGTTTTTTGATCGGTCGTGGTAAAATTCCATAAGTTTTTATAATTTGACCCGCTGATAAACCAAGCTAAAAATGCAATGATACAACCGCTAATCACAAGCAAAATGATTGCAGAAATAGATAAACGGCTATGCTTTTTAATTAAATTTTGCGTATTCGTCTCATACCTGGGTGCGTCGTTTGCTAAAATTTGTCCGTTTTCACCGATAAGCTGTCCGCCGTCGTAGGCGCGGTTCTTTTCAAAACAAATATTTTGCAGGGCAAGGCAAGCACCGCCTAAAAGGTATAACGCATTAAAAAAGCCGAAGCGCAGGGCGTATTCCATATATGAGCCCATATTGAGCAACAACATCGATTCGTCAACGAGCGTAGGAATGAATATAATAATGCCTGCCACGAGCATAAAAAGAGTAAATCGGTCGCGTAAGGAACGGCGGAAAAACCAAACGAGCGTGAGTACGAAAAAGACCGAATCGGATAAGATATACGACCACTTTTTATACAGCGAAGTAGTCCATTGATCCAAAAACGCTTGTTTATCAAGGGCGATTTCGCCGCTCTCGATATTTTGGATAAAGCCGAACCAAATATTAGAAAACAGTCCGTCGCCGCCCCTACCGCTTTGCAAATACGCACTCAGCGCAGGCACTAAAACGGGCAAAGCGATGATGAGTGCAATGAAAAACGCCAAACATAACTCCGCGATATATTTTTTGCATTGCTTCCACTCCATACACAAAAGCCCGTAAAGCACCAAGACGGGGAATGCGGTAAACATCGCAAAGCAAGCAATGGAAAAGCAGGTATAAACACACGCGGAAATCCAAAGAGCGAAACGCAAGAATTTGCCTGTTGTCAAAAACCGAATAAACGCGCCCGTTGCAAACGGCAGGTATATCAAAAAATCCATCCAGTTGATATACGTACACGACACGAAGGCATATCCGCAATAGGCATACAACACTCCTATTCCAACGCAAAGATAATCGGGAATGCCTAAAAAAAGTTTTTTGGCAAACCACGCGCCCGCAAAGGCAATCGCCGCCAGCTTACAGCCAAGCACAATACTGCTTGCGTGGGCAACCATTCCGTCGCCAAAGATTAAAAATAGAAAGGAAAACGGACTGATAAAAAAGTATAAAAACGTACCTGTAATATCCGCCCCGCCCGCGATTGCGTACGAATACGTCCACGAAGATTTGCCTTGAACAACGTCAAAAATATGCTCGATAAACGGCGCGATTTGCGCGGATAAATCGTAGCTGGCAAGCGTGTATTTACCGCCAAACGGCCAAACGCCGTAGCTAATCAGCGCCACGACGTACATACAAAGCACCAAAATCGGCGCATAAAACAACGCCTGATTTTTATTGAAAAAATCAGCGGCTTTGCTGCGAAAATCGGCTTTTTCTTTTGTACAACCGTTCGTTTGGTTTACGCGTATATCTTCCATATCCTTATTTTACCACTTTTTTATTTGCAAGTCAATAAAAAACACTCCGCAAAGCGCGTTGCTTTACGGAGTATTATGGTATTTACTTTTACTTGCTTTGAATATATTCGTCAATCGCCTTTGCAGCCACTTTTCCTGCACCCATGGCTTTGATGACGGTTGCCGCGCCCGTTGCAGCATCGCCGCCGCAATATACGCCTTCGATAGAAGTTTTACCCACTTCATCTACCGCAATTTCGCCCCAACGGCGGGTTTCTAACCCCGGCGTCGTTGCTTTGAGCAAGGGATTAGGCGAAGTGCCAAGCGACATAATTACGCAATCGACGGGAATGATAAACTCGCTCCCAGCAACCACTTTGGGCGAGCGGCGGCCGCTTGCGTCCGGTTCGCCAAGTTCCATTCTCACGCACTCGATACCATTCACCCAGCCGTAAGCAGGATCGCGGGGATCGGAAACGTCGGTAGGTAAAATTTTCGTGGGGTTGGTAAGCAAATCGAAGATAATGCCTTCTTCTTTCGCGTGTTCGATTTCTTCACGGCGGGCAGGCAATTCTTCTTCGCCGCGACGATATACAATATGCACTTCCGCGCCCAAGCGTTTCGCCGTTCTCGCAGCGTCCATCGCTACGTTGCCACCGCCGACAACCGCTACGCATTTACCGCGCTGAATGGGCGTGTGGCTATCGTTCTTATACGCCTTCATCAGGTTGGAGCGGGTCAAAAATTCGTTTGCGGAATATACCCCTTTCAAGCTCTCGCCGGGAATATTCATAAAGCGGGGCAAGCCGGCGCCCGAACCGATGAATACCGCGTCGAAGCCGTATTCGCTTTTCAATTCTTCAATTGTGATAACGCGGCCGATGACCATATTCGTTTCAATTTTTACGCCAAGCGCCTTTAAGTTATCCACTTCTTTTTGCACGATGGATTTGGGTAAACGGAATTCGGGAATACCGTAAACGAGCACGCCGCCCGCTACGTGGAGTGCTTCAAACACCGTCACTTCGTAGCCGAGTTTCGCCAAATCGCCTGCGCAGGTCAAGCCGGCAGGACCGCTGCCTACAACCGCTACTTTATGGCCATTGAGGGGGGCAGGTACGGGTTGAACGGTGCAATTATCGTTATGCCAGTCGGCAACGAACCGTTCCAAACGCCCGATAGCAACCGCTTCGCAGCCCGCCTTGATACCGCGCGTGCATTTGCCTTCGCATTGCGTTTCCTGCGGACATACACGGCCGCAAACAGCGGGCAAGGACGAATCCTTTGCGATAATTTGGTAAGCTTCTTCAAATTCGCCTTCTGCGATTTTACCGATGAATGCGGGAATATCGATACCTACGGGACAAGCGGCAACGCAAGGACGGTTTTTACAGTTTACGCAGCGTTTTGCTTCGTCAATCGCTTGCTCCGCCGTATAGCCAAGCGCTACTTCGTTAAAGTTTCCGTTGCGAACGAGCGGGTCTTGGGTGGGCATCGGGTTTTTCAAGGGACTCATATTAAACTTTGCCATAATTAACGTACCTCCTGTTTGAAAAGGTTGCACGCGTCTTCGCGCTCGCGCTTTTCAAAGTCTGCATACATACGCGCGCGGCTCATCGCTTCGTCGAAGTCGATTTCGTGCCCGTCAAATTCGGGACCGTCCACGCACGCAAATTTCATTTCGCCGCCAACGGTGAGTCGGCAACCGCCGCACATACCCGTTCCGTCAATCATAATCGGGTTCATACTCGCAATCGTTTTTACACCGTATTCTTTGGTCAAAGCGCAAACGAATTTCATCATAACGAGCGGCCCGATGGTAATTACTTCGTCAAACGTTTCGCCTTTTTCCAGCATTTCCTTCAAGGGCACGCACACGTTGCCTTGCCGACCATAGCTGCCGTCGTCCGTCATCATATAAAATTCTTCGCTCGCCGCCTTAAATTCGTCTTCCAAAATAACGAGATCCTTGGAGCGGAAACCGATGATAGAAGTCACTTGCGTACCTTGCGCTTTGAGTGCTTGCGCTACGGGGAGCGCGATTGCGCACCCAACGCCGCCGCCGACTACGCACACTTTTTTCAAGCCGTCGGTGTGGGTGGGACGTCCCAAAGGTCCAACGAAATCGGCAATGCTATCCCCTACGTTTTTTTGGTTTAACAGCTCGGTCGAACCGCCGACGATTTGGAAAATAATGGTAATCGTACCCTTTTCTCTGTCATACCCTGCAATAGTGAGTGGAACACGTTCGCCGTTTTCATCTACGCGCAAAATAATAAATTGCCCGGGGAGTGCTTTTTTCGCTACGAAGGGCGCTAAAATTTCCATTTGCGTCACCGTAGGGTTTAACTCCTTTTTGCTGATGATTTGATACATACTTTTTTCTTCTCCTTGTAAAATACGCGCAAAGTCGCATTCTATTTATCTTTTAACCTTTTCCATTATACATTTCTTTATAAGAAAAGTCAAATTGAATACCCGCTTTTTCCTTTCTTTTTAATCGCTCAATCGATAAAAATTTAGCTAATTTATCCTGCGAATAAAACGCTTTGAAAAATAATTGAAAAAATGTCGTTTTTTGTATGCGATTTTATTTGCTTTTTCAAAATGAAAGGAGTATAATGGTCGGCGAATGAAATTTTTCTATGGAGCGTTCTTATGCAAACTTTGCTGGTTTTATCCATCGCGCTTTTAGCGGGCTTATTACTCTCCCGCGTGGCAAAACTTTTGAACTTACCTGCCGTCACCGCATACCTGGTAGCCGGTATTTTGGTTGGCCCGTATCTTTTGGGCGCATTCAAGGTGCCCGGATTAGGGTTTAACAGTATGGAAGATTTGGATCAATATTCGATCCTTTGCGACGTCGCACTCGGCTTTATCGCATTTTCCATCGGCAACGAGTTCCGTTTGTCCCAACTGAAAAAAATCGGGCGCCAAGCCACCATCGTCGGTATTTTCCAAGCGGTAATTACCACCTTGCTTGTGGACGCCGTATTGATTGCGGTGCACTTAATCGTACCCACAAAATTCCCTTTGCCTGTTGCCATCGTGCTCGGCGCAATCGCGTCCGCTACCGCGCCCGCGGCTACGCTTATGGTCGTGAAACAATATAAAGCAAAGGGTGCGCTCACCGATATTTTGTTGCCCGTCGTGGCGTTAGACGACGCGGTCGGCTTAATGCTGTTCGCCGTTTCTTTTGGCGTTGCAAAGGCGTTATTATCGGGTGCAATCGACGTGATTTCCGTTGTTCTTGAACCGCTGCTCGAAGTATCGTTTTCTCTTGCACTGGGCGCGTTGATGGGCTTTTTATTCTCGTTTGTCGAACGGTTTTTCCATTCCCGCTCCAAACGGCTTTCTATGTCGGTCGCGTTCTTGTTTTTGACGATTGCGCTGTCTATGCTCAAATTCCAAATCGGCAGAGTACATATCGGCTTTTCGTCTTTGCTTGTTTGTATGATGCTCGGCACGGTATTTTGCAACGTATGCGATTTTTCCGACGAGCTTATGGCGCGCGTCGATCGTTGGAGCTCGCCCTTACTCGTGCTTTTCTTCGTTATCAGCGGGGCAGAATTAGAGCTGTCGGTATTTACCGATATTTTAATCGTCATCATCGGTATCGTGTATATTTTTGCGCGTTCGGCAGGGAAATACTCGGGCGCGTATTTGAGCGCGAAATACGCCAAGTGCGACGAGCATATCGTTAAATATTTAGGCATTACGCTTTTACCGCAAGCGGGCGTTGCGCTGGGTATGGCACTCAAAGCGATGGAGCTTGGCGAAATGGGTATAATCGTTTCCAACATTACACTGTTTGCGGTACTTGTTTACGAGTTGTTTGGCCCTGCGCTTACAAAAATGGCGCTTATCAAAGCGGGCGATATTAACCCCGACGAAAAATTCAGCGCGCGCGAAGCGCACGCAGGCAAGAAGTACGATCGGCACGCTTTCCCCCATCACTGATAGCGTTCATCTCGTACCTGCCCCTATCAAAAGCATAAAACACGGCGGTTTGCCTTTCAGCAAACCGCCGTTTTTTTATTCATATTTTTCTAATTATTTCTTTTTCTTGAACTCTTTCATGCCGTTGGTGCTACCGCCGTCGCAAAGCACGTCCACACCAGCCAAATAGCCGTTTCTTTCGTCCGCAACCGTCGCAAGCGCGTAGCCGAGTTCTTCGGGTTTACCCATTCTTTCTTCCGCCGAGAAGGGAATCAGCATTCCGCCTTCTTCTTTCTCCAAATTACCCATATCGGTTGCAATCAAACCGGGGCTGAGCGATACGACGCGAATACCCTTTTTGCCGTATTCGAACGCGCATTTCTTTGCATACCAAACAACGAAATTTTTAGAAAGCGAATACGCAAAACCTTTTTGTTGATATTCGCCCTTCGCCAAACCGCTGCGCTTGATGAGCTTTTTCAAAAACAATTCTTCGTTGGTTTCCGCAAGCGCGTACGCCTTTTTAGGAATGATGAACGAAGGTAAAATGTACGCCGAGTTGGACGAAACGTCCACGATTACGCTACCGGGGTTCATTACTTTGGAAAATTCTTGGTTCATATATACCGTGCCGAGCGCATTGATACGCAAAATGCTTTCGGGCGTGCCTTTCATCGCAGGCGATACCCCTGCCGAGTTGATTACGTTTTTCACTTCACCAAGCGAAGTTGCAAATTCCACCAACTCTTTTACGCTTTCTCTGCTGGACGTGTCGCATGCTTTCGCATACGCCGTATAGCCGAGTGCTTTCAGTTCTTCCACAGCATTTTCCAACTTTTTAAGCGTTCTGCCGCAGATAACGATGATTTTGTCTTTGGGCATGAACTTTGCAGCTTCTAAACCCATACCGCTGCCGCCGCCCGTAATTACGCATACGTTTGCCATATACTTTTCTCTCCTTGTATCTTCGGGATTTATTCCCTTATTTATTTTTACCTACGCTATTATATCCAAACTTTTTCTAAAAGTCAAACACTCAACCGCTGATTTTTATATGTTTTAATCGCTCAATCGATAAATTTTTAACAAATGCAATAAAAAAGTGGAAATTTTTAGTAATTTATGAAAAAGCGTTTACTTTTTTAGAAAATGTGTGTATAATAATATTGCTAAAAACCTTAAATATGGGGGTGCACTGGTTTCGATTGCCGGTGAGCGAAAGAATAAGCATACCGCAGACGGAGTGACTGCGATAAAACATTCCACCTAAACTTAAATGCAGATAGAAATGCAAACTACGCTTTTGCAGCGTAAATTCGTTTATTAACGAAACGTCGCGCCTAATTTATCCGTCGGTTGGGGTCGCGGCGTCATCAAGACGGAGCCCTCTTTTTACAATCGGAACGTGTTGGAGAAAGAGTATTGAGCGTTCTGCGTAGTGTGAAGCGTGTTTACCCGCCCCGCGCTATTAAGAAATAATAGATAAACTAAGTATGTAGAAAGTTTTTTGGCACCCGAGTAAGACGTCGGTTCAAATCCGACCACTTCCACCACAAAAACACAACCGTCCTTTAGGGGCGGTTGTGTTTTTGTGGAAATTACCGAACCTGTGGGCGGAATTGAGGGTTGGGGCCGTTTTGCGGGGGCAAAACGCCTTGCCGCCGATATACCCTATCTACAACAATATTGTCGGCAAAGGACGACATTGATAATGTCGGAGCGGGGCGCGCCGCTAAAGGCGCTATTCCGACCACTTCCACCAGCACGAAATGACGCCTTCGGGCGTCTTTTTCTATTTTTTTACCCATTTATCCACTTTCAAAATAGACGTTTTTCTTTATTTTTGTTGTAGCGTTTTTCCTGCGCTTTTGCTATAATAGCTTATGCTTAAGCAAAAAAAACATAATTTTAAGGAGAATACAACAATGAACACAGACAAAATTTATGCACAGCACATCGCAAACGAGTACGCACCCAAACAAACTTCCAAAGTAAAAGCGTTAAAAAAATTAGACGCAAAGGCAAAGCAATTCCCCAACGTATTTACTTATACGCTGGGCGTGGTTTCCGCACTCACGTTGGGAACGGGCATGTGTCTTTGTATGGGTGTTTTGGGCGCAGCTACCCCCGCAATGATGGCAATCGGTATTGTTGTCGGCTGTATCGGCATTGCAGGCGCAAGCGTCAATTATCCGTTGTATAAAAAGCTTTTAGAAAAATCGAAAAACAAGTACGCGAGCGATATTATTCGCCTTGCTGACGAAATTGCAAGTGAAGCGTAAGCGTTCGTATGTTTTCCGCACTTTTTCATCGGCTCAAAAAGGACATTCATTTTCGAATAACGTTGTTTTTATGCGCGTCGTTTGCATTCAACGTTTTATATGCGATTTTCTTGTTTATAATATCACATATATACCTTTCTAAATGGTTTTTCGTGATGTCTATCTATTACGGACTGCTTTCCATCGCACGTATTTTTATGTTTTCGCAAATCCACCCGAATAAAACACGCTTGTCTAAGATAAAAACGATGCGCGCGTGCGGAGTGTTTTTGCTACTCATTAATTTGGCAGTTTCTACGATGATGTTTATTCTACTCTACGGAAATCCGCCCGTGAAACATCACGAAATTACCGTAATTACGCTTGCGACGTACACCTTTTCTACGCTGACCGTCGCCATCTACAACAGCGTGAAATATTTAAGAAAAAACGACCACGTTTACGCCTGCGTTAAGCTGATCAGCTTGATTTGCGCAAGTGTTTCCCTTACAACACTTACAAATACGATGCTCGCGACCTTTGGCGATGAAAATATGCTTTTAAGGAGCATTATTTTACCGATTTTGTGCGTTGCGGTGTCTATTTTTATTATCGTAAGCGCGATTTTGATGATACGAAAAGCAAATATCGACATAAGGACGGCAAAAAATGAACAGCAATCAAAGTAAATATTTTTATACGGCGGAACTGATGAATAAAGCCCTTTTACTTCTTCTTGAAAAAAAGGATATTGAGTTTATTACCGTGACGGAAATTACTAAAAAGGCAGGGGTGAGCCGTTCCACCTTTTATTTGCATTACGATAACGTTTACGAGTTGTTTGAAGAGACGGTTGAAAACTTAAATAAGCAATTTATACAGTCGTTTAACGTAAAAACGCCGCTGAAAATTCAATCGAAGAAAGACGCGTTCTTGATAACGGATAGCCAGCTTATCCCCTATCTACATTTTGTAAAAGAAAACAAACGCGTCTTAAAATTAATCTATCAAAAACCGCAATTATTTCAAGCGAAAAATACGTATCAGCAAATGTACGATACCATTTTCTACCCCGCCATTTCGCAATTCCTTTCAGAAAAAAACGAAAAGATTTACACGCTCGCATTTTATACGAACGGCGTTGCCGCTATTGTTCGGCAATGGTTGGATCTCGACTGCGTGACGGAAATCGACGAGTTGGTTGGAATGATTAAAAAATTAGTTGGATATGAAAATCAATCAACATTGCTATAACGAAAAACCCTTGCAAAACGCAAGGGTTTTTCGTTATATAGGCATACCAGGTATGCGTTGAAGCTATTTTCTCCAAGTAATCGGCGATATCAAAAGCAGTATCGGAAAAATTTCTAATCTGCCCGCCAACATATTGAAAATAAATACGATTTTCGACCCTACCGAGTAGAATGCAAAATTCCCCGAAGGTCCAACCGCGCCTAATCAAGAATAGTAAATGCAAACACTTGACATTTCGTTCTATCAATGCTATAATTAGCTTAATTATTGGAGGTTAATATGAACAAAAGAAAGAATTTTCACTCGGATTATCCATCCCCTAATACAATTTCTCGTTTGAAATTGTTCTTTCTATATCCAGAAAGGAAAATGGTATCACTTTATCGAGCCACTCAATATTATATGACTTCAAAAAATTTTTTTATGAAAGGATTATATGCTTTAAAATGGCTACATGCTAGAAAACTGGGATATCAAATTTCAATAGACGCAAAAATCGGTCAAGGTTTAAAATTTTTACACAATGGGCTTCGCATTATTGTTAAAGACGCTTGCATAGGCGAACATTGTACAATCGGTGTAAACGTTGTCATCGGATACAGTTTTAATCAGACGACTAATTTATATTCAGCTCCAAAAATAGGTAATTATGTTTATATAGGTCATAACTCTACGATAGTAGGAGAAATATCTATCGGCAACAATGTATGCATTGCACCAAATACATTTGTAAATCAGAATGTTCCTGATAATTCTCTTGTTATAGGGAATAATATAATTATACATAAAGAAAATGCAAGCAAACCTTATCTAGACCTATAACTAAATTTATAGACAAAAATGCTTTAGGGATTTCGCCAAAAGATACCACCCAATAGTGCATAGCACTATTGGGTGGATTTTTTATATGAGCATACCAGGTATGCGTTGAAGCTATTTTTTCCAAGTAATCGGCGATATCAAAAGCAGTATCGGGAAAATTTCT
>JAZRIK010000098.1:0-20579 GCA_045645245.1 Candidatus Scatosoma sp. | reverse complement strand
TGGACTTTACATGATTGTTGGGCGTTTACCGGTCATTGTCCGCATTTTGATATGGTCGGTTGTGAGAAATGGAAAACGGGTTGCTACAAATGTCCGCAGTATAAAGATTATCCTAAAAGCTATGTAGATCGTTCTAAAACGATGTATAAACTGAAAAAGGAATGGTTTACGAACGTTAAAGATATGACGATTGTGACGCCCTCTCGATGGCTTGCCGATTTAGTGAAACAGTCTTTCCTGAAAGAATATCCCGTAAAGGTAATAAATAATGGCATCGATTTATCAGTGTTTAGACCGACAGAGAGTGATTTTAGAAGAAAGTATAATTTGAAAGATAAATTTATTCTATTAGGTGTGGCCTTTGGTTGGGGAAAACGGAAGGGATTAGACGTATTTATAGAACTCTCCAAGCGTTTGCCCAGTGATTATCAAATTATTTTGGTTGGAACGGATAATAACGTTGATAAACAACTTCCCGATAATATTATTTCGATACACAGGACGCAAAATCAAACGGAGCTAGCCGAGATTTATACGACGGCGGATTTGTTTGTTAATCCCACCAGAGAAGAAGTGTTGGGAATGGTTAATATGGAAGCACTTGCGTGCGGAACGCCTGTGATCACCTTTAAGACGGGTGGCAGCCCTGAAATTTTAGATGCAAGCTGCGGCTGTGTAGTTGAAAAAGATGATATCGATGGATTGCAATGTGAAATTATCAGCATTTGCGAAGAAAAACGCTACTTGCAAGACGCTTGCCTGAAAAAGGCAAAACAATTTGATATGTATGCTAGGTTTGCAGAATACATCGAGTTGTATAAGGGGTAAATTATGAAAATAGTATTCGTTTCTAATTACTTTAATCATCATCAAAAACCATTTTCTGACGCAATGTACAAGCGTATAGGGGATGATTACAGTTTTATTGAAACGATCCCAATGAGTGAAGAACGATTAAAAATGGGTTGGGGAAGAGAGATAAAGCCGTCTTATGTAAAACAAAATTATATAAATGAAACGGCTAAAAACGAATGTCAACAACTGATCGATGAAGCGGACGTGGTTCTTTATGGTTCGGCTCCGTATGAACTGTTCATTCATAGATTAAAAAAGGGAAAGCTGACGTTCAAATATTCGGAAAGGATATATAAAAAAGGGTGTCCATATTACAAATTGCCCCGTCATTTTGTCTTGAATACTAAAAAATATAGACGGTATAAAAATTTGTATTTGCTTTGTGCAAGTGCATATACGTCTGCGGACTTTGCAAAGACGTTTACTTTTGTAAATAAGGCGTATAAATGGGGGTATTTCCCGGAAGTTAAAAAATATGATGGCGTTGATAAGTTGATACAAGATAAAACGCCAAACTCTATTTTATGGGTTGCAAGATTTATCCCCTTGAAGCATCCGGAAATTGCCGTTGAAATTGCGAAACGGCTCAAAGCAGACGGATACAATTTTCAATTAAATATGATTGGCAATGGCGAGCTGGAAGAAAATATCAAGAAGATGATTAAAGATAACAATCTTTCGGATTGTGTAAAAATGCTTGGCGCAATGCAGCCTGAACAAGTGCGTGAGCATATGGAGAAAAGTGAAATTTTTCTGTTTACGTCTGATAGAAACGAAGGCTGGGGGGCGGTAGCGAATGAAGCTATGAATTCAGCTTGCGCCGTTGTTGCCAGCCATGCAATTGGTTCTGTGCCGTTTCTTATTAAAGATGGCGAGAATGGACTTATTTATAAAGACGGAGATATTGATGCTTTATATGTTCGCGTTAAGCAACTCATCGAAGATGATAGCTTAAGAAAAAAAATAGCGCGTTGTGCTTACGACACGATGATTGCTGAGTGGAATGCGGACAATGCGGCGGATAAATTGTTGAATTTATCAAATGCTTTGTTGGTAGGGGATAAAAATTCGTTCCCTTATTTAGATGGGGTGTGCAGTAAGGCGGAAGTATTAAAGGACAGGTGATGTTGAAATGAAGAGAATATTTCGTTTTATAAAGAGAAAATGGAGTTGGTTTCTAATAAATAAAGTTTACGCAGGGACAAAGCCGAAATATTTTGAAAAAAAGCGCAAGCTCTTACTTGGTTTAGGATATGAAATAGGAGAGGACGCAAAAATAGTAGGTCCTATTTTCTGCACTGGGAAGTTTAGAATAGGTAATCATTGTTGGATAGGGAAAAATTTTACGGTGAACGGAAATGGCACAGTGGTAATTGGAGATAATTGTGATATTGGGCCAGAAGTAATTTTTCAAACGGGTGGACATGAAATAGGAGATGCTTGTCGGCGTGCTGGCAAAGGTAAAATTTTTAATCAATTTGTGGGGAATGGCACATGGATTGGCGGTCGCTCTACAATTTGTAACGACACAAAAATAGGTAATGGTTGTGTGGTTGCCGGATGCGCCTGTGTGTGTAGGGATATTGAAGATAACTCTTTGGTTGGCGGCGTGCCTGCGAGATTAATTAGAAAATTAAAAGATTAGCTAAAAAGGTTGTTCAAGGAAAAATGAGATTTGGTTTTTTGAAAAATAAAGAAGCAAAAAATGCTGGATGGATGATTGGATGTAAAATCGTCCAAATGCTCATTTCTTTCTTGGTAGGTGTATTAACCGCGAGATATTTGGGCCCGAGTAATTACGGTCTAATTGGTTATGCGTCGGCGTATGTTGCCTTTTTTGCTTCGTTTTGTACGTTAGGCATAAATTCTATCATTGTTAAAGATTTTGTGAATTATCCAGAAGAACAGGGAAACACAATTGGGTCAGCAATTTTTTTGCGGTTAATATCAAGCGTTTTATCTGCCTTAACCATTATTGGAATAGTGGCGATTGTTGACGGGAATGAGCCGCAAACGATACTTATCGTAGCACTTTGCACCATTGCAGTTCCATTTCAAGTAGCTGACACACTTAATTATTGGTTTCAAGCAAGATATCAATCGAAAATTCCGTCGATTGCCACTTTAATTGCTTATGTTGTTACGGCCATATACAAGTTAATTTTATTGATTGCAGGGAAAGACGTTCAATGGTTTGCAATAGCGACGGCTGTGGATTATATATGTATTGCCATTGTCTTATTTATTGCCTATAAAAAAAATAAAGGACCGAAACTGAGATTTTCTAAGGATAAAGCTCGTCGGCTATTGAAGGAGAGTTGGCATTTTATCTTATCGGGAATGATGGTTGCTATTTACGGGCAAACGGACAAGCTAATGTTGAAACAGATGTTGGATGAGTCGTCTGTGGGGTATTATTCGGTGGCAACCACGATTTGTTCTATGTGGGTATTTGTGTTGGTTGCAATTATTGATTCCATCTACCCTACAATTTTACAATTGAACGGTAAAGACGAAAATAGTTTCAATAAAAAAAATAGACAGCTTTATGCCATAGTATTTTATTTATCGCTGTTTGTGTCTTTATGTTTTACATTTGGGGGCGATTTAGTCGTAAAAATTTTATACGGTAGCGATTATGCTCCTGCGGGCACACCATTAAAAATTATTACTTGGTACACGGCTTTTTCCTATTTAGGGGTTGCAAGAAATGCTTGGATTGTTGGCAAGGAAAAGCAAAAATATCTTAAATTCATTTATTTATCTGCAGCTATCTTAAATGTAGGATTGAACTTTTTAATGATTCCTTTGTGGGGAGCAAGCGGCGCGGCTTTGGCATCCTTGATAACGCAAATATTTACAAGCATTATATTGCCGTTATTCATTAAAGATTTGCGACCAAACGCAAAGCTTATTTTGGAAGCGATGATATTAAAGGATGTTTTTCCAAAGCAAATTTCTAATCGAGAAGATTGATGGGAGTCTGGGTTAATGCTGGACGTTATTATAGTCGAAGAAATGGTGGATAGGAGTTAAAAATGGAGCTGAATAAGGAGCAATTAGAAGAATTAAAATTAATAGAATTGGATATGTTGAAACAATTTATTTCAATTTGCGAATTTTTAAATTTGAGATACTATTTATTGGGCGGAACTTTATTGGGAGCAGTTCGCCATAAAGGATTTATTCCTTGGGATGATGATATAGATGTTGGTATGCCAAGAGAAGATTATGAAATATTTATAAAGAAAGCACCTGAAATCTTACCAAATCATTTATTTGTTCAAACAATGCATAGTGATCCTGGTTTTTTAATGAATTTTTGTAAATTACGTAATAGTGACACCACATTTATCGAAACGGCGGCGAAAACTTGTTACATAAACCATGGGGTTTTTATTGATATTTTTCCTTTAGATTACTATATAACAGGAAGAAAAAGACAAAAGAGATTTCAAATAAAAAAACAGCTGTTAGATATGCGGATAGCTACGGGGTTTTATCATATGCCTTCGTCACAAAAACGAAAGTTGAAAACGGTTATCGCGATGATGTTGACATGTTTTTTAACGCCATCTGCCGCATTGAAAAAAAGAGAAAAATTGTATAAGTGTATAAAAAAAGGTGAGTATTTGGCTAATCATGGAGGTGCATGGGGGATAAAGGAGATTGTTCCACAAAATTGGTATGCTGAAGGCATAGAGTTGGAGTTTGAAGGAATCAAGGTAAAAGGACCTAAGGAGACACATCTTTGGCTAACGCAAGTGTATGGGGATTATATGAAATTGCCGCCGATTGATCAAAGAATCGGGCATCATTATACTGAAATTATAGATTTAAAAAAGCCTTATCGAGAGTATATAGATAAATTTATTATTAAATCTAGATAAGTAGATTAATATCAGTAGTGAAATAGATTATGCGATTTTTTTACTTGAATACATATTTGTAAAAGGAAAAAAGAGATGAAGAGAGTTATTACATACGGAACATTCGATATGTTGCATTATGGGCACATAAACTTATTGAAACGCGCGAAGGCGTTAGGGGATTATCTTATTGTTGCATTATCGACAGACGAATTTAATTGGGAAGAAAAGCGAAAGAAATGTTATTTTTCTTACGAAAAACGGAAGCAACTATTAGAAGCGATTCGTTATGTCGATTTGGTAATACCTGAAGAAAATTGGGAGCAAAAAAAGACTGATATGCATGACTATTGCGTTGATGTTTTTGTTATTGGGGACGACTGGAAAGGGAAGTTTGATTTTTTAAATCAAGAAGGTGTTGAAGTTGTTTATTTGGAACGAACTCCAGAAATTTCAACAACGCAAATTAAAAGTGATTTAAATAAGAGGTTATAAAGATGGGACTTTTTACAAACAAAACTTTATTAATTACAGGGGGAACGGGCAGCTTTGGTAATGCCGTGCTCAATCGGTTTTTACGCACGGATATCGGCGAAATTCGTATTCTTTCGCGCGACGAGAAAAAACAAGACGATATGCGTCACGAATTTCAGGTGAAAATGCCCGAAGTTGCCGAAAAAATTAGCTTTTACATCGGCGACGTGCGCGATATCGCGTCCGTGAAAAACGCAATGCACGGCGTTGACTACATTTTCCACGCGGCGGCGCTCAAACAAGTGCCTTCGTGTGAGTTTTTCCCCATCGAAGCGGTAAAAACCAACGTACTGGGTACGGAAAACGTTTTAACGGCGGCAATCGAAGCGGGCGTTAAAAACGTGGTCTGTCTTTCCACGGACAAAGCGGCGTATCCCGTAAACGCGATGGGAACAAGCAAGGCGATGATGGAAAAAGTAATCGTGGCAAAGGCGCGCACGAGCAAAACGACGAAAATTTGCTGTACCCGCTACGGCAACGTAATGTGCAGCCGCGGCTCGGTTATTCCCCTTTGGATTGACCAAATTAGAAACGGCAACCCCATTACGCTGACGGATCCCACGATGACCCGATTTATTATGTCGCTGGACGAAGCGGTGGATCTTGTACTGTTTGCATTCGAGCACGGCGAAGCGGGGGATATTCTCGTACAAAAAGCGCCTGCTTGTACCATTCAAACGCAAGCGGAAGCGGTTTGCGAGCTTTTCGGCGGTAAGAAAGAGAATATTAAAGTAATCGGTATCCGTCACGGCGAAAAAATGTACGAAACGCTGCTTACCAACGAAGAATGTGCGCACGCAGTGGATATGGGCAACTTTTACAGAGTGCCTTGCGACAAGCGCGGCTTAAATTATGATAAATATTTCAACAAGGGCGACGTAAATCGCAGCACCTTGACCGAGTTCAATTCCAACAACACTCGTCGTTTGAATTTGGAAGAAACGAAGGCGAAAATTGCAAGCTTGCAATACATTCAAGACGAGATGAATAAACAAGGATAAGCTATGAAGATACTTGTGACGGGCGCGAAAGGGTTTGTAGGCAAAAACCTTTGCGCGGCTTTGAAAAACTTAAAAGACGGCAAGGATAGAACGCGCCCTGCTTTACGAATTGAAGAAATTTACGAATACGACATCGACAGCACGAAAGAAGAGCTGGAAAATGCTTGTCAAAATGCGGATTTTGTGTTCAACCTTGCGGGCGTGAACCGTCCGCAAACGCAGGAAGAGTTTATGCAGGGCAATTTCGGCTTTGCGTCGGCTTTGCTGGATACTTTGAAAAAGTATCAAAACACCTGCCCCGTTATGCTGTCATCGTCTATTCAGGCAACGCTCATCGGGCGGTATGCAGAAGGGGAGTACGGCAAAAGCAAAAAGGCGGGGGAAGAACTCTTTTTTGAATACGAACGGCAAGGCGGGGGGCAGGTATGCGTTTACCGTTTCCCCAACCTGTTTGGGAAGTGGTGCCGTCCGAATTATAACAGCGCGGTTGCGACCTTTTGCAATAACGTTGCGTGCGATTTGCCGATTACGGTGAACGATAGGGCGATTGAGCTGGAGCTTTTGTACATTGACGATTTGGTTGCGGAAATGCTGGATTTGCTGGAAGGCAAGGGGCATCGTTGCGATTACGATGGGTTAACGCCTGTCGCAAGCGACACGGGCAGGTATTATTTCGCGCCGATTACGCATAAGGTCACGCTGGGCGAAATTGTTGATTTGCTTTATACCTTCCGCAGTCAAAGCGAAACGCTTACGATGCCTGAAATTCCGTCAAACAGCTTTGCGAAGAAACTCTATTCGACGTATTTAAGTTATTTGCCCAAGGAAAAGGTTGCGTTCGATTTGAAGATGAATCAAGACGCGCGCGGTAGCTTTACCGAGCTTTTGAAAACGGAAAAGTGTGGGCAATTCAGCGTGAATATTTCTAAGCCGAATATCACAAAAGGTCAGCACTGGCACAATACCAAATGGGAATTTTTCATCGTGGTTGCGGGGAAAGGATTGATTCAGCAGCGCAAAATCGGCACGGACGAAGTGTTGAACTTTGAAGTGAGCGGGGAAAAAATTCAAGCGGTGCATATGTTGCCGGGTTATACGCATAACATTATCAATCTTTCGGATACGGAAAATTTGGTGACGGTGATGTGGGCGAACGAGCAATTTGATCCAAATAAACCGGATACGTTTTTTGAGGTGGTAGAATAATGGAAACGAATATCAAATTAGATTATAGCGACGTAAAATTTCAAAACAACGGAAAGTTGAAGCTGCTCATCATCGTAGGCACGCGGCCGGAAATTATTCGTTTGGCGGCGGTCATCAACAAGTGCCGTCAATATTTCGACGTAGTGCTTGCGCATACGGGGCAAAACTACGATTATAACTTGAACGGCGTGTTTTTCAAGGACTTACAGCTTGCCGACCCCGAAGTGTATATGGACGCGGTGGGCGACGATTTGGGCGCGACCGTGGGCAATATTATCAACTGCTCGTACAAGCTTATGAACCAAATTCAACCGGACGCGCTGTTGATTTTGGGGGATACCAACTCCTGTTTATCCGCGATTGCGGCAAAGCGGTTGCATATTCCCATTTTCCATATGGAAGCGGGGAATCGCTGCAAGGACGAGTGCTTGCCCGAAGAAACCAACCGCCGTATCGTGGATATTATTTCCGACGTGAATTTGGCGTACAGCGAGCACGCGCGCAAATACTTACACGAATGCGGACTTCCCAAAGAGCGTACGTACGTGACGGGATCGCCGATGGCGGAGGTATTGCATCAAAACTTGGAAAAAATTGAAGAGAGCGACGTTTTAACCCGTTTGGGCTTACAGCCGAAAAAGTACATTCTGCTTTCCGCGCACAGAGAAGAAAATATCGACACGGAAAAGAATTTTATCAGCTTGTTTACGGCAGTTAATAAGCTCGCGGAAAAGTACGATATGCCGATACTCTATTCCTGCCACCCCAGAAGCAGAAACCGCTTGGAAAAGAGCGGATTTGTGCTGGATAAGCGGGTTATTCGCAACGAGCCGCTCGGTTTCCACGATTATAACAACCTGCAAATGAACGCGTTTGCGGTGGTGTCGGACAGCGGTACTTTGCCCGAAGAGAGTTCGTTCTTTACGAGCGTTGGCAAGCCGTTCCCTGCCGTATGTATTCGTACGAGTACCGAACGCCCCGAAGCACTCGATAAAGCGTGCTTTATTTTGGCGGGAATTGATGAAAAGAGCTTGTTGCAAGCGGTGGAAACGGCGGTCGAACTCACGCAAGACGGCGCACACGGTATTCCTGTACCCGATTACGTAGAAGAAAACGTTTCGACCAAGGTCGTGAAAATTATTCAATCTTACACGGGTGTAGTGAATAAAATGGTTTGGAGAAAGTAAGGAAGGGTAGTAGCAAGATGGATGAAAAGGCAATCCAACGCGTATTGATAGAAATTTTGCACGCCACCGTCAACGAACGGGCGGCGGACGCGGCGCTGAAAGAAAAAATGACGGCTCAAACGATAGCGGCTGTTTACCGTTTGGCGAAAAAGCACGATTTGGCGCACGTAGTTTCGCATTTTGTTTATCAAAATCAAATACAAGCGGATAATGAGCTTGCGCAAAAGCTGCAACGCGAAGAATTGCTGTCCGTGTATCGCCACGAGCAAATGAAAGCGGCGCTGGAAGAAATTTGCCAAGCGTTTGAACAGGCGCAGATTGCGTACGTGCCGCTCAAAGGCGCAGTCATTCGCGCATACTATCCCTATGAGAGTATGCGTACAAGCTGCGATATTGACATTCTTATCCAAGAAAAGCAATTAAAAGACGCAATCAAGTGCTTGCAAGAAAAGGGATACGCGGTGGGCAAGCGTGATTATCACGACGTGTCGTTGTATTCGCCGAATAAAATCCACTTGGAGCTGCACTTTAACATTTTAGAAAATATGGATAATTTAGACTCGGTGCTCAAAGACGCTTGGGCGTACGCAACGCCGTCAACGGGCAGCCGATTCGATTTTCAAAAAAAATTTTTCGTTTTTCATATGTACGCGCACATGGCGTATCATTTCCTTGCGGGCGGTTGCGGCATTCGCGCGCTGCTTGATATTTGGGTAATGGAGCAAAAGATGGGGGCGCACTATTCCTGTGCGGAAACGCTTTTGAAGAAGGCGGGCATTTATACCTTTGCCGCGCAGATGAGTAAAATTGCCAACCAGTGCTTCACGCAAAACGCGCAAGGGGAGTTTGCCGATTTGGTGCTCAAATACATTTACAGCGGCGGGGTTTACGGGAATCAAGCAAATCACGCGACGGTAAGCAAAACCAAATCGAAAAGCTCGGTTGCTTACGTATTCAAGCGGTTTTTTATGCCGTATAAGGTAATGGCGGCGACGTATCCCATTTTGAAAAAACTTCCGTTCTTATTACCCTTTTACTGGCTGGTACGCGCGGGGAAAGCGGTGTTTGGCGGTAAAACCAAACGAATCATCAGCGAAATTCAATGCGCAAACGACGTTTCGGACGCGCAAATTGAAGAAATGAACGAAATTCGTTCCAAGCTCGGGCTGTCGTAAGTATTTGCCCATTGATTAAAGATACAAACGATACAACCGCGTAAGGTGAGTAGGAAAAACGCCCTGCGCGGTTGTTTGCTTGCATTTCAATACTAATTATATGCGCGCGTGCGCGTACCTTATTTATATATCACTATCTTTCAAGCGCGAAAATAGGGTTGTTTGTTTTGTTGTTAATTTTGTACATTAACAACCTTTTTTTATGTTAAAATGTTCGAAACAAACATTCAAAGTTAACATTTTATACATCTGTCACGGTTTTCACAAAACTTTCACCTAAAAAAGGGCGAAAAAGTAGAGAATAAATTTAAATAGGTATTGACAATTAAAAACGATTATGATAAAATTATTATATGTCATAATGTCGCATTGCGTAATATGCCGAAAGACGCGATGCGATAAAAATAAATTCATCATAACGGAGGACAGAAAATGAAGAAGTGGCAAAGAGCAATGGCTTTAGCGTGCGCTGGACTGATGTCGGTTTCTGCGTTTGCGGGCTGTCAAGTGGACGATGGGACGTCGAGTGACCCTTTGACGATCAACGTTAGAGCATTAAAAGCAAGCTGGGGTGAAAACTGGATCAACGAATTGGTAGAAAAGTTTGAAACGGCGTATGCAACAGAGAACTGGAAAGTAAACGTGTTGAAGCCCACGGCGGATATCCGCGGTAGCGTTGTGACCAACGAATTGTATCAGGGCTATGAAAATACGGCAATCGATATGTACATCACCGGCGATTTAACGTCGGCGTCTCTTGGTCAAGAACATGCAGAATATGAGACCTTCGGTGTCCTTGCTGAAGAAATTGGGCATCTTTGGGATAAAAAAGCAATCGGCTTTGACGGTCAAGAAGAAGATAAAACGTTAAGAGAAAAGGTTGTAAAAGGTATTGACGAAGGTTCCTACGATATTTACGGCAAATGCTACACCCTTCCTTATATGGCACAAACGGGCGGTTTGGTTGTAAACCTTAACAAGCTTGGTTTCTACGGTATTACCGAGCTTCCCAGAACGACGGATGAGCTTTTTGAAGTTTGGGATACCATTTATACCGGCTACAATCAAGAAGGCGAAAAGGTATATGATAACACGATAAAGAGCAAATTGGCGCCCTTCACTTATACCCCCGGTACCAAGGTTTGGTACACAATCGACTGGGCTACGACGCTGCTCGCACAATACGATGCTCAACAATATTCCGAGTGGATCAGTTGGCAAACCACCACTGAAACGGGCTATGACTGGTTCCAAGGCGACGTTGCAAAAACGGTAGAAAGCGATATGGCTTTGGAAGTACTTACCGTTTTGGCGCAAGCGTTCGATAGTAACTTAGCGGCACGCGGTACGGCATCGCAATCGCTCGACCAAGCTCAAGCGCAAATTATGAAATCGAAGCAAGGCGCAGTGTTTATGTGCAACGGTAGCTGGTATCTCAACGATATGGCAATCGGCTATAAAGACGACTTGGATAAGATTACGTTTATGAACTATCCCGTAATTTCTGCAATTGCGGATAAGCTTTGGGCGGATACTGTTTCGGACGAAGCGAAGAGAGAAGAAATGCTCCGTTATGCCATCGACCAAGTAGATGACGTGACGAAGATGGACGACGCGGCGGCAATCGCAGCGGATATGAGCGATCGCTTTGCTACCGAAGTGACGGAAGATGACGTAAAAGATATTCGCCGTGCACGCGGTGTTTACTCCGACCGTATGACGAGCGGCAGTACCTTGCTTATCACGGAAGGCGTATCGGGCGTTAAGAAAGAAATTTGCGAAACGTTCATTCGCTTTATGGCAAGTGACGACGCGGCAAGAGTAATGGCGGAAAGCGCAAACGCAACGTCTGCGTATATGCAAGAAGAAAACACGTATAGCAACTATAGATTTGTTAAAGACGCTTCCAAGATTGCAGTGCACAAATATGCAAGCCCTGCAGCGAATAAGTCAACCGGTTATAGATACGTGCTTGGTCAAAGCGGCAACTTCTTGAAAAACAGTCACATTACGTCCGTTATCGTAGGCCGTGCCGACGCAAAGAGTATTTATGACGGCAAGGGCGGTCGCCACGCGACGAACACCACGGCAGTTTATCGCGAACTTGCTGTGGCGCTTCAAAAAGAAGAAGCAGACCATATGAAAGCAAACATTGCAACTTGGGAAGCAAATAAGCAAGCGGCGATTGCGAGGTATACCCAAATTTACACGGATCGCGGTATCACCATTGAATAATTAGAAAAATCATAGAAGGTAAAATGATTTATGGTTGAAAATCAAGAAATGGATATGATTGCGGAAAACGTCGGCTCTGCCGACGTTGCCGCGCAACCTATCTATCAAAAGAAAAAATTTAATTTATACAGTAAGTTTGAGAAACTGGATTTCCCGTTTGCTTACGCTTTATGTGTAATTCCCGTGGCGCATTTCTTGGTGTTTTGGTTGTACGTAAACTTTTCGTCGATTGCGATGGCATTTACATACAATGAAGTATTCTCTTTTGACAACTTTAAGATGGTTTTCGCTTCGTTGATGAAAGGGGAAACGGGGGCATACGGCAACTTCGTTATGGCGGAATCGTTAAAGCGTTCGCTGTTTATCTGGTTCTTCTCAAAGCTCTTTTGTTATCCGCTCGGCTTAATTACCGTGTACGTATTAACCTGTAAAATCAGGGGACACTGGCTGTATCGTATGACGGAAGTTATCCCGACCTTGATGGGTAGTATTATTTGGTCGCTTATTATGAAAGAAACGGTTGGTGCCGTGGGGCCTGGACCAGTTATACAGTTATTGGAGAATTTGGGGGTTGATCCCACACTGGATTTTATGCAAGATGGCTTACTTGGTGATCCAGTGACGGCATTCCCGACGCTGATTGTTATTTTATTCTTTGGCTCGATGGTATCCAACAGCCCGATTATGACGGGTGCGTATTCGCGTATCGGCGACGAATTGTTTGAATCGTGCGATTTGGACGGCGCGGGTTTTTGGAGACAGTTCATCACCATTGCAATCCCCGGCGTATGGCCTACCATTACTACGACGATGGTATTTTCGCTGGCAAGCTTCTTTACGGCAGACTGCGGCGTATTCCTTTATACCGAAGGTGCGCACGATACTTCCACCATCGGGTTTGAAATGTTCTGGATGCAACAACAAATTGCAGCGGGCAATAGTAATGACTACGGTTATCCGTCCGCATTCGGTTTGGTATTGACGCTCTTCACGTTCCCGATTTGCGTATTTGGCAGATGGGGTCTTGAACGCTTGTGCGACACCATTGAAAGTTAAGGGGGAGTGATATGAAGACTTTAAGAATGAAAAACTCCTCTACTGGGGTAAAAATTACAATTATCGCCTTTACCATTTTATTTATGGCAAACGCAATTTTCAATATGTACCCCGTGTATATGGCAATTATGAATGCCTTTAAGACACCTACGGAATACGGCGAATCGATGGTAGCTTTGCCTACCGAATGGCATTTTGAAAATTTATTGAAACCGTTCACAGCATTTGAAGATCAGGTTGATTACGCGCCCTACGGCTATTGGTCGTTGCTTGGCAACACCCTTTGGATTTTGGTGGTCAATACGCTGGCAGAGCTGTTTGCAAGCTTTATCTTTGCGTATGCCTTGTCCAAATTCCGTTTCCCCGGTTCCGAATTTTTGTATTGGTTGGTTATTTTAACGCAAACCATTCCTATTATGGGTACGGGAGCGGCTGGCTATAAGCTGAGAATGGACTTGAATATGATCAACAATCCCTACTTGATCTGGCTTTCGTGGCTTTCTGCGTTCGACTTTACCTTCATCATCTTCTACGGTGTATTGAAGGGGGTTTCCAAGTCGTATTCGGAAGCGGCGAAAATCGACGGTGCGAGCAACGCTTACGTTATGTTCAACGTCATTATGCCCCAAGTGTGGCCGGTGGTTTTGGCAAACGCCATTACGGCGGCGATGAATATTTGGAATAACTACTCTATCTCGATGATTTATTTGCGCCATTATCCTACGCTTGCTTACGGTATGTATATGCTCGATTACAATGGAACGGGTGTATATCTTATCGACGGTCAACGTCCTACCTACTTTGCAGCTGCAATTTGGTCGGCGTTGCCTATGATTTGTTTGTATGCGGCAAGCCAAAACTTGATTTTGCAAAATATGTCGGTTGGCGGCTTGAAGGGCTAAGCAAAAATAATACTCGCCTTGCGCATACGGTTTTACTCCGTATGCGCAGGGCAAAAATTATTTACAACTATTTTTTAGACAAATAATGCGTAAAAGAAGGCACCAGGTATGCGATGAACGTTGTAAAGACGTGCAAGCAGCCAAGCGTTGCCGTGTGTGCGTATTTGTCTTGCTCGATTATTTTAACACGCAAAAATAAGGGGTATTCCCCAAAATATAAAAGGAAGAAGGAAGGAAGTATTTTTATGGTTAAGGACGTAAAAAACTTAAAAATTGCTTACATTGGCGGTGCGTCGAGAGCTTGGGCGCACAATTTGATGAACGACTTGGCTACCGACGGCGAAATCGGCGGTAGTATCTATCTTTACGACATCGATTGGGATGGCGCACAAAAAAATGAAAAAATCGGCAACGCACTCTCCGCGCGTGAAGATTGTCCCGGTAAATGGAATTACGTAGCGGTGAAAGAAATGAAAGATGCGCTTGTGAACGCGGATTTCGTCGTTATTTCCATTTTGCCCGGTACGTTTGACGAAATGGCTTCGGACGTGCATTTGCCTGAAGAATATGGTATTTATCAACCCGTTGGCGACTCGACGGGGCCTGGCGGTATCGTACGCGCGCTTAGAACGTTGCCTATGATTCGCGAATTTGCAGAAGGCGTCCGTGATTATTGCCCGAACGCGTGGGTTATCAACTTTACCAACCCGATGACGATGATCACGAAAACGCTTTATAAGGTATTCCCCGAAATTAAAGCAATCGGTTGCTGCCACGAAGTATTTGGTACGCAAAAGCTGCTTGCGAAAATTCTGAAGGAAAAATTCGATATCGAAGCGTCGCGCGATGATATTCGCGTAAACGTAATCGGTGTAAACCACTTTACCTTCTTAACGGAAGCAAAATATAAGGGAATGGATTTAATTCCCCTTTACAACGAGTACATAAATGAACATCCCGACGGGCTTGAACCTACCCGCGAAGCGCAGCACTGGGCAAACGGTGCGTACGTGACGCGCGAGCTCGTGAAATTTACACTCTTCAAGCGTTATGGCGCGATTGCGGCTGCGGGGGATAGACACCTTGCGGAATTCTGCCCCGGCAACTGGTTCTTGGGCAGCAAAGAAATGGTGGATAAGTACGGCTTCTCGCTTACGACCGTTGCTTGGAGAAAAATTGAACAAAAACAAAGAATGGACAAGGCGGAAAGATACGCAAACGGCGAAGAATTCAAGCTGTATAACACGGGCGAAGAAACGGTACGTCAAATTAAAGCGCTTTGCGGCCTTGGCGATTTCGTGACGAATATCAATATGCCCAACTACGGTCAAATTCCCAACAACCCGCTCGGTGCAGTGGTGGAAACCAACGCATTCTTCTCGGGTGATAGCGTAAGACCGTTGTATGCAGGCAACGTGCCCGAAGCGTTGAACGCGCTGATGATGCGTTTGATTGAAGAACAAGAAATCGTAGTAGATGCGGCGCTTGACGGCGATTATGAAAAGGCGTTTGTGGCGTTCTTTAATAACCCGAACGTATGCTTGCCTTATGATAAAGCGCGTGAACTTTTCGACAGAATGCTCGAAAACACGAAAGAATATCTTCCTTACTACGACAAGTATCTCGAATCGAGAAAAACGGGATTTAATCACTAACGACAAGGTTAGGACGGCGTATGTAAATTAAAAAGACGAACGAAGTGAAACGCTTTCTTTATTGATAGAAAGCGCGGCGGTTTGAATGGACCGCTTTCACTTCGTTTCTTTTTTATTGCATAAAATAGGGTTTTGAAAACGCCGTAAAACGGCGCTAATAAATATTTGGAGAGAATAATTATGAAATTGCACAACATTTGGGGTTATTGACAGCTGTTCGGCTATTCGGGCTTGGATGGCAGAAACTACTATTTTAACGATTTTGTGGGTACGCTTACCGCGAAAAAAATCGGTATTCGTTTTGAACTGCGCGAATGGGTAAAAGTATTTTTCCCGGTAAAAGGCAGAGTGAAATTTAACGCAATTACGGGCGATATGATTGACGCGAAAACGCAGGACGGCGAAGTGCTCGTGCTGTTTGCCGACGCGAACACCATCGTTGGTAAGGCGCCGATGAAACCGCAAATTACGACGGAAAAGAAGTGGGAATGCATCAAGAGAAGCGACGCGGATATTTATTTTAATAACACGGACGCAATCGCAGTTTGCACGCAAGAAATGCAGGACGGTATGGTACGCTTTGCGATCTGCCACTCGCCTGCGGCGTATTGCTTTGCACGAAACGGCGCAAACGAAGGCTTGGGCGTAGATTTAGACGCTTTGAAGAAATCGCGCTATGATTATTTCAAAAAATTGCCCAAGTGTAGAAATAAAAAGTATGAGAGAATGTATTATAAGGCATTGTCCGTCAATAAAGTAAACGTACATACGCCCGAAGGCAAAATTCCCTGTATGTGGACGACGCCGGATAGAGTTCCCCACAGACAAATGTGGCTTTGGGACTCCGTTTTCCACGCACTCGCGTTTGCGACATACAACAAGGAAATGGCGAAGGACTGTATTCGTTCGGTGCTGTCTATGCAACGCGAAGACGGGTTTGTGCCCGCGATGATGTATCCCGACGGACGCTCGCAGGAAACGCAACCGCAGGTTTTGGCTTGGGGCGCTTGGGAAGTATATAAAAAGACAGGCGATAAGGCGTTTTTGGAAGAAGTAGTGGATAAGCTCGACGCGTATTTGAAATGGGATTTGCAAAATCGCGACCAAAACAAAAACGGACTTTTAGAATGGTTGACCGAACCGGAATATACCGAATGCAAGAGCGGGGAATCGGGACAAGACAACTCGCCTAGATTTGAATTTGACGAAGAAACGGACGCAATGGATTTCTCGGCGTTTGAAGCGCACGACGCGGAGCATCTTGCGAAAATTTATCGTGAGCTTGGCAACGAAGAAAAGGCAAGCGAATGGATGCAAGTATATCAAAGCTTGAAAGATAAAATTAACGAACTGCTTTGGGATGAAGAAGACGGCGTATATTATGACCGACTTGTAGATAGCGGTAAATTTACCAAAGTGCTTACGCCTGCAAGCTTCTTCCCGATGATTGCAGGGATTCCGTCCAAAGAACAGGCGGAAAGAATGGTAAAAGTGCTTACCGACCCCAACCTGTTGTGGACGCCCAACCCGATTCCGACCGTTGCGAAAAACCATCCGATGTATTCGACGGAAATGTGGCGCGGCGGCGTTTGGATGAATATGAACTATTTCTGTATGAAGGGCTTGACTCGCTACGGTTATACCGACCTTGTAAAAGAATGGGAACAAAAGCTTTTGAATATGGTGGAAAAATGGTATAAAAAAGCCGGCTCTATCTTCGAATTCTATGATCCCGAAGATAAGGTTGCGCCTTATGAATGCCATAGAAAGGGCAAACCGACTACTCCGCCCGATTGGAGAAAACACGTGCACGCGATTGTGGATTTCCACTGGTCTTCCTGCTTTACTTTGATGTTTATTCAAGGGGAAACGTATTATCAATAAGGAGAATCGTATGTCTAAGCTTTTCGACGGACACGTGCATTATTCGTTTGAAATTCCTTTGGAAGAAACGATAGAAATTTTTCGTGAAGAATTCGCGGCGACGGATACGGTAAAGTATGCGTTTATGGCTTTACCGCATCACGCGACCGAATACGGTTTGGACGTGGCGTTTGACGATATGCAAAACTTGAAAGGGTTATACTTAAAGCGTGCTTTTTCGCCGAATGCTTATTGCTTTGCGGGGTTGGAACACCCTTTGGGAGAAACGGATAAGAAGAAGTACGCGGCAAACCTTTTGAAACAGGCGGAAACGTATGCGGCGGCGGGCTACGACGGTATGAAAATGCTGGAAGGCTATCCGTCGATGCGGAAAGCAATGAAGCTGGCTCTTTGCGACGAAGTGTATGACCCGTATTATTCGTTTTTAGAAGAAAACGGAATTCCTATTACTATGCATATCGCAAATCCTGCGGAAAACTGGGATCCGATGTCCGTGAGTGAATATGCGCGTAGCGTAGGCAGATATTGCGACCATACTTTCCCCACGAAAGCACAGCTGCACGCGGAAGTGGACGAAATTATGCGTAAGCACCCGCGTCTAAAATTAATGTTGGCGCATTTTGGTTTTTTGACCTACGACATTAACCAAGCGCGCAGGTGGCTGGACGAGCACGAAAATACGCTTTTGGATATGACGCCCGGCGGCGAGCAATATTTTAATATGGCAAAAAACTGGGATGAGTGGCACGACTTTTTTGTGCAATACCAAGATAGAATTGTTTACGGCAGCGATTTTTACGCATTCCCCAAAGACGAGAAATGGGAAGAGAATTTCAAACGCCGCACAAACTTCGTTCGTCAATTTTTACAGACGGATACCGAGCATTTGTATATTGATACGAAATTCCGCGGAGTGGCTTTGGAAGAAAATATTTGCCAAAAACTACTCTATGAAAACGGTGTGCGCGTGTTTGGCGCGCCCAAGGCAATCGACGCAGCGTTTATTCGTCAAACGGCGCAGGCGTTGCTGGAAAAGAACGAGCATAAAGACCCGTACGCCACGACCGATTTGCACTTTATCTTAAAGAACGTATAATATCATCGAAAAAAAGGGCTTCTATACGAAGTCCTTTTGCTATTTCACGCTAAAAATTAAAAAAAGTTGATTATTTTTTCGTTTGAATGACAATATATTTGGAAAAATGTCTTGACAAAATGCGTAAATAGTTATACAATAGAGTAGGTATAGTTTTTATAGTGCTTGATATTGTATTCGAGCGCGAATTGTAAACTTTGAAAAACGGTAAAGGAAGGAAAGAATTATGAAAAAGAAAGAGCAAGTAAACGCACAAGCAGTGCCTGTTATGGACGCTGTTCCCGTAGAAGTGGTGCGCCAAAGCGAATTTATTGTAAATTGCCATAAGTGCGGCGCTTCGTTGACGATGAAGAGCAGCAAAGCGGCTTATATGTGTCCCGTTTGCAACACGTTGCTCCGTATGCGCACGGGTACGAGAATCGTAAAAGAAGTTCCCGTTAAGGAAAAACAAATTCATCTTACGCTCTCGGAAAGCGCGGCAAATTATATCGTAGCGAAAGACTATGAAACGCGCGTGAAAGCGGCGAAAAAGAAAAAGACGGGCTTCTGGGCGCGCCGTAGAGCAAGAAAAGCAAAAGAGCAATTACAAAGTGCTTTGGAAACGCTTATCGCGAGAAATATCCGCGTACACGCTTACGAAGAAGGCGACGTTTTGAAGATTGATTTGGGGAATAACGAACTCAAAGTTGAAACGGTGAAAGCACCCGTTGAAGAATAATTCTTTTCTATATATAAAAGGCGTTTTATCGCTTAAAAAATGCAAAATAAGCACCTATCCAAATTTGGGTAGGTGCTTTTATACGGCGATTTTATTAGTAAATAAAAACTCCGCAGTAGTTGCTACTGCGGAGTACAGTTTTTATAATAAGGACGCTGCGTCTTTGTCACAAACAATCGTCACGAAGGGGTGGAGCTGTAAAACGGATGCAGGCAAGTTGGGCGTCACTTCGCCTTTTACCATTCCCTTTACCGCTTCCGCTTTGTTTTTGCCCGAAACGACCATCAAAATCGATTTAGCTTGCATAATATTTTTGATACCCATCGAAAGGGCTTGACGGGGAACTTCGTCAATCGACTTAAACAAGCGGGAATTGTCCTTGATGGTGCTTTCCGTAAGGTCAACCAAATGGGTGACGGAATCGAACGGAGTGCCCGGTTCGTTGAAACCGATGTGGCCGTTTGAGCCAAGCCCGAGTACTTGCACGTCTTGGGTGTAATTTTCTAAAAGTGCGTTATAGCGGTCGCATTCCGCTTGCGCACAGGGTGCACTGCCGCTGGGCAGGTTGGTGTTTGCCAAATCCACGTCGATATGGTCGAATAAATTGCTGCGCATAAAGTAAGCGTAGCTTTGGTCGTGGTCAGCGGTCAAGCCGACGTATTCGTCCAAGTTAACCGTTTTCACGTTTTTGTAAGAAGTGCCGTTTTCTTTATGGTCTTTGATCATATTTTTATACGTTCCGATGGGGCTGGAACCGGTTGCAAGACCTAAAATCGCGTTAGGATTTTTCTTAACGAGATCGATTAAAATTTCGGCTGCTTTTTTGCTCATTTCATCATAATTTTCGGTGATAATTACTTTCATACAATACCTCAAAAAAACTTTCATTTATTATCAAAATACATTATAAACCTTTTGTAAGGGAAGGTCAAGTATTTCAGTTCAAATTTTTCATTTTTTTCATTGCGTGGGTAAAAATGTCATATATAGCATATATAATGGAAGCAAAAAATAGAAAAAATATGACAAAAATTTCATTATTTTTTCACATACTTGTTTTCATACGAATTTGAAAAAAGTATAAAAAACGCAAAGAAATTTTGTTTTTTACGGCAAAATGCTTTGACAATGCAAGAAAAATATGCTATAGTAGTATGGCTTTGAAAAATCGAATGGTTTATTGAGCTATGCAGAAGTACCCAAGTG
>JAZRIK010000097.1:0-11322 GCA_045645245.1 Candidatus Scatosoma sp. | reverse complement strand
AAGGCCCGTACGATAACCATAACGCGATGCTCACGCTCCACGCGGGCGCAGGCGGTACGGAAGCTTGCGACTGGTGTCAAATGCTGTACCGTATGTACTGCCGCTATTGCGAAAAACGCGGGTTTAAGGTGTATGAGCTTGACCGCGAAGCGGGCGATGGCGCTGGCTTTAAGAGTGTGGATTTTAGAGTGGAAGGCGAAAATGCTTATGGGTCTTTGAAAGCGGAAATGGGCGTACCCCGTCTTGTACGCATTTCGCCCCTTGACGCAAACAGACGCCGTCAAACGTCGTTCTGCTCGCTCGAAGTTATGCCCGAAGTAGAAGAAGACGACGAAGTGGAAATTGACGACGACGATATTCGTATCGACATTTATCACTCGGGCGGGGCAGGCGGACAAAACGTAAACAAGGTCGCTTCGGCGGTACGTATTACGCACTTCCCTACGGGTATCGTGGTACAATGCCAAAACGAACGCTCGCAGCTGCAAAACAAGGCAATGTGCTTCCAAATGCTCAAATCCAAGCTGTTGGAAAAGAAAATCGAACAACGCCAAGCGGAAGCGGCGGCGATGAAAGGGGACGTGAAAAAAATCGAATGGGGCGCGCAAATCCGCTCGTACGTATTCTGCCCCTACACGCTCGCCAAAGACCATAGAACGGGCTTTGAAAAAGGGGATATTCAATCGGTTATGGACGGGGATATCCACGGGTTCGTTATTGATTATTTGAAAAAATCGTAAAGAATAAGTGGCGGTTTGCCACTTTTTCTTTCTACACGGAAAAAGCTATGAAAGTAGATATCAACAAACAAAACCCCATTATTTTAGGTATCGAATCGTCCTGCGATGAAACGGCGGCGGCGGTCGTTTGCGGGCGGAAAATTTTATCCGATGAAATTGCTTCGTCTGCGGATATTCAAGCCCTTTACGGGGGCGTAGTGCCTGAAATTGCGTCCAGAGCGCATACCGACGCGATTGCGGCGGTGGTGGATCGCGCTATTAAAAATGCAGGCATTACCTATCAAGACATCGACGCGGTAGCAGTCACGTACGGTGCAGGGCTTTTGGGCGCATTGCTCGTAGGGGTATCGTTTGCCAAGGCGTTTGCGTACGCTTTGAGGAAACCGTTGATTGCCGTAAACCATATCCGCGGACATTTGGCGGCGGCGTATTTGGACGAGCCAACCCTGCAACCCCCGTTCGTCACGTTGCTGGCAAGCGGCGGACATACCGCTATTCTGCATACCAAAAGCTTGGCGGAGTTTGAAATTTTAGGCGCGACGTTAGACGACGCGGTAGGCGAAGCGTTTGATAAAGTAGCGCGCGTGCTTGGCTTAAAATATCCCGGCGGTCCGCATATCGAGCGTTGTGCAAACGATGGCAAAGCGATAATTCCTATGCCCAAAATGCTCAAAGGCGGGGGCGGATATAATTTTTCGTATAGCGGCTTAAAAACGGCGGTTATCAATTACTGCCATACGATGGAACAGCGCGGCGAAGCGTATTCCAAAGCAGACGTAGCGGCGTCCTTTCAATGCGCGGCGGTGGACGTACTCGTGGAAAAGACGGTCGCGGCGGCGATGGAAAAGGGCGTGGATACCGTCACGGTCGGCGGCGGCGTTGCGGCGAATGGGTATTTGCGCACGGCGCTTGCAAACGAATGCAAAAAGCACGGCTTAAAGCTTGTATTGCCCGAAAAACGCTATTGCACGGACAATGCGGCGATGATTGCGGCGGAAGGCGTCACACAATACCGTTTGGGCAATTTTGCCGATTTAACGTTGACGGCGAAAGCGTCTATTCCGTTGGCGGCTACACTCAAAACGGTGCAAAGCGCGGTCAAGGAAAAGGCGGAAAATAAGTAAGGATAAACGCGAATGGAAGAGTTTTTTGAAATTGTATCGCACGCGATTTTAGACACGCTGCCGCTTTTGCCGTGGCTGGTCGTTATGTATATCGTGATGCAGCTTTTAGAAAATAAAACCGCACTAAAAAACGCGGATAAATTCGGTGGTAAGCTCGGACCGATATTCGGCGCGGCGACGGGACTCATTCCGCAATGCGGTTTTTCGGTAATGGCGGCAAAATTCTATGAAAAGAAATACGTCACCGTCGGTACGCTGCTTGCTATCTTTTTCGCGACCAGCGACGAAGCGTTTATCGTGCTCGTATCGTCGGGCGCGGGCGCAGTTTGGGTGTTGCCGACCTTGCTTTGTAAAATGCTTATCGGTATCGCGGTTGGGTACGCTGCCGACTTGCTTATGCGCGTCACAGGACGGGGGCAGGTATGCGTTGAAATGCCAAAAACCGATCAAAATGCGCCTAAAAACGTGAAGGATATTTTTCTTTCGCGCTATCAAGAAGAAAAGGAAATCGACGTCGTTTGCTCGTGTGGAAAATCGCACGGAAATAACGGTAAATTGCAAACGTATTTACTCTATCCGCTTTTACACGCTTTGCGCGTAGCGGGATTTATCCTTGCGGTGAATTTTGCGCTGACGGCGATTATTCATTCTGTCGGCGAAGACGCGTTTATGGCGTTTATGCATAAAAACCGCTTTTTACAACCGCTGATTACTTGCGCGATCGGGCTGATACCCAACTGTGCGTCCAGCGTGGTGATTACGGAAACGTTTTTAAGCGGTGGGATTATGTTCGGCTCGTTTTTAGCAGGACTTTGCGCCAACGCAGGAATGGGCTTTGTCGTGCTTTTGAAAAACACCCGTCAATGGAAGCGTAATTTAACGCTGCTGGGTGTGTGCTATTTTGTACCCGTTCTCGTCGGGCTGCTTTGCAATATTTTTCCTTTCGCTTTATAAAATACGCGCAAAGCGTTTGAAAAGCGGAAGATTTGCGTTATAAATAACTATCCAAAAGGAGAAAACGGTTATGGAACAAGTAAAAATGATACAAACGGAAGGGGAAGAGCTGACCATCGCGTTGAGCGGCGATATCGATTTGGGGAATGCGGAAGCATTTTTAAGCGAAGTATTGCAAGCGTACGACGCAGCGCCGAAAAATATCGCATTCGATTGCGAAGATTTGCAATTTATCGACAGCACCACGCTGGGCACGTTTGTTAAAATCTTAAAAACGGTGCAAGCCAACGGGCATACCGTCCGCTTATTTTCTTTGCAGCCCAAAATTAAAAAGCTCTTTTTGATTTGCTCGCTCAATACCATTATGGAGATTGCGTAAATGGAAAACTTTTTCATCGAATTACCCTTAACGGGCGAATATCTCACTACGGTACGCTTGACGACGGGCGGACTTTGCGCGCTTGCCGGCTTCGACGTGGACGCGACGGAAGATTATAAGGTGTGCGTGACGGAAAGCTTACTCATCTTAAAAAGAAACGGTTATACCCGCGCCAGTATTTGTTTTACGGTTGCGGAAACGCTTGCCGCGAACATTTGCGGTAAAGACTGTTTGCAACAGGCGGAAGAATCGTTTGAAGACGAAATTTCCAAGGCGCTTTTGTCGGCTTTGCTGGGCAAAGTAGAATTTACAAGCAATCAGCAAGGCAAAATACAAAGTATCGTTTTTGAAGGTTAAAAGGACGGGGAATGGACGAGTTGTTCAAGCAATACAAAGAGAGCGGCGATATTGCGCTTCGCAATAAAATTGCCGAAAAATATCTCTACATAGCGGACATTCTCGCAAAGAAATTTGTGGGGCGCGGCGTTGAATACGACGACTTGAAACAAGTCGCCGCGCTTGCGCTTTTGCGCGGAATCGACCGCTTCGACCCGTCGCTTGGTATGCAATTTTCCACCTTTATTACCCCTACGATTGCGGGCGAAATTAAAAACTATTTCCGCGATAAATCCCGCGCGGTTAAGCTTCCGAGAAGGTTGAGCGAAATTTCTATGTCCGTTAAAAAATATTCCGAGGATTTTCTTTCTAAAACGGGCGAAAAACCGAGTGTGAAAACGATTGCGCATAATCTTGGCATTGACGAAGAAGACGTAGTAAAAGCGTTGGAAATCGGCGGCATGGTGTCGCTGGACGGTATGGCGGGAGACGATGAAAAGGAAAAATCGTTATATGCGTTGCTTGCAAGCGGCGAAGATAAATACGACGCGTTTGAAACCAAGGAAGCGTTGAAAACGGCAATGCGCGATTTTACCGATATTGAGCGCGCGCTGGTACAGTATCGCTACGTGGACGAATATTCGCAAAGCGAAACCGCGCGCCGTTTGGGTGTTTCCCAAATGTTCGTATCGCGTATGGAACGAAAAATTTTATTCAAATTAAAAGAGCGGTTGCAGGACAATTTATAATCAAGTCGCTGTATTTTGCAAAACTTGGAATAGTAAAAACGGAAAGGAGGTGCGTTGTGTTTTTTGAAATTAAAAATTACGAATCGATGCGACAGGCGATTGACGAGCTTTGTCGGCTTTTAACCGAGCGCAACGTATCCGAAGAAAAGGTGTTTGACAGCAAGCTTGTCGCGACCGAGCTTTTGAGCAACGTATTACGGCACGGCACGGGCGAAGGGACGCTGTACGCCGATTTTCAAGACGGCCATATCCAAATTCGCGTACATTCCGCGCAAGCGTTTATCCCCCCCAAGTATAGCCAAAAAGCGAGCGTATATGCCGAACACGGCAGGGGCTTGTATTTGATAGACGCCATTTGCGAAGAGCGCACTGGCAGCCAAGAAAGCGGTATTATCGTGCGTATTCGTATTGATAAAGAATGAAAAATCCTATCCAAAAAAGCGGATAGGATTTTTATTTATTCTTAAAACGAATATAAAAAAGAACCGACCAAGCAGTCGGTTCTTTGTATTTTAATGAGATTGTTAGGACAATTTGATAGCAAATTGATACATTTTCGCAAGCAAGCTATCGGGAACTCTGTCTCTGTATTGACCGAGATAGATGAACATCTTGCGGAAGAATTCTTTATTGTCGCCGCCTACAACGTAGTCGGGGAGTTCGGGCATAACGCCCTTGTATCTCAAGATAAAGATTTCGGTAAATTGATTTCTTTCTTCGCTGTTCAAAATTGCGATGAACGGGTCGAAGCTCTTGCAGTTATAGAAGTCGTAGCCAGCCGTATTCACGTGCGCGGGCAACATACTGTCTTCAAACGTAGGGTTCACTTCTTGTGCGATTTCTACGCCTTCAACAGGGCCGCCGTCGTAAGGCATAGCTTCTGCAAATTCTTCCACAGTGAATTCGGGAGCGGGTGCAGGGGTGGAAACGGGAACGATAACTTCTTCCTCTTCCTTCGGGCAAGCGCGTTTCTTTTGGATAGCGTAGCCGATGATTTGAAGTACCGCTGCGCCTGCTGCAACAGCGCCGTAAACCATACTGCCTGCATATACAACGAGTACCGCAAGCACCAACGATACGAGATAACGGATCAAATCGAAGGTCAAACCCTTCTTGGTTTGCAAGCGAAGCGCGCCGAATACTACGACAACGTATTGTGCTAAAACGAGAACGAGTGCCGCGTCTGCGAACAATGCCGCTGCAAGCGCGTCAGCGTCTGCGTTTACCGTAAGCGCGATTGCTACGGAAATAACGATAGAAAGTACGAGCTGCAACACTTTCGAGAAGGTCTTTTTGCCGCATTTTTTGAATGCCAAAACCAAATATACAAGTGCGCCGAACGCTGCAAGTGCCGCTACGAGCAAGTCGAGTACCGCTACGCCTGCTACGGGGAACAAATATGCGGTTGCCGCGTAGGTGGTTGCACCAACTGCAAGGAAAAAGCTTGCTACGCGAAGCGCCCCGGTTTTACCGCTAATCAATGCAACTAAGCCGAATACTGCGCCGAAGAAAAGACCTGCAACCAGTGCATAAAGCGCAAGTGCGTTTACCAAGCCGCCAAGGGACGCTACGTCAGCCAAAACGGGCAATACGCCAAATGCGGTTGCCGTGCTGGAGAGCAATGCCATAACGGTATCCAGCAATGTAGCCGATTCAAAAGCCGTGCCGCTTAATACTTGAATAGGCAAGAAGAAAGCTGCAACGCTCAATGCTGCAAGCAAAAGCCCGAAAATACGGGTTGCTGCGGTTTTCTTCTTGGGTGCGGGAGTGTCTTCTACTTCTTCCGCTGCTTGGGGGAGAACTTCGGGTGCGTCTTCGTAAGGAAGCACGTCAAACTCGAAAGAACTGTTGTTGTTGCTCATAACAAATCTCCTGTTTTTTTGCTCTTTCACTCCGCGCATAATAAATATGGACGCGCGAAACGATTATTTACTGTATTATATCACTTTCTGTCGGATATGTCAATACTTATAAAATACAAATTTAGAATTTTTATAAAAAAATTCGTCTTTTTTTGCGTTGAAAGGATAGATATACTCAAAAACTCTTGAAAAAATTTTTTAATTAGGGTATAATAAGAATATAGGCGAATGCAACCGCGCAAAAGGGCGGTGACGAAGTGTCATACGCCGAGCCACGCACGGAGGAAATATATGAGCGATTTGAAGAAAATTATCGACCAAACGGCAAGTCGGTTAGGGGTTTCGTTGGCGTTTTATCCGGAAAACGAACGCTGCGAAAACGTACCTTTTTGCGATAAACCGTTTGAAGAAAGTACCGACGACGGCACCCATACGTTTTTCCGTTTTTCCTACAAAAACGCTGGGTATATCGGCGTAATTTTCGGCGTGGGAGACCTGCAAAGAAATTATGCGTCCTTGCTGCCCGCATATTTGGAAAGCTTTACCGACCGCGAAACTCCGCTGTTTAAGACCGACTATCTAAAACGTATTCTTTTAGGCGAAGGCACGTCGCTTGGCGCGTACAAATACGCAACGAAGTTTTCTTTGCTTGGCTGCGCTTGCTATGCGCTGGTGATCCGTTTGGATAAGTGTATGCAGGAAACGCTTGCGGTCATTGAGCAATACGGCGGCAATAGCTTGGATACGGCTGTGCAAATGGAAGAAAACGTTTGCGTTTTGGTCAAGTTTTTGCTCGGTAAGGACAGCGAAGAAACGTCGCCCGTAGATTATGCGGAATTTTTGGTGCAATCGCTGCAAGAAGAGTTGGGTTTACACGCCAAGGTAGGCGTTGGCCCCATCGTTCGCGACGTAAAAGACGTGGCGTTCTCGTATATTCGTGCGGAAAACGCACTCCGCTATGCAAGTGTTTTTGAAATTGCGGGCAACGTACACTCGTATAGAGAGTTTATCTTGATGAAGGTGCTGGAAGAAACGCCGAGAAATAAGCTGGAAGAGTATTTTGCGGAGTTCACCGACGAATCGTTTAAGGAAATTTTATCCGACGATGAAATGCTGGAAACGGCGGAGGCGTTTTTGAAAAATGACTTGAACGTAAGCGAAACGTCGCGAAATTTATATATGCACCGCAACACGCTTTTATACCGTTTGGATAAAATTGAAGCGGCAACCGGCTTAAATATCCGCGTTTTCTCGGACGCCGTATCCTTTCAAGTACTTACGTCTATCTACAAGCTGTTAAATCAATAATGTATAAGGAGTAATTATGGCAAACGACCGTTTCACGCCACAAAACGAAGAATTTATCAACGACGGAGCGCAAAGCGCTCCGTCGCAATCTACTGCATATATGCAAAACCCGCAGTTTATAAAGGAAAGTCAACCTAAAAAAGACAAAAAAAAGGTGGGGCGCACGATACTGTGCGTTGCGCTGGCAATCGTTTGTTTTTTGGGCGGTATGCTCGTCAACTGGCTCTCACTCGATAGCGAGATGCGCTCGCTGATTCGTTTCAAACAGGCAATTCAAGACAATTATTACGAAGAGATCAGCGATCAACAATTTTACGATACCATTTTCGATGCGATTAACGATGAGCTTTTGGATGATTATTCGGGGTACTTGACCGCGGACGAATATGCAGAGATGAAAAGCTCGGGCGAAGGGAATAACAGCGGACTTGGCGTTGTATTTTCCGTTCAAGGCGACGAAGTGTCGTTTGTGATTGCCCGTGTGTGCGGAAACTCGCCTGCGGAACAAAGCGGTATCGTTGCAGGGGAAAAAATCGTAGCGTTCGGTACGTCGGAAACGGATATGACTGACGCGAGCGACTTTACCGTATTTTCCGATTTTATCAAGGCGAAACAAACGGGTGAAACGGTGTATTTGCGCTTGCAGCTTGGTCAAAACACCCGTACCGTGTCCGTGACGAAAGCGGAATACGTGGAAAATTACGTATTCTATCGTACGAATACGCAGGCGTATCGATTTGCGGGCGAAAACGCCACTACGCTCATCGAAGCGGGCGAGCCGTTAACCTGTTTAAGCGATGATACGGCGTATATCCGATTGACGCAATTCAACGGCAGCGCGGTGGAACAATTTTCAAAAGCGATGCAGCTTTTCAAGCAACAAAATAAAATTAATTTGGTGTTAGATTTGCGCGACAACGGCGGCGGCTACGTAGATATTATGCAATCGATTGCAGGATATTTTTGTAAGAGTGCAACTATGGCTTATCCGTTAGTAATGACGGCGGATTACGGCGAGGCAAGCGAAGCGTTTTACGCCAAGGCAAACGTTTACGGTGAGTATTTTTCTGTAAACAGCCGAATTTGCGTTTTGGCGGACGAAGGCACGGCGTCTGCGTCCGAGGCGTTGATGGGTTGTATGCTCGATTACGGCGCGCTGAAATATAGCGACGTTTGTCTGATCGAAAATAACGGCGTTGCGAAAACGTACGGCAAAGGCATTATGCAAACTACCTTGCCGCTGGGAATTTTCCAAGGCGACGCGGCGAAGCTGACGACGGCGCGTATTCGTTGGCCGTTGAGCGAAAAATGTATTCAAGGCGTGGGAATTTGCGAAAGCGACGGCACAAAAAGCACGCAAAATCTTATGATTGACGAAGAAGAAATTGTATCCGCGATTGCGCTTTTGGGGTTGTAAAAATTGCAAACGATGGGGGCAGGTATGCGATGAATGCGTACCTGCCCCTTTTATTTTATACGATAAAAGCACGCGAAAGGAGGATCGCGTGCTTTTTGTGTGGGAGGTTAATCCACGAGAAACTTGTATGCTTTTTACGGATAACAAAAGCGTTTTTGCATTTGTTATGGTTATAGTATAACACGCTTTTGCGAAAATTGAATATGCGTTTTGTGAAAATTGTGTAAAAAAACGCTCCGTTCAAAAAAGAACGGAGCGTAGCGCTTGAACGCTATTATTGACGATTATTGATTTTTTGCAATGGACGCAAGTGCTTTTTCCACTACGTTATCCACGGTAAAGCCAAAGTGCTTAAACGCGTCTTTTGCGGGCGCGGAAATACCGAACGAACGCATTGCGATAATTTCGCCGTTTTCGCCTGCATACTTATACCAGCTAATATCGGAAGCCGCTTCTACGCATACTCTTGCTTTCACGCTTGCAGGCAAGACGTTTGCCTTGTATTCGCGCGATTGACGTTCAAACAATTCGATACAAGGCATCGAAACAACGCGCGCATTCACGCCTTTTTCCGCCAAAACAGCTTTCGCTTTCACGCAAAGCTCTACTTCCGAACCGCTTGCAATCAACAGTACGTCGGGCGTACCGTTGCAGTTATCCAAAACGTAGCCGCCTTTGAGTGCGTATCTGCCGCTGTTTTCGTATTGCGGCAACGCTTGACGGGTTAAAATGAGTGCAGTGGGCTCTTTACCGCTGAGTGCGGACACCCAAGCCGCCGCCGTTTCCTTACCGTCGGCAGGGCGGAATACTTTCATACCGGGAATGGTACGAAGCATCGACAAATGTTCAACGGGTTGATGGGTGGGGCCGTCCTCGCCAACGCCGATAGAATCGTGCGTTAAAATATACGTGACAGGCAAGCCCATCAGCGCAGACAAACGCATAGACGGTTTGCAGTAATCGGTGAACACGAAGAAGGTTGCGCAGTACGCTTGTACGCCGCCGTGCAGCTGCATACCGTTTACGATTGCCACCATTGCGTTTTCGCGTACGCCAAAGTGCATATTTCTACCCGCTTTATCGTCTGCCGAGAAGGTACCGTATTGTACGGTATCCGTATCCTTCATCGTGGATAAGTTGGACGGGCCAAGGTCCGCCGAGCCGCCCATCAGCGCAGGAATTTTCGCCGCAAGCTGATTGAGAACCTGTGCGGAAGTTTGACGGGTTGCCATCGGTTTGCTAAATTCGTACAAGCCGTCGATATCTTCAAAGTTGGGCATTTCGCCCGCCATCACCGCTTTGTATTCTGCATACAGTTCAGGGTATTGATTTTCATAATCAATCATCATCTTTTTCCAGAATACTTGTGCATTTTTACCCGAATTGCCTGCTTCCGCACAGTGGTCGAATACTTCTTGGGGGCATTCAAAGGGCGCGTATTCCCAACCGAGTTTTTCTTTGGTTTTTTGCAGGTTATCTGCGCCAAGGGGCGCGCCGTGACTCTTTTCGCTGCCTTCCAAGGGAGAGCCGAAGCCGATACGGGTATGGCAAATAATTACGGACGGTTTTTCCGTGTTTGCTTTCGCTTTTTTTACAGCGTCTTCGAGTGCGTCGATATCATCGGGCGAGCAAACGAGATCTACGTGTAAAACCTGCCAGTTTTGCGCGGCAAAGCGTGCGCCGACGTTTTCTCTAAACGTGACGTCGGTATCCCCTTCGATGGTGATGTTGTTATCGTCGTAGAATAAGATAAGCTTATTAAGCTTATGTGCGCCCGCAAACGAGCAAGCTTCGTACGAAATGCCTTCTTCCAAGCAGCCGTCGCCGCAAAGCGCGTAGGTATAGTGATCCACTACGGGGAAGCCGGGGCGGTTATACTTTGCCGCCAAATGCGCTTCCGCAACCGCCATACCGACGGCGTTTGCAATGCCTTGTCCCAAAGGCCCCGTAGTCGTTTCCACACCGATTGTGTGACCGTATTCGGGGTGACCGGGGGTTTGCGAGCCGAGTTGACGGAACTGCATCAAATCTTCTTTGGTGAGTCCAAACCCGTATAAATGCAGCAACGCGTAGTGGAGCGCCGAGCCGTGACCTGCGGAAAGCACGAATCTATCGCGGTTGTCCCATTTGGGGTCACGGGGATTGAATTTCAAGCAGCGTTGGTACAAAGCGTACGCGATCGGAGCACAGCCGAGCGGCAAACCGGGGTGGCCGGATTTGGCTTTTTCAATCGCTTCGGCGGACAAAATTCGAAGTGCATTGATGGTTGTTTTTTGTACGTTCATATATAAGGTCTCCTGATAAATGTTTTCGATGGGTAAGTGGGTTATTTTGCTACGGCTTTGCCGATTGCCGCAAATTTTACGTTTAATTCCTTGGTCTTATTCTTTCTCCAGTTTTTGATAAAGCTTTCCAAGGGGGAAAGGTCAAGGAAATTATAACCGCGCAAGAAA
>JAZRIK010000096.1:0-4450 GCA_045645245.1 Candidatus Scatosoma sp. | reverse complement strand
AAGCACTTTCCGCACCCTTCCCCCAAGTGAAATTTATCCCTACGGGCGGTGTGAATAGAGAAAATATCGAAGAATTTTTCGCATTCGACAAGGTATATGCAGTAGGCGGAAGCTTCTTCGTGGACGAGGCGTTAAATGCAGCTAAATAAGAAACAGATATTGAGCGAGTTAAAGGGGTATCTTTTTATGCTCGCGGGCTGTTTGGCATACGGTGCAAGTACGAGCTTCTTTTTAGCGCCGAATGAGATTATCGCAGGCGGCGTAAGCGGTTTTTCCGTGCTCTTGAACTACTTGAATAAAAACATTCCCATCGGTTTGGTGTCGATTGCGATTAATATACCGATATTGCTGTTTGGTATCAAGTTTCAGGGCTGGAAATTTGTCATTCGCTGTTTGATAACGGTCGCAACGCTGGGTGTCGTCACCGACCTTTTGGGTTTGTTGCAATTTACGATGACGGAAGACCCCGTGCTCGCGTCCTTATACGGCGGTATTTGCCAAGGCATCGGTATCGGCTTGTTTGTCCGCTTTGAATTTTCCAGCGGCGGCACTGAGCTTTTGGGGCGATTAATCTCCCGCGTAGTGAAAGTGCTTAACATTCCCGTTTGCGTGGGGATTTTAGACGCAATCGTCGTTATTTTCGGTGCGGTCGCAACGTCTAATCCGGCAAATATGCTGCACGCGCTTATCGTCATTTTTTTGAGTACGAAAGTATCGGAAATGGTACTTGTCGGCTTGGAAAAATCCAAGCTTTGTATCATCGTCACGGACAAAGGCGCGGAAATTTCCGAAACGCTGCTCAAACAAAGTCCGCGCGGTATTACGATGTTAGACGGCGAGGGAATGTACACCCACAAAGAGCATAACGTGCTTTTAACGTGTGTTAAAAACCATCAATTACCCCACTTAAAACAGGTTGTCAACGGTATCGACCCCAAAGCGTTTATCATCATTAACGAATCGGTAGAAGTGCGCGGACAGGGCTTCAAATCGTTGCAGGATAAGTAAACCGCCCCTAAAAGGTACTTATGAAAACGTATAAAATTTTACATATTAAAATAAAAAGAATAAAAAAAACGAGGTATAAAAAAATGAAAAAGGTAATCACTTTTGGCGAATTGATGTTAAGACTTGCCCCCGAAAACTATCTTCGTTTCGTGCAAAGCGAAAAATACGAAGCAACGTTTGGCGGCGCAGAAGCAAACGTAGCGGTTTCCCTTGCCAACTATGGCGTGGACGTAGCGTTCGTTTCCAAACTTCCTGCGCACGAAATCGGTCAAGCGGCAGTAAACTCTCTTCGTAAATTCGGCGTGGATACGAGCAAAATCGTTCGCGGCGGCGAAAGAGTAGGTATCTATTACTGTGAAAAGGGCGCTTCCCAACGTCCCAGCAAAGTTATTTACGATAGAGCATATTCCGCAATCGCAATGGCGAAGAAAGAAGATTTCGACTGGTCGAGCATTTTTGAAGGTGTAGAATGGTTCCACTTCACGGGAATTACGCCGGCATTGAGCGACGAAACGGCTGCAATTTGCTTGGAAGCTTGTAAAGCGGCGAAAGAAAGAAATATCACTATTTCTTGCGACTTGAACTTCCGTAAAAAGCTTTGGAGCAGAGAAAAAGCAGGTCAAGTAATGGGCGAGCTTTGCCATTATATCGATTATTGCATCGCTAACGAAGAAGACGCGAAAGACGTATTCGGTATCGAAGCGGACAACAGCGATATCTACGGCGGTAAGCTGGATAGAGAAGGTTATATTTCCGTTGCAAGAAAGCTCACGGATAGATTTAATTTCAAAGGCGTTGCAATTACGCTCCGCGAAAGCAAGAGCGCAAACGATAACGACTGGTCGGCTATGCTTTACACGGACGGCGAAGCGTATTTCTCCAAGAAATATTCGATGCACATCGTTGACCGCGTAGGCGGCGGCGATAGCTTCGGCGGCGGTTTGATTTACTCGCTTGTAAACGACTACGCACCCCAAGCTGCGATCGAATTTGCAGTTGCTGCAAGCTGCTTGAAGCACACGATCGAAGGCGACTACAATATGATGTCGGTTGCAGAAGTAAAGAACTTGGCAGGCGGCGACGCAAGCGGTCGCGTACAAAGATAACGCATATAAAAAGACATAAAAAAGCCACGGCACCCGCCGTGGTTTTTTATTAAGTAAAACTCCCACAGCAACCGCTGTGAGAGTTAATTTTTTATATCCTATTAACCGACAATCAAGTTTACCAAACGGTTTTTAACGATGATACATTTTCTAATCGTCTTACCTTCGATTTGCGCTGCAATTTCAGGATTTGCGCAAACCGCCGCTTGAATTTCTGCGTCCGAAAGCCCTTGTGCAATCATCATTTTCGCTTTGATTTTGCTGTTCACTTGCACGGCGTATTCCGTTTCGTCTTTAACAAGCGCCGCTTCGTTTACAAGGGGATAGCTTTCCGCAAAAACCGTTTCCTTATTGCCCAGCGTTTCCCAAAGCTCTTCGGCAAAGTGGGGGGTAAACGGCGCAAGCATACGAACCAAGTCAAGGATACATTCTTTATAGAACGCTACGTTTTTGCTTTGCTCGTTTTCGTATTTTTGCAGGGCGTTTACGTATTCCATCAAGCGCGCAATCGACGTGTTGAACGAGAACAGCTCTACGTCGCGCGTAATCGATTTAATTGCGTTATGCTTCACGAAATTGAGTTCTTTTTCCGCTGAGCCCATATTCTCGTGTCCGCTTTCCGTGCTTTCGAGTGATTTTGTCACCAAACGTTCCACACGGTCAAGGAATTTCGCCACCGACTTAATACCGTCGTCGTTCCAAGGTCCGCCTTCGGTATAGCTAAAGCCGAACATTAAATACAAGCGGAAGATATCCGAGCCGAATTCGTCGATATAGGTATCGGGGGAGATAACGTTGCCGTGCGATTTCGACATACGGTTGCCATCGGGGCCGAGAATAATACCTTGGTGCACCAAACGCTTAAACGGTTCGCCAAAGTTGATATAACCCATATCGCGCAACGCCTTTGCGATGAAACGCGCGTACAAAAGGTGCATACAAGCGTGTTCGTAGCCGCCTACGTAAACGTCAACGGGCAGCATTTTATCCGCTACTTCTTTCGAGAATGCTTGTTTATCGTTATGTGCGTCGGGATAGCGCAAATAATACCAGCTCGAGCATACGAACGTATCCAAAGTGTCAGGGTCGCGTTGTGCTTTTGCACCGCATTTAGGGCACGAGCATTTCATAAACCCGGCGTGGGACGCCAACGGCGATTTTCCGGTCGGGCGGAATTCCACGTCATAGGGGAGTTTTACAGGTAAATCCTTTTCAGGTACGGGTACGACGCCGCATTTCGGGCAATGAATCATCGGAATCGGCGCGCCCCAGTAGCGTTGACGGGAAACCGACCAGTCGCGCAAGCGATAATTCACTTTTTTACCGCCTTTGCCGATTTTACTCAAATGCGCCGCAATCGCATTGCGCGCGTCTTCGCCGGAAAGTCCGTCAAATTCGCCGCTGTTTACCAAAATACCGTCCTCGGTAAACGGCAACAGCGTTTCGCCGCCTGCTTTTTGGATAACTTGGGTGATAGGCAAGCCGTATTTGGTTGCAAACGCATAATCGCGCTCATCGTGCGCCGCAACCGCCATAACCGCGCCCGTTCCGTACGAATAGAGCACGTAATCGGCAAGATAGATAGGCACCTGCTTATTTGTCAAAGGATGCGTAGCGTACGCGCCCGTGAACACGCCCGTTTTTTCGCGCGCGGTGGAAAGACGGTCGATGTCGTTTGCTTCCGCTGCGTATTGCACGTATTTATCCATCGCTTCCGCGTATTCGGGGTGTGCCGCTTTGAGTTTTTCCACCAACGGATGCTCGGGAGCGAGCACCACGTAGTTTACGCCGAATACGGTATCGGGGCGGGTAGTAAATACTTTAATATCGTCGCCCGTTTCGCAAGCAAATTGAATTTCACAGCCGGTCGAACGGCCGATCCAGTTCTTTTGCATCAGTTTGGTTTTTTCCGGCCAGTCTAAACCGTCCAAATCGCTTAACAGCTCTTCTGCGTAATCGGTAATCTTAAAGAACCATTGCGTCATATCTTTACGGAGTACGACGGAAGAACAGCGTTCGCATTTTCCATCGATTACTTGCTCGTTCGCAAGCACCGTTTCGCAGCCGGGGCACCAGTTGACGAGCGCTTCTTTTCTATACGCAAGTCCTTTTTTATACAGCTGTAAAAACAGCCATTGCGTCCATTTATAATAATCGGGCTCGCAGGTAATAATTTCTTGCGACCAGTCGAACATTGCGCCCATATTTTTGAGCTGCTGTTCCATGGTTTCGATATTCTTTTCGGTAGAGTCTTTAGGATGAATACCCGTTTTAATGGCGTAATTTTCCGCAGGCAAACCAAACGCGTCAAACCCCATGGGTTGGAACACTTCGTA
>JAZRIK010000095.1:0-3000 GCA_045645245.1 Candidatus Scatosoma sp. | reverse complement strand
GGACTTACCGTCCTGCCCGTCAAGCCCACCTGCTTTTCATACGGCAATTTACCGCTGTCAGCGACAATACGCGAACAGCATACTTCTGCGCCGTATTTCTTCGCAAGCTGTCGTATGGTTTCAATCTCACCGACCCCACCTTTCCCAACGGAAAAAATCACATCCGCGCCGTCCTTTTTCACCGTGCGAACGGTTGCAAAGGCAAGCTCGCTTTCACAAACGATATCCGCCGTGACGTTTCCGCCCAAAGCTGGGCGTGTCATAATCAATTTTCCATTTTCCACACGGAAAGAAATACAATCCGCGCAAAGCCCTGCACCGGTTAAAACTGCTACTTGCGAAGCCAAAACTTTCAACCTTTCACTGTCTTCCCAAAGCACTGTCTTTACGTTCTTCTCGAGAATATCTTTTGCGATTTCTTCCGCCGATTTGTTTTGTGTTTGTAGTTCTGTCGCACGTTTTGCAATCCTTTGTGCTACACTCTTTACATTGCCGACAAAGTAAATTTCGTCCAGTTGTTGCGAGATGGTTTCCGCGTCTTCCACCCTTTGTCTTTGCAAGCCTTGCAAAATAAGAACATCCAAGCTTTCTAAGCCCACGAATTGACAATCTCTGCGTCCAACGCTACTCTCATAACTCTTTACCACGCGAGTAGGCGAGCCTTGCAATCCACATTTTTCTTTCGGCAAACCCAAAATTACGTTGTTCCAAATTTCCACTTCGCCAAGCTTTGAAAAAATAGACGGGAAACGGAGAGTACGAATCTTTTCAAATGTAATCACCGTTTTTTCCTGCGGAACGAAGTTCTCTCCGTTTCGCAAAGTGATGGTATCACTGACAAAACTGATGGCTTTCGTTTCCACAGCAAAACCCAAGCGTTGTGCGATCATCGGCGGCACTTGTGCCGTGTCTCCGTCTACGCTTTGCCGTCCACTAAAAATCAAGTCGGGTTTTAATCGTCTCAACGCTTCCGCAAGGATAAAACTTGTCGCTTGCGTGTCGCTACCTGCATATAAGGGATCGCTAATGAATATCCCTTTAACCCCTAGGCGGGTAACGCCTTGAAAAGCATTCAACGCGGACATGGGTGCCATAGACAGTGCAATTATCTCCTTTGCGCCCGTTTCCAAAGCACACTCTAACGCTGCCCCGTCAAATGGATTCAATTCCCCTTTGAAATATTTTAATAATACGACTATTCTTTTATCTTTCATTAGAAAGTTCCGTTAAAAATTTGCTGATTTTTTTGTATTTCGCAAAAATTTTTGCGTATTTTTCAGCATTTTCGGGAATAGGCTTTGTTTCGCCTATCACTTTTTGACAGGTCTTGCTCGCTTCGTCAAAATCCGCGAAAAATCCCGCCGAAATCCCCGCACACATTGCGGAGCCAAACGAAGAGTCACTGTTCTCCGTTTGTACAAGCGTCAATCCTAAGGCATCAGCTACGATTTGACGCCAAACCTTACTCTTTGCGCCTCCACCGATGACGTATGCCGAATTACCCACCTGAACGCCTTTTTCTTTTAAGTATGTCTTGCAGTCAAGCAAACTCATCGCTACGCCTTCCATTACTGCGCGTGCAAAATGCGCTTTGGTATGCCCTGCGGAAATTCCAATAAAACTACCTCTCAATAAAGGATTGGCATACGGCGTAAGTTCACCTGTTAAGTAGGGATGAAACACAAGCCCATCACATCCAATGGGAATATCTTCCGCAATCTCACTAAATTCTTCAAAGCTGCCGCCAAACGTATCCCTAAACCAACGCAAAGACGCCGCGCAGGATTTTGTACCGCTACCAGGATAATATAAACTCTCTTTCAAGTGAGAATAATTGATAATATTTTTATCAGCATAATATTCGCTAGAAACCACACAAATACGCCCTGCCGTAGCCAGCTTTAAGGTCATATCACCTTTTTTTACGCCGCCTGCGGCAAATACTTCCATCACGGTGTCGGTCGCGCCGCAAACCACGGGCGTTCCCACCTTTAATCCAGTATCCAAAGCAGCTTCAACGCACACCTGCCCCACTTGTTCAAGCGGATTTGCGATTTTGGGCATATTCGCTTGCGTCAATCCAACAAGGCTCAAAAGGTGTTGATCCCACTCCTTTTTATCGAAGTCGAACAGCATACTGCCCTGGGCCTCTATGTAATCGGTGACGAAATCTCCTGTAAATTTCCCACGTACAAAATCCTTTGCAAACGTAACCTTTTTCACCCTTGCGTAAACGTCGGGGAAATTGTTTTTTACGTACAAAATTTCAGGTAAAGACCAGATGGTGTCCACATTGTGTTTACACTTTTCAAACAACTCTTTCCCAAAGTTGTTTGCCAAATAGGCTTTTTCTTTTACGCTACGGGTGTCCGTCCAGTAAACGGAATCACAAACGGGATTGCCATACTCATCCATTAACACCGCCGTATGCGTTGCCGCGTCAAAACAAAGGCATTTGACGTCGTCCGCATTGACGCCCTTTAAGACGGAGCGAATATTTTGACAAGCGGCTTTGTACCAATCCATAGGATTTTGTTCTGCCTTACCGCCGTCGCCGTAATATGTAGGGTACTCGGCGGTTGCCGTAGCAACCACCTTGCCCGTTTCATCTATCAGCGTCGCTTTACTTGCGCCACCGCCAAAATCTACACCCAACGCGTACATGGTATACCCCTTTTAGTTTTTCACTATCCATTTATGGCATTCTTCCGAAGAGCTTAACAACCCACGCTTCTTCCCTGCCATAATCCACAAACAATAATTTTTATACCCAGGTGCAACTGTGAAAGGGTGGTATCCTTTCGGGATAACAACCATATCACCATTTTGTACCTTATATACTTCATTGATATCATTTTCCGAAGTATATACCGCTTGGAAACCAAAGCCTTGGGGTTTATCGAATTCATAATAATAAATTTCGTCAAGTGCACCTTCCGTAGGAAGATTATCTACATCATGCTTATGTGGAGGATAACTACCCCATTTGCCGTCTTCTAC
>JAZRIK010000094.1:0-6135 GCA_045645245.1 Candidatus Scatosoma sp. | reverse complement strand
ACGAGAAGAATGCTTACGAGCAAAAAGGGGTGGATAGACGGGAACAATACTCTTCGTTGTTTACCGCTTTGGATAAGTTAAGTATCACAGAAAAAGACGATTATTTGGTGGAACGAGCGGGGCATGTACGCGTTGAACGCGGCGAAGAGCTGTTTTTTAGGAACGGTAAAATTTCTCCGACGGCGATGGAAGGGTATTTTTCTTGTCCTTTCCGTAATTTTGTGGAACGCGGTTTGAAGCTGAAAGAAAGAGAAGAAACGGCTGTTTTGGCGGTGGATACGGGGAATTTTATTCACGAAGTTTTAGAAAAAACGGCGCCATATACAGCCCAAGTGCACTCGGAAGAAGAAATGTACGCGCTTGCGCTTAAAATCGGCGAAGAAACGCTGAAAAATCCCGTGTATTCTTCGCAGTCGGATACGGCGTCGGGGGTATATTTTAATGAAAAGCTCTTAAAAGAAGGGGCGGAAGTGGCGGTTGCGGCGTATCGACAAATTGCCGGCTCGTCGTTTGTTGTAGAAGAAACGGAAAAAACGGTGACCACGGATACCTTCCGCGGTAAAATCGACCGCGTGGACGGCGCAAATCAATACGTGCGCATCGTCGATTATAAGACGGGCAGCATTGATGATTCCGCACTTTCCTACTATACGGGCAGGAAGATGCAAATGCAGCTTTATATGTCCGCAATTAAGGGTGAACGCATACCTGCCGGGGTGTTTTACTTCCCTGCGTCCGTCGATTACACGGATACAGCGGAAGGAAAATTCCAGATGAAAGGATTCTTAAACGGCGACAGCGAAGCGTTGCTTTGTGGGGATAAATCGCTTACCGAAGACAAACAAAGCGAGTTTTTCCCTGCGTCGCTTAATAACACGCGCAGCAAGCGCGTAATGCCCGAAGAAACCTTCCGAGATTTTCTCGATTATTCGATTTTCGTATCCAGACAAGCGCAGGAAGAACTCAAAGACGGGTTTATTGCGCCTACGCCGTATGGGACGAGCTGTGACTATTGCAAATACGGCGGAATGTGCGGGTTTAGCCGCGACGTTTGTTCCGCACGCTATGAAGAGAATATCGAAGCGCCTGCGATAGCGGAGATTGCGCGTAAAAAACGAGATGGGGAGGAGGATTGACGATGGCAAATAGGTTTACTGACGAACAACTTGCTGCAATCCGCTCCACGGGTAAGACCATTGTTTCCGCATCGGCGGGCAGCGGTAAAACGACGGTAATGATTGAAAAAATTATCAATCTTATCAAGGACGGGGCAGACGTTTCTTCCATTTTAGCGGTCACCTTTACCAAGAAGGCTGCGTCGCAAATGAAAGAAAAGCTGTGCAAAGCAATTATTAAATCCATCAATGAACAAGGCGTAGCCATCGAGCGCAAGGCGCGCTTAAAGGCGCAGCTTTCCGAAATTCCCACGGCGGATATTTCTACCATTCACTCGTTTTGTTCAAAGCTCATTCGTTCGCATTTTTACGATGCGGACGTAGATAGTGCGTTCAAGGTCATCGGCGGCGACGACGCGGACGGAACGGCACTCAAAAACGAAGCGCTCAATCAAATGCTGGAAGAAGGGTACGAAGGACAAGACCCTGCGTTTATGCACCTGCTTTCTACCTACTGGCGCAAAAAGAGCGATTATACCTTACGCAAAATCTTTTTAACCGTTTACGACGAAATTAGAAACCGCGCCGATTATAAAGAATATTTACTGCGCTCCGGCGAATATACCGAGCAAACGTTTGACGAGCTTTGCGCGGACTTGCACGGGCTTTTGAAGGAAAAATGCGCGTATTATTTAACGTTCGTGCAAGACGAAAAGGCGTACTTTGAAAGCATTCAAGCTACTGCCCAAACATCGCTCGCGAGCGATCTGGAAAACGCGCTTTTATGCTTGCTGCAAGCGGAAGATTATTTTGCGGCGTGCGCCTTTGAAAAGCCCAAATTTACCGCCAACCGCACTTCTAAAAAGGACGATGCGGATAAGCTGCGCCATATAGAAAAACTTGCCGAGCTGAAAAAGAAAGTAGTGGCAATTTACGACAAAGAACTGCGCGCTACTTCTAATCGTGAAACCGAGCTGCAAAACTTTTTAAGGTCAAGCGAAACGGCGCGCGCGCTGGGGAAATATTTGTTGGCGTTTGATGAAAAATACGAGCAGTTAAAGCGTGAACGCGGCGTGCTGGATTATAACGATTTAGAGCATAAAGCGTTAAAATTGTTGCAAAACGAGCAAGTGCTTTGCCAAGTGCGCGAAAAATATCGCTACGTGTTTGTAGATGAGTATCAAGACGTGAATCCTGTACAGGAAGCAATCGTTTCCGCCATCGGCGGCGAGAACGTGTTTTTGGTTGGCGACGTTAAGCAATCTATCTACGGTTTCCGCGGCAGTAAATCGAAGTTCTTTGTAGAAAAACAAATGGAGCTGCAAGCGGGGAAAGGGGAAAGCTTAAAAATGACCCGCAACTTCCGTAGCGCAGACGCCGTTTTAGATGCGGTAAACGCGCAATTCTCATTAGCGATGACGCCACGCGCTTCTTTGATCGATTATGCGGCGGATTCGTATATGGAGAAGGGGGGCAGGTATGCGTTGAACGACGGAAGAGTGGTTTTGCACCAAATCCCCGACGAGCCGCAAACGAGTGAAAATGACGCGAAAAAACGCGGTATATATTCGGTAAAAGAGCACGCTTTTACGCGTGAAGTACAAGAAAGTGTTTTAGCGAAAACGGTGCGCAACATTATCGCAGACGAGTTAAATTCTACGTGGTATGACGCGGATGAAGGGGTGTATAAGCCCGTTCGATATAAAGATATTGCGGTATTGTCGCGTAAAAAACAAGGGCAAATCGCCAAAACGGTAGCGGCGCTCGCAGCCGAAGGAGTACCCGTTTCGTCCGTTTCCGCCGTCAATATTTGCGCGTTTGCCGAAATTAAAACGCTGATAGATATTTTGTCGCTTTTAGACAACGCCGAGCAGGACGTGCCCCTTTGCAGCGCATTGCTCTCTTCTATGGGGAATTTGACTGCGGACGATTTGGCAAATATTCGTTTGGCGTATCCGTCCGAAAAATATTTTCGCCGTGCCTGCAAACGCTACGGTAGCGAAAAGGACGATCAAACGGCGTACAAGCTTCGCGCGTTTTTCGTATATTTCGAAAAGCTTCGTTCGCTCACTTGCGTAATGGACGCGGGCGAAATTTTAACAAAAATTTTGATCGAAACGCGTATGGAAACGGCGTTTTTGTCACGCGAAAACGGTCAGGCGAGCATTCGCCGTATTCATCGCTTTATCGAAGAAACGAACACCGAGCAGCCCTTGTCCGTGCACGACTTTTTAACGCGACTGCGCGATGTTGACTATACCATCGAGTGCGTAGAAAACGGCGGTGACGACTCGGTAAAGGTGCTGACAATGCACTCGTCCAAGGGGCTGGAATACCCGATTGTCATCGTAGATAATCTCAACGCGCCCTTCCGCGGCGTGGATAAGGACGAAGTACTTGTCGAAGAAAAATTCGGGCTTGCGCCGCGCGCGTTTTACAGTGATAAGATGCTGCGCCGCGAAACGCTTTTACGACGACTGCACGAGAAAAAAGAATTACAAAATTCGATTGCGGACGAGTTGAATTTATACTACGTGGCGCTCACGCGTGCGAAGTACGGCTTGCATTTGGTTTATAAGGAAAAGACGACGGTACCCGACGTGAAATATGCGCGTTCGTTTGCCGATTTTACGAATTTTGACGTTTGGTCGCGCTATCAAACGGATAAACCGTTGTTTGATATTCCTAAACAAGAACGCCAAGCGCTCGTATTTAAGCCAAACGAAACGTTGGCTCGCGAAATTATGCAAGCGTTTACTTGGAAATACGCATTTGACGGCGGCGACTTTTTACCGGTAAAAAGCTCGGCAACCGCTTTACTTGCGCAGGAAGAAAAGCTTAAACAAGCGTACGATACGGCTATGGACGACGTTCAAGACCAAAGTATGGAACAAAAAGCGCAAGATATGCTGGCGGAAGGGGAAACAAATATCGATTTAGGGCTTGCTTACCACGCATTTTTGGAAGCGTTCGATTTCTCGCTTTTGTATGACGAATTCGATAAGCCCGTAAGCAAAGAAGCGCTTTATAGCCGTGTACAAAATGCGTTGTCCGATTTTGATTTGGACGGCTTGCAGGCGGAAAAGCTGGTGGAAATTTTGTCAAATCCCGTCTTTTATGCGTTGAAGGATAAACGCTTGTATAAGGAACAAAAGTTTTTGGCTGCGTTGCCGATAAAAGACATTTATTTACAAAACGATTGGGGCAGGTATGCGTTGAATGAGAATTTATACGACGAAAAAGTGTTATTCCAAGGCGCAATCGACCTGCTTGCAATAGACGATGACGGCGCGTGGATTATCGATTATAAATACTCGCGCAAGGGAAAGGATTCGCTGAAAGAAAGCTATCAAAAGCAACTGGATTTGTATCGGCTTGCCGTAGCGAAAAGCTTGCATATCGATAAAGAGCGCGTGCGTTGCTCGATTGTCAATATTTACAAGGGCTATCAAATTGACTTATAAAAAACGAATAAACCGCCTGCCGTTTGGACATAATCAAAAAACAAACGGGGGCGGTTTTATAATGGAATGGTTTAAGCAAGCGCTGCAAATTTTACAAACGAGTGAAAAACAAATTACGATGGCGTATGCGTTGGTTATCGGCGGAATGTATTTATCGCTGATTGCGACGATTGCGCTCATTGTTTGGCTGGTGCGTATATTCAAAAAACGTAAAAAAAGCAAGTATCCGCGACGCGAAGTGCAATTCACTTTGCCGGATAGAGAAAATAGCTATATTCGTACCCGATTGCTCACCACTTTGAATACCGAGCGGGAAGCGAATGCGCGTTTAGAAGTGGAATTACCGCTTGCGTTTACGCACGCACAAAAATTACTCTCGCGAGTGGAAGGTGCGCCGCTTTCGACGGCGGAACGGTTAGAATTACGCGATTTATCCGCTGTTTTGGAAGGATATTTTATGAAAACGCGCTTTTCGGCATTGGACGTGCACGCATTAAACGCAGCGTTTTTGAAGCTTTTGAAGCTTTCTGCAAAATACGCCGTTTGATAGTGCTATTAACGGAGCGCATAGTGAAAGGGTGCGAGCGAAAGCGTTAAGCGGATCAAACTCTTATTTTCCATTGCCGCTCGTAAAGTGGTTTTGTTAACGATATTGCCGTTTTGCCCGTCAAGTATCGAAAGTATAGGGGCAGGTATGCGTTGACCAAGCGGATAGGGGGCTTCTTTTTTCAAAATAACCGCGTCGGAAAACGCGGCGACGGCTGAAACGGGAAAGCTTTTCCCGTTATCACAAAACAATTTTTCCAAGGTAAAACGGGTAAGCGCGCCGTCGCAAAGGGTACCGATAAAGCTGCCGGTATCGCTAAAAACAGGTTTTCCTAAAAACACTTTCGCGCAATTTTTAGGGAAAACAGACCGCGCTCGCGTGAGATGAACGTCCGTTTGAACGTCTAAAACGGAAGAAATATTCACGCAAAAATCCACTTGATCGGCAAACGGACGGTTTGTGGAAGAGCACAGCAAATATTTAATCGCCTGCGTTTTCAAGGATACGCCTACGCCAACGCAGTAGCCCTTAAACGTTTCACCCGAATATACGCGTTTTTGTATCAATTCACTCAATAACATAATAACACCTCAAAAGTCGATGATAGAGAAAGAATACAACCAAACGACGAATGAAAAATGCCACCTTTACCGTTTTTTTATCGAAAAAAGAAAAAAGTTGAAAATATAAGATAAAATCAGTTGCCAAACGGCGCAAATTTTGATAAAATAACGCTCGTAAGGGATATATTCCGATTATAATGGGGCGTCGCCAAGCGGTAAGGCAACTGACTCTGACTCAGTCATTCGGGTGTTCGAATCACTTCGCCCCAGCCACAAAGAGAGCATACCAAGCGGTATGCTCTCTTTGTGGGTTTTTGGGGGTGAAGCGTGAGAACGGCTGACTTCGGGTGGGCGACCAAATGACCCTTTGCTTCCCCGATAAGGGCTTGATTTGCGCGTGGACTTCTAATAACCAAGGCACCTCTACCTGTCGTCAAATGATGGCG
>JAZRIK010000093.1:0-34469 GCA_045645245.1 Candidatus Scatosoma sp. | reverse complement strand
AATCATCAAAATTGCGTCGGAAGTACCCGCCAAGTTCAAGTGAATGGTACTCTTCGCTCTTTCTTCCACGTTGGGGTTAATCAAATACTTGCCGTCCACGCAGCCAACCACTACCGAGCCGGTAGGGCCTGCCCAAGGAATATCGGAGATGGAAAGCGCGATGGACGAACCGATCATTGCCAAAGGTTCAGGCGAAATGTCGGGGTCAACGGAAAGCGCCGTTGCTACAACGACTACGTCGTTGAAAATTCCTTTCGGGAACAAAGGTCTAATGGGACGGTCGATAAGACGGCTGGTCAAAATCGCCTTGTCGGACGCTCTGCCTTCACGCTTTTTGAAGCCGCCGGGGATTTTACCTACGGCGAACATTTTTTCTTCGTAATCAACGGAAAGGGGGAAGAAATCCATTCCTTCTCTCGCCGTTTCACTCATACATACGGATACGTGAACCGCCGTGTCGCCGCAGCGTACAAGGCACGCGCCGTTTGCTTGTTCGGCATATTTGCCGATTTCCACCACGAGCTCTTTTCCCGCGTAGTCTGTTCTAAATACTTTGCTGTTTTCTAATGCTGGCATGGTTGTAAATTCTCCTTTTCTTATAATTCTTTTTTGTTCTTGTCCGCATACCCGACCTTCGGATATACGGTGATCCCGATACGCGGTTTTTGCGCTTACTTATGCCGTAGCTCGCGTAAAAATTTTCCGCATATCGACAAAAAAGAGCGAGTAAAAACCCCGCCCTTTCGTGCTTGTGCTTACTTTCTCAATCCCAAAGCTTCGATGATTGCTCTGTATCTTGCGATGTCTTTTTCCTTCAAATAGTCCAAAAGACCGCGACGTTTACCAACCATCTTCAAAAGACCGCGACGGGAATGATTGTCGTGCTTGTGTTCTTTCAAATGTTCGTTGAGGCAATTAATTCTCGCCGTCAACAAAGCGATTTGAACTTCGGGCGAACCGGTGTCGCCTTCGTGCGTTGCATGTTTTACGATAATTTCTTGTTTTTCCATTTCTTTTTATCCTCCTATGGAATGTTAACCCGTTTCGCTAAGGGAAGCGTGGAGATTCGCATCTCTTGGCGAACGTTATTACTATTTTACCATAAACTTACTATAAAGTAAATTAATTTTGCGCTCTTTTTCCGCTTTTTTGCCTATTTATTCAAAAAATTTGCGTTTTTTGGCGATGGTTTCATCGATATTTTCGATATACGTGCGCAAATCCTTTTGCGAAGCCAGCCGTTCAATGCGCCCTTCGCTGTTCCAAACCCGTTTAGAAATAGCATTTGCACCTACCGCTAAATTATCCGCCGTTTCTTCCATTACGTCCACGTTATACACGCACGCCTTATTTTTTTTCGTCCAGCCCACGTTTTCGTTGTTGCCCGCTTGGTATTTTTGGCGGTACATATAATAGGGCAGGTATTCGTTTGCGCTCAATAACGCACGCGAACGTGCAATCATATCGGAAATATCATCGTTTTCAATGTACGACGTTTCTTCTTTGAGTTTTGCCCCCGATTTGAGCGATAAACAATGCACGGTGATATTATCCGCGCCCGTTTGAATGGCTTTTTCTACCCCCTTTTCAAACGTTTCGGGCGTTTCGTCCGTAAGCCCTGCAATCAAATCGATATTCACGATAAAGCCGTATTTCTCACTCAATTCGTACGCTTTATAAAAATCTTCTACCGTATGCTTTCTGCCGATTTTTTGTAAGGTTTCGTTGGAAAACGTTTGGGGATTGATGCAAATTCTATTCACGCCGTACGCTTTTAACAGCGCTAATTTTTCTTCGCTAAACACGTCGGGACGGCCTGCTTCCACCGTGTATTCTACGGCGTGTCCGTATTCGTCTAAAATAGGCGCGACCGCTTGCAAAACGGTTTCTAAATCGGGCGTATCGAGCGCAAACGGCGTGCCGCCGCCCACATATACGCTGCGTAAATTTTTAACGAGATTTTGCGCGGATACAAGCTCTTTTTTTAAGCATTCGAGATAGGCAGGTACGAAGCTACGCGTTTTTTCGATGGGCGCGGTGATGAACGAGCAATAGGCGCATTTGCTGGGACAAAACGGCAAGGAAACGAACAAATCGGTGTTGTTATCTTTCTTTTCGTATATCCCCTTTTGCGTGGATAAAATATCCCGCACCAAGCGAATATTTTCCTTGCTGACCTGCATTTTTTCAAACAGCGGCTCAAACGCTGCGCCGCGCTCCAACTCGCTGTACGCAAGCTTGGTGGGACGGATTCCCGTCAGCGCGCCCCACGGCATTTTTTGGTTGTAAAGCTCGCTTAAAATTTCGTATAAGCGCAGCTTGGCAAATCTGCGTTCCAACCGCTTCAAAAGCAGCTCGCTACCCGCCTTTTCGCTGTCTTGAAAGGAATAAAAAGCGCCGTCCACCGTAAAATCGTTATAAAAAACGTCGCCTTCTTTGCGGAAGGCGTGGATAATTTGCATCGGACGGTTTTTGAACAGCCGTACGACGTCGAGTATTTCGTTTTCTAAAAACGCACAGTTGGTTGTCAGCATAATATTCCTTATCGTTCAATTATAAATCCGCTAAAAAGGGATTGTGTTTCTTCTCACGCGCAAGCGTGCTCTCTTCGTTGTGACCAGGGTATATCGGCATATCGCCAAGCGTAATTAAACGGCGCAAGCTTTGCATTAAAGTAGATAAATCCCCCGTGGGAAAATCCGTTCTGCCGATACTCTCGCAAAACAGCGTATCGCCCGTGAACAAATACCTGCCCCCGTCGTTTTGCGTAATTTGATAGCAAACGCTACCTTTTGTATGCCCAGCCGTGAGCAGGGTTTTTACACGAATTCCGCATAAAATCCGTTCTTCGTTATCATTGAGCGTATCGTCGATTTGAAAGGGAATTCTCGGTGCGCCGAATGCGTCGAATAAATCGGTGCTCGTGCCAAAAAGCGGTTTTTCCTGCGCCGAGCAAAGCACCTTTGCACCTGCTTGTTGCAGAGCGGCAACGCCGCCTACGTGGTCGAAATGGCAATGGGTCAACAGCACGTATTCCGCTTTTAAGCCAAGCTTGATAAGCTCGCTTTCCACGCGCGGCTGCGACGGGTCTATCACGATTGCCGTTTTATTGTCCTGCGTTAAAACGTAGGTATTTGCGCCAAATCCGCGCGGGGATATTTTGATGATTTGCATAGAATTTTCCTGTTTTTCGTTAAAACGCGTTTCGCCCGTGTAAAAGGTATTACGTTCAAACGCGGAGAGTGCGGTAGGTTGCCGCAAACATCGGGTTGCACCCGACGGGAGTTTACATAGACGTAAACGAGCAAGGGTGCGTTCCGCTTTTGCGGATAAGATGCCGTGCTATACGCGTTTCGCCTGAATAAAACTGAATTGTTGACGTTCAAACGCGGAGAAGGGTTGTAGTTTCGCGCAAAACGCGGGTTTTGTCCGCAGGGAGCGTACATAGGCGTACGTGACCAAGGACAAGTTCCGCTTTTGCGATGAAAATACGCCCTTATACGCGTTTCGCCTGAATAAACCAGTTAAGACAAAGAAGTGATACGGTGTACCTCGTATATGCGCTTATCCGCCTGCATTTTTTTAATCAGCATATCCACTTCCGCAATGTCGGTTAGGGAAATGGACGCTTCCAAAATCGCGTCGCGGTTCTTATCAATTCTGCCGTTGACTGCGGTTATCGAAAGCTTCAAATCGCTCACTACGAACGACAGCACAGAAAGCGCCGCGCCTTGGTCGGTTGCACGAATGGAAATATTCGCGTTATACCGTTGCTTTGCGCCTGCCGCTACCCGCCACGACGCAGGAAGTAAGCGCGTTTGTTCCACTCCGCGCACGTTTGGACAGTCGTGACGGTGAATCACCACGCCGCGCCCACGCGAAGTATAACCTACAATTTCGTCGCCAGGTACGGGCGAACAGCAGCCCGCAAAGCGAACAAGCATTCCCGCTTGACCGTTGACGAGTACGCCCCCAGGCGTTCTACCGCCGCCGTCGCCTGCGTGCACTTCAAATGCCATCGGCGTTTCTTTGCGGTAGAAATCGATCAGCTTAAATAAAATTTGGTTGACGGAAATGGAGCCGTAGCCCACCGCCGCGAACATTTCGTCCGTTTCGCCAAACGAGAACCGCTCGGATAACCGCTTAAAGCTCTCGTTCGTGAGCAAGGTGGATAAGGTAAAGCCGCGTTTTTTCGCTTCGTCTTCCAGCTTGATTTGCCCGATACGGATATTTTCTTCTTTGAGTTCGTTTTTGTAAAATTGCTTAATTTTCGCTTTCGCGCTAGACGATTTGATGAATTTCAACCAGTCGCGCGAAGGGCCTTTCGAGTTGGGCGAAGTGATAATTTCCACCACGTCCCCCACCTGCAAAGTGGTCGTCAAAGGCACGATTTTCGAGTTTACGCGCGCGCCCGTACAGCGATTGCCCACTTCCGAGTGAATGGCATACGCAAAATCGATCGGGGTTGCTTCGGGGGGCAAGGAAATGACCTTTCCGCGCGGAGTGAACACCAAAAGTTCGTGGCTGTACAGCTCGGTTTTTAAGGCGTCGATGAACTCGCGCGAGTCTTTCAAATCCCCTTCCCATTCCATCACTTCTCTCAACCACGTTAAGCGGCTTTCAAAGTTGTTGGTGGTTTCTTCCGTTTTGCCTTCTTTATATTTCCAGTGCGCCGCGATACCGAATTCTGCAATTTTATGCATTTCTTCGGTACGGATTTGAATTTCAAACGGCTGCCCGTACCGCGTCATAACCGTCGTATGAAGCGATTGATATTTGTTGGGCTTGGGCGTTGCGATATAATCTTTAATTCTGCCGGGAATCGGCTTCCACTTTTCGTGGATTTGCCCTAAAACGGTATAGCACGCGCGCACGTCCTTTACGATAACGCGCACCGCCGACAAATCGTAGATTTGATCGAGCGTTTTGCCCTTGTTTTTCATTTTTTTATAAATGGAATAGAAGTGCTTGGGACGGCCGAATACTTCCCCCGTTTCCCCGCTTTCCTGCATCAATTCTTTAATTTCTTCTACGATATAATTAACGAAATCTTTGCGCTCGGACAGCTTTTCTCTAATGCTATACACCAGCTCGTCATACGCTTCGGGATCAAGGTATTTTAAGCATAAATCTTCTAATTCGCACTTGATTTGTGAGATACCAAGCCGCCCTGCAAGCGGCGCGTAAATATCCAGCGTTTCGCCCGCCATACGTTGTTGGCGTTCGTGCGAAAGGAAGTTGAGCGAACGCATATTATGCAATCTATCCGCAAGCTTAATGATAATAACGCGCACGTCCTTCGCCATTGCAACGAAAATTTTACGGAAGTTTTCCGCGTCCGCGTCTTCTTGCGATTTGAATTCGATTTTTTCCAGCTTCGTCACGCCGCCGACGAGTGCCAAAACTTCTTCGCCGAACGCGCGTTTAATGTCGTCCGCCGTAGCGGGCGTATCTTCGATAACGTCGTGCAAAAGCGCCGCCGCAATCGTCGCCGCGTCCAAACCCAAATCCATCAAAATTTCCGCTACTGCGCAGGGATGGATAAAGTACGGCTCGCCCGAAGCGCGCTTTTGTCCTGCGTGTGCGTCTTGGGCGTATTCGTACGCCTTTTGCAACATTTCGCAGTCGGTCGCAATGTAATTCTCTTGTATTTTTTGGAGTGTAGTCGTGTTCATACCGTTCCTCAATACGTTTTTGCTTTAGTCGTTTTCGTTTTGTTGTAATTTACATACCTTGCGGTAAATCGCCGAATCGGTCAGCTCCGCTTTCACGCCGCGATATACCGTTAATTTCCCGTCGCCAAAGGCAACGAGCCCTAATTCTTCAAACACGTTGAGTGCAAAGATAAATTCCATTTTATCAAAGCCCAGCGCGTCGCACGCGGTTGCAATTTCTTCCGCCGTATCGCCGTATAACGCGTTCACGTCGCGGCGAAGCGATGAGAAAATTTCCAAAAGCCGATCGCGCGAAGTGGTCAGCCCTTCAAACATTTTATAACCGCAAATTTCACGGTTAACGCATACCTGCCTGCCTTCTAACGATGCAACGTTATAATCGCAAGGGGTGTCTAAAAAGATAAAATCTCTAAACCCAGACAAATCGCAATCGGGTGCAGGCGATACGATTAAGGCGTTGGATACGTCGCGTAAGGACGGGTAAAATAAGTCGCAGTTAAACGCGTCTAAATTGCGATAATGCTTCAGCGTCCGTCTATCCGACGCAATCAAGCATACGCCGTAATCGCATTCGCGCAGTTTTTGTTCAATCAACGCTTGCGTTTGCTGGGTATTAAGCGTACGCACGTCCACCGCCACCGTAGGCGCATACGCCCTTGCTACGGTGTTGGAAAAAATGCTTTCCGCCGTTTTCCTGCCCGTTCTGCCATCGTATAATACGTCTTTAACGTACCCTTTTATATATTCTCTGTTTTTGAAACGGGAAACTCCGATTTCAAAAATAACTTTCTTTCTAACGTCGCTTTCAATAATTTTTAAGTTCTTTAAGCCGGAAAAGTACGTCAGCTCGACAAACGGACTCTTTACCGACAAGTGCGGCGAGCCGCTTTTTAAGATTCGCGCCGTACATGCCCCCGTCGAAAGCACGAAAAGCGGTCTGCGATGCCCGACCCCGTACGGCTCCATATCCATAATTTCACGCGCAAATTTTTCAGGAATGGGCGCGGAAATTTCTTCGCTGATATATACCTTTTGCTCAAAATCTTCACCGCTATACGTGCGCGCAATTTCTTCGTTTAACGCACGCTCCAACGCGTCGAAGTTTTCATAGCGCAAATTCACCCCCGCCGCCTGTGAGTGCCCGCCAAATTCTTCGATGTACTGCGAACAATTTTTGAGTGCGGTAAAAATGTTGACGCTGTCGATACTGCGCGCACTGCCTTTAAGCATTTCGCCGTTATGCACGAACAGCAAGGTGGGACGGTTGTATTCTTCCGCAATTCTCGCGGCGACGATACCGATAAACCCTGCGTTCCAGCTCTCGTCCGAGAGCATAATCACTTTGCCAAACGCGCCTTTCTCTTTGATTTTTTGTTTCGCGGAAAGGTATAAATCGTCGCAGCATTTTTGCCGTTCGCTGTTATACGCGCAAAGCTTTACGGATAAATCGTAAATATCCGTTTCCTTTTCCGCTGTAAAGAGCTCAAACGCCGCGCGCGCGTCGCCCATTCTGCCAGCCGCATTGATACGGGGCGCTACGTTAAAGGCAAGCGTTTGCGCGGTAATTCCGTCGTACGTTTTACCGATTAATCCGCCAAAACAGGGGCGTATACGTTTATTGAAAATTTTTAAGCCCTCCGCTACGATGTCGCGGTTTTCGCCCAACAGCGGCACGCTGTCCGCCACCGTTGCCAGCGTTGCAAAGTCTAAATATTGATACGCCGCATCGCCGATTAAGCCGCAAGCAAGCTTAAACGCTACGCCTGCTCCGCACAAATTATCATACGGATAATCGTCGGCAAGCTTGGGGTTAATCACTACGCAATCGGGCAAAATTTCAGGAAGCTCGTGGTGGTCGGTGACGATTACGTCCGAGCCCAGCTCATAGATATACTGCGCTTCTTTCGCGTTGGAAATACCGCAGTCCACCGTGACGAAGAGTTCGGGATTGCACTCTTCAAAAATACGGTCAATCATTTCTATCGACAAGCCGTAGCCGTCGCTGCGTTCAGGAATATAGATATGCGCGTCGATACCAAAATCGCGCAAGGCGTGGAACATAATCGCACAAGCGCAAATACCGTCCGCGTCATAATCGCCGAACACGGCAACCGTTTTGCCTTCGTCTCGCGCCTGCGTGAACATCTCCACCGCTTCTTTCATACCCTTCATCAAGAACGGGGAAAGAAAGTTTTTACGCGACGGGTGCATAAAACGATTGATTTTTTGCGCGTCGTTAAAACCCCGCGCATACAAAATACGCGTGATTTGCTCCGTCAAACCCGTTTGCGCGGCAAGGTCGGAAATAATATTTAATTGTTCCGCTGTAAACGCGTATTCGGGGACGAGTTTTTTCATAAATATTTGTTAACCTAATTAGTCTTTTCGATATGGGAATAAAAGAAAGGCGGACGGATAGAGCAACCTCCCCCGTCCGCACATCGATATATTTGATTTGATTGTCCTATTATAAGGTTTCGCTTTCTTCCGCTTTCTTTGCGCCGACGTAGCCGGATTTGGTACGACCGGCTTCTTCTTTTGCTTTTTTGTCAAGCAATACAAATTGCAAAGCAGGCGCGGCAAACAACGCAACCGCTGCCGCCGAAAGCAAAGCAACCAACGCGCAGAGTGCAAACCAGCGAACCGGCCAAGTTGCGATTGCGCCCACAAGTACGAGCGCACCGCCAAGCACTGCCGTAAAAACAAGCGTTTCGTTTACTGCTACCGAAGCTACTACCTTTTCTTCCACCGACGCGTCCGATTCGTTTGCGCGCAGCTTATTGAGCGAGAAGAGCACAAGCGAAGTAGTCATCAGTGCAGCCAAAGCGCAAGCATATACAACCGACGCCGTCACGGGAATACGCACAAGCAGGACGATTGCCGTAGCCACCAGCGTTGCCGCAAACGCCGCGCCGCCCGCTACGATACCGTTCAACAAACCGTGACGAATTGCCACGTAGATAAACGCCAAAATTGCAAATACGAGTACAGCGACTGCCGCGCGCACGATTGCAACGGCAGGAACAGCCGATTGCACAACTTCGTTGCCTTGTTCCAAGGAAATGAACGCGCTGTCATAAGCATCGGTTGCAAACGTCGTTTCAAGCGCAGCTTTTGCAGCGGAAATATCCGCGTCTTTATCGAATACGTACATCACTTCGCATTCGTCGCCGTTCATCAGCGAATCGTACGAATAGAGTACGTTTAAGCCCTGATTATCAAATTCGTTTTCGCAAACGTCTTTCACGTCGTCCAGCTTGCTTTGATAATAGAACGCGCTCATTTTTACCGTCAAGGTTTGGTTATCGCCGATGGTTGCCGCGGTGTTTACGCCAAAGATGATGGTAAACAAAGCAGCAAGCGCAACGATTGCCGACATTACGATTGCGACGAGCCCTAATTTTTTCGTCGATTTGGCTACGAGCTTATTCATCATCGTCGTCATCCTCCCTTACAAAACGGAAATATTGATATTTGTTTTTGCTTGCGGACAAGAAGGTATAATTGATAAAGCGCGCCCAAAGCAAATTGCAGAATGCCGCCGTCACTACGCAAATGATTGCTTGCAACGCAACCGTTTGTAAACCGGGTGCGCCGATCAAAAGCGCCAACGCGCCCAAAAGCGCTACCGCATAAATATCTACTACCGTTAAAATCGTCTTTCTATAACCGCCTTTAATGGAAGATTCCACCGTTTTACCGAGTGCAAATTCCGCTTTAATGGCGTTGTAGATATAGTATTGTACAAGATTGATAAGCACCAACCCGATTAAGAATACGAGCACCGAGCCAAGCGTAATTTCAAACGTACCCGACGTAATGAATGCAAAGCACAATACCGTCACGATGAAATACGAAAGAGTATTGTAGCAGGACACTACGCCAAATCTACCCATCTTGACAATCGCGAGTGCGATGATCGCCGCAATGGCGATAGCAAGCGCGATATACAAAAGCGTGAGTGCGTTTTCGCCGTAAACGGGGTCAAACGTACGCACGGGGCTAAGCTCGAACGTAATATCATAATCCGCGCCCGCAAGCAACGAATCGAGCATAATCTTCACTGTTTCCAAATAATCTTTATTGATCGCATCAACGTAAATGATACGCACTACGTTTTCATCGGTAATGTTATCGCTGTAAATATCGATGATCGTTTCGTCGTTCACCTTCAAGTTTAACGCCGTGGACGCCGAGCTGGAATCGGAAAGGTCGCCCTTGATGTTGTCGAGCATTTCTTTACCTGCTTTGGTAAATTGCAATTCGAGATACGCCGCCTTACCTACGTTCATCGTCTTGATAGAAACGCTCTTAATTAAATCGCGAATGCTTGCGTCCGATTTTTTCAATTCGTCAACGAGCTGGTCGCCTTTACAGAGCGTAAGCTCGCCCACTCTCGCAAACGAAGTAAGCAAAATGCTTGCCTTTTGCGTATCTTCCGATTTGGGAAGTTCTACGCGAATGGAATACCCTTCCACGATTGCCACGCGATAATCGGAATACGATTTCGCTTCGTAGCGAGCGGAAATTGCCTTCGCCGCGCCTTCAAACGCTTCTTTGAATGCGGGGGTCAACTGACCGTCTGCAACGACGTTCAGCTTTTCGTCCGTGCTAAAATACAGCGACGAGCCATCTACTTGAATATACGAGCTTTCGTATTCTTCTCTTTCAGCGGTTGCCGCTTCCTTTTCCGCGTTCGTCGCGTTTGCGTCCGCGAGAACGGCTTCTTCCGCGTCTTTGAGCGACGCCAAGTCGTTTTTGTACTCAGATTCGGTAATTACGCCTTCCGGATAATAGTACGCGTAATAACCGCCGCCGAGATCCGCGCCGAGATCGTACTGTAAGGTTGCAGGGTTCCATTGTTTTACCGTTCCGGGGATGGTAAATTTGGGGAACGCCGCAATTACGCACAATACAGCGATTACGATGGTAAGCAAAGTCATGAGTACCACCGATTTCTTCTTGCCCATTGAGTGCCTCCTAATGTGTTTTCGGGGTCAACCCCTTTGTTTTTAGGGTTGTCCCGATTGCAATAATACCTTTTTATTATATCTTATTTTTACCCCTGCCGTCAAGCTTTCACGACGGGAATAATTCACTTTTTGCCGATTTTTCCACGAAAAATACAACTTTTTACCGTAGGTAAGCGGATTTTACCCGCTTTACTTGTCCGTTTGCGCGGATAATTTCTTTTCCGCTAAAATATGCATTGCGCATTCCACCCGCTTTTTCATCATTGCGCAGGTCGTTCCGTACGGCTCGTCAATGTCGCCGTTGAAGTGGTAATTATTCGCGCTGCAACCGCCCGAACAAATGAATTTCGCAAAGCAATTTTCGCATTTTTTCCGCGTGAATAAGCAGGAATTTTTGAACTTTTCTCTCAATTCGGGTTTGGTAATCCCTTCGCTTACGCTGCCCATCTTAAACGCGGGGTCGCCCGCAAATTGATGGCAGGGATACAAATCGCCGTTGGGGGTGACGGAAAAATATTCGTTGCCTGCCCCGCAAGCAGAAACGCGCTTGGAAAGGCAAGGTCCGCCTTCCAAATCGATGTTGAAATGGAAGAAATTAAACCCGTTCCCTTCCGCGTGGCGTTTTAAGTATGCTTCGCATAAATTTTCGTATTCTTGCTCGATTGCAGGCAAATGCTCGTCTTTAATTTGCAAATCGGGAATTTCCGTGACGACCGGCTCCATTGAAATACTATCCACGCCTTGATCGGCGATAAAGAGTACGTCTTTGGCAAAATCGAGATTTTTCGCCGTGAACGTGCCGCGCACGTAATAGCTTTTTTCCCCGCGCAGGGAAATAAATTTTTTAATTTTATCGATAATCAAATCGAACGTGCCTTTGCCGTTGATGGATTTGCGAATGGCGTCGTGCACTTCCTTTCTGCCGTCCAAAGACAGCACGACGTTTTCCATTTCATCGTTGAAAAATTGAATGGTTTCGTCGCTTAAAAGGAGCGCGTTGGTCGTGGTCGTAAACAAGAATTTCTTACCCGCTTTTTCCCCTTGTTCCTTTGCGTAATACACGGTCTTTTTCAAAACGTCCAAATTCATCAGCGGTTCGCCGCCGAAAAAGTCCATTTCCAAAACCTTTCGCTTGCCGCTGTTGGCAATTAAGAAATCTACCGCCGCCTTCGCCGTTTCCAAGCTCATCGATTCGCGTTTAGAATGGTACGCGCCTTCGTCGGCAAAGCAATAGCGGCAGCGGAAGTTGCAGTCATGGCAAATATGGATACAAAGCGCCTTAATTTCACTCGATTTCATCGGATACGCTTTAATTTCGTCTTTGTAGAGTAAGCCCTGTTCTTTGAGCGCCTGCGTATCGGCAAGCACTTCGGCAATTTGCTCGTCGGTAAGGTACGTAATATCGATATCCGCGCCTTCTTCTTTCGCTTTTAAGTAGTCTGCGGTGGGTTTGTCGCATTCGTGTAAAGCGCCGCTACCCACGTCGTAAATATAATTTTTGTCCTTGTAGTTAAATACGTGTATCATTTTCTCTTTACTGATTTTTATCGTTTTTCTCGCGCTGCCGCACGTAATATGCGCGGGCGCACGCGGCAAAAAAAGGCGCGTAAAGCTACACGCCGTTTTTCGCGGTTATCGACGGAGTACGTCGATTAGGATTATTTGCGCTCGATTTTTTCTTCGCGCGTGATTCTTTCGCAGGATTGATTCCCTACCGTGCAGCTCGTTTTGCAAGCCGATTGGCAAGTACTTCTGCATTCGCCGCAAGCGGTCACTTTCTTATCTGCGGGTTTCGCAATCGTCTTAATCATAGCGTCCTCCTGTCCGTTCTTGGATTTTTATGACACTATTATAATACACTTTTTCAAAAATTGCAAGCGCTTTTACGCATTTTTTCCCTTTTTGAATAGGTTTTTCGCTTTCCTTTATCTTTCTCTTAAATTCACGGCGATTCCGCCGCATAAGCCGCCCACCAAAAGAGCGAGCGCCAACTCGGCGAAAATCAGCCACGACAAAGCGAAGTTTCCGCCGATTGCCGAAAAAGCCAAATAGGACAGCGCGGTAAACAGCACGGCGATTGCCATACCTTGTAAAAACCCCTTTTCCCCGCGCACGAAAAGGAGCACGCCCGCTGCCAGCGCAACAACCTTAATGCACTGATTGACGATATAAATTACGCTATCGGTTGCGCACACGTATAAAAGTACGCTCGCTAAAATAATCACGCCGAATAACGATATTGCCAGCGAAATCGCCGCGCCTTTGAGTATTTGAAAAAATACGTTGCCCGTTGTCTCGTTTTGCATAAAAAAACACCTCCGCATTATCGTATGCGAAGGCGTTTGCCGTTTATACTTACTTTCTTATTTGCTTTCTTCTTCCGCAGCAGCTTCTTTCACTTCTTCTTTCGTTTCTTCTTTCGCTTCTTCTTTGATTTCTTCTGCTTTTGCGTCCGTTTGATAGATAGCTTGTTTATCAAACTTGATATACGATTTACCCGTCTTTTCCGTACCCGTTTCTACCACGAGCGTATTATCGTCGTCGCAAATTTCCACCACGATACCGCAAATACCGCCGATGGTTTTTACTTTATTGCCCGGTTGAATGGCATTGAGCGTTTTCATTTGTTCGTCTTGTCTTTTCTTTTGCGAACGACGGCTGATCACCATAAATACGACCATCAAGCCGATCAATACGACGAGCATAATCGTTCCCGTCCAGTCGCCGCCTGCATTTCCGCTCGAAGAAGCGCTATCTAATAAATTCCACAACATATTTTTCTCCTTAACGACGCTTTTGCGTCTATATTATTTTTTATATAAATATATAATACCCGTTTTTTTCTCTTTTGGCAAGCAATTTTGGAAAAAATTTCTTATCTTTTCAAAAATTTGCTTGCTTGCCCACGAAGTTTCGCACTCCAAAAACGGTTAAAAACACTTTTCATCGCATACCTGGGTGCTTGTTTTGGTAAAATTAGCCGATTTTTACCACTTTCCTTCGCCGCCGTACTTTTGATAAAATTCTTTCGCGAAATCTTTCACGTAGCCGCCCAAAATCGACTTTCTTAACCCTTTCATCAGCTTATGCAGGAAAGTAATGTTATGCAAGCTTAACAGCATTGCCCCGTACATTTCCCCCGTATTAATCATATGCCGCAAATACGCTTTCGTATAATTTTTACAGCAATAGCAATCGCATTCTTCGTCCAAAGCAGTAAAATCTTCCTTGTATCTGCCGTTTCTAACCACTACACGCCCACGCGAAGTGAGTGCCGTACCGTTTCTCGCAATACGCGTAGCCAACACGCAGTCGAACATATCCACGCCGCGCAAGGTGCCTTCGATCAAGCAATCGGGCGAGCCGACGCCCATCAAATAACGGGGTACGTCGGTGGGAAGCTTGGGCTGTAAAAAATCCAAAAGCTCGTACATAATCGGCTTGGGCTCGCCAACCGAAAGTCCGCCGATGGCAATGCCGTGCTTGACGAACGGTAAGGTGCGCGCCAAGCTCTCCGCGCGCAAGTCCTTATACATATTCCCCTGCACGATAGGGAAAAGCGCTTGGTCGGGCTTATCGTGGAATTTATAGCACCGTTCCAGCCAAGCCGCCGTGCGCTTCATCGCCGCTTCCGCCTGTGCGTGGTTGTAGCCGTATTCGCTGCACTCGTCAAACGCCATAATAATATCCGCGCCAAGATTCTGTTCCACCTGCATCGCCTTTTCGGGCGTGAAGAAATGCTTACTACCGTCGATGTTGGACGAAAATTCTACGCCCGCGTCGGTGATTTTGTTGAGTTTCCCAAGCGAGAATACCTGAAATCCGCCGCTATCCGTCAAAATCGGCTTATCCCAGTTCATAAATTTATGCAGTCCGCCCGCTTTCTTTACTATATCGTCGCCCGGGCGCATATATAAGTGATAGGTGTTCGCCAAAATAATTTGCGAGCCCGCTTCCTTCAAATCGCGCGGGAATACCCCTTTCACCGTCGCCTGCGTGCCGACGGGCATATACACGGGCGTTTCAATGTCCCCGTGCGGCGTGTGCAAAATCCCTGCGCGCGCCCCCGTTTCCGGATCGGTTTTTATCAGTTCAAAAGAAAAAAATTCGTTATTCAACGCTGTTTCCTGCCGTTTTTTATTTTCCAAACGATTATAACATACTTAAAAAACTTTTGCAATCGTTTTCAATCCTTCCCCTTATTTTGTATAAAAAATCGATTTATGCGTTATATTCACTATTTTTATACATTTATACATAAAATATTAAATTTTTTTGAAATTTTATAAATTTTTTTTAATTTTTTGCATAAAAACAGTTGACATATCCATTTCAAAGGTATAAAATAAGCTCACAATCAATTTTGAACAATTTTTTTTCTCAAGGAGAATACAAATATGAAAAAACTTATCTCTATGACGCTCGCAGCAGTAGCTGCATTCACCACCTTAAGCTTAGCGGCTTGCCAGCAAGACCAAACGAAATACGTTGCAAACCCCATCGCAGGTATCGAAGTGGAACAATACGGCTTTGCAGTTGGTAAAAACTCCACCAACAAAACGGCTATTTTGGCGGCAATGAACGAAGTAATCGCTGAATCCGATTTAAGTGCAGTTGTTGCTTATTATACGGCAGTTGCAGCAGACGAAACCCCTTCCGTGACGTTGGAATTTGCAAACCTTGACGATAACACGGGCGGCACGCTCAACGTTTACACCTGCTCGGGCTTTGAACCGTACGAATTTGTCGTAAGCGACGAAGTTGTAGGCGTAGATATTTACCTTATGGAACTGGTTGCGGAAAAGCTGAATATGAAACTCAGCGTGACGGATATGGACTTTGACGGTATTTGCGGTAAAGTAGCTTCCGAAAATAACGCGGTAGGCGCGGCAGGTATCACTATTAACGACGACCGTAAGCAAACCATCGACTTCTCGAACCCCTACTACAATTCCGTTCAATACATTATTTCCAAAGACAGCGAAGCGTTCACGAGCTTGGAAAGCTTGGCTGGTAAGAAAATCGGCGTACAAAAAGGCACGACGGGCGCATTGTTGATTGAAGACGCGATTGCAAACGGCGTATTGAAGGATACGGGTGCGGAAATGTTTGAATACGACACGGGCGCAGTTGCTTACGTTGCAATGAAGCAAGGCAAAATCGACTACGTAGTAATCGACGAACTTCCCGCACAAGCGTTGGTGAAAGGCAACTAATTAAGACAATAAAAACGAAATGCAAAAGGTAGGGCGCACCATCGCCCTGCTTTTTGGCGTTAATAAAGGATTATAATTATGAACTGGTATAACACACTCATCAAAGACGACCGTTGGAAAATGTACGTAAACGGCGTACAAGAAACTTTACTTATCTCGCTTGGAGCCATCGCTTTTGGTATCGTTTTGGGTATCATCGTTGCGCTGATTAAGTACGTCAATAAAAAATACGGCCGTTTTAAGCTCGGCGCAAAACTTTGCGATTTGTATTTGACGATTTTTCGCGGTACCCCCGTGTACGTGCAATTATTGATTATGTACTTAGTCGTGTTAGTAGCGCTCCCCACCCGCACGACGGCAATCGTCACCTTTGGTATTAACTCGGGCGCGTATGTTGCGGAAATTGTCCGCGGCGGTTTGGAAAGCGTGGACGACGGGCAATTAGAAGCAGGTGCGTCACTTGGACTGACAAAAACGCAAATTATGCTGTTTATCATTCTTCCCCAAGGTTTTAGACGTGCGCTTCCCGCACTTTTCAACGAATTCATCGCCCTGATTAAAGAAACGTCCATCGTCGGAACCATCGGCGTTGTAGATGTGACGAAGGTAGCTGAGCGTATTATTGCAAGAACGTACGAACCGTTTACTCCCTATTTGGTGACGGCAGCTATTTATTTGGTGATTGTTATCGGTTTAACACAGCTTTTGAAGCTACTCGAAAAGAAATTAGCAAAGGGGGATAGAAATGGCTAACGCAACGCAACCGATTATATCCGTAAGAAATTTGCATAAATATTTTGACAAGCTGGAAGTATTAAAAGGCGTCAATTTGGATATCTATAAAGGCGACGTAATCGCCGTAATCGGTCCGTCCGGCTGCGGTAAATCGACGTTTTTGCGCTGCCTGAATTTCTTGGAAATGCCCAAAGCAGGCGAAATTCGCTTTGAAGACGAAATTATTTTCAAAAACGAGCGCGTGTATCTCAAACGCAAGATGAAAGCTTTGCTCGCTCTCAAAAAGCAAAAGCTGTTCGATGAGAACGCAAAAGCCGAATATACCGCACTCGAAACGGAATACAAATCGCTCCGCGCAGAAGAAAAGGCGCTGGAAAAGCATCTCAATAAGCAACTCAACTTACACCGCCAAAAAATCGGAATGGTATTCCAGCAGTTTAACTTATTCCCCCACTTGACGGTACTGCAAAACATTACGCTTGCGCCTGTGAAGCTGAAAAAAATGACGGAAGAACAAGCGAATGAAAAGGCGATAGTGCTTTTGAAAAAGGTTGGGTTGGACGACAAGGCAAACGCGTATCCAAACACCTTATCGGGCGGTCAAAAACAACGCATCGCTATCGTTCGCGCACTCGCGATGGAACCGCAAATGCTGCTCTTTGACGAGCCCACGTCCGCACTCGACCCCGAAATGGTAGGCGAAGTACTCAAAGTTATGACCGAGCTTGCAAAGGACGGTATGACGATGGTCGTAGTCACGCACGAAATGGGCTTTGCAAAAGAAGTGGCAAACCGCGTTATTTTTATGAACGAAGGCGTTATCAAAGAAGAAAACGCGCCCAAGGAATTTTTCGAAAACCCCAAGGACGAGCGCTTGAAAGAATTTTTATCCAAAGTTTTGTAAGGAGCTTTTTGGCAAATGCTGCATAATTATCATACGCACACAACGCGCTGCGGCCACGCGCAGGGCGAAGAACACGAGTATATCGAAAACGCCATCAAAGGCGGCTTGAAAACACTCGGCTTTTCCGACCACGCCCCCTATCTTTTCCCTGATAATAACTATCCGTCCAAGCACAGAATAGCAACCGATTTACTGTTCGATTATGCAGATACGGTGCGCGCACTTGCAAAAGAATACGCAAAAGACATTCGTATTTTGTGCGGGTTTGAACTGGAATATTACCCCGATTATCACAAGGAAGAAATGGCGTTTTTGTCGCAGGTAAAGCCCGATTATTTGCTGCTTGGTCAGCATTTTATCGGAAATGAATACTCTCGCTTGCCCGCTACGCAAATCAACCAAGACGTTGGTTTAACGGCGTACGTCACGCAAGCGCTTGCAGGTCTTGCCACGGGCGATTTCTTGTATTTGGCGCACCCCGATATGCCCGGCTGTAAATGCTCGGAAGCGGCTACCGAAAGAGAATACCGCCGTCTTTGCGAAGGCGCAAAACGGTTTGGCGTGCCGTTGGAGCTGAACTTTTTAGGAATCCGCGGGCATAGACAATATCCAAACGATACGTTTTTCCGTATCGCAGGCGAAGTGGGCAACCAAATCATCTTTGGCGCGGACGCGCACGAGCCGTGGGTAGTAAACGATACGGAAAGCGAAAAAATCGCGCAGGAAATGGTGAAAAAATTTGGATTAAATCTCATTGAGAAATTGTTATAATTGTTATACAAAGCAGGCGTTTATGCGGTGAGCATAAACGCCTGCTTTGTTATTCATCACATACCTGCCCCGCTCGTTTCCGTTAAAACGCGGAGATACGAGCAAGATAAGGCGTTGTGAGCACGGCGCAGGGAGCGTACTTGGGGTACGTGACCAAACCGCGCGGAGCAACAACGCAATATTGCGAAGTATATACGCGTTTACCCTGAATAAACCAACTTATTCCAGCTCAAATGCGCCGGTGTAGAGCTGATAATACGTCCCCTTTTGCTCGATGAGCTGTTCGTGCGTACCGCGCTCGATAATTTTGCCGTGGTCAAGCACCATAATCGCGTTGGAATTGCGCACCGTCGATAATCTATGCGCGATTACGAATACCGTTCTGCCGTGCATCAATTTATCCAAGCCGTCTTGTACGAGCGCTTCCGTCCGCGTATCGATAGACGAAGTTGCTTCGTCCAAAATCATTACGGGGGGATCGGCTACCGCCGCGCGCGCAATGGATAAAAGTTGGCGTTGACCTTGCGACAGATTTGCGCCGTTGTTGGTCAGCATCGTATCATAACCGTCTGGCAAACGACAGATAAAATCGTCTGCGTTGGCAAGCTTCGCCGCGGCAATGCACTCTTCGTCCGTCGCGTCTAATCTGCCGTAGCGGATATTCTCCATAACCGTACCCGTAAACAAATTCGTATCCTGTAAAACAATGCCGAGTGAACGGCGGAGATCGCTTTTACGAATTTTATTGATGTTGATACCGTCGTATCTAATTTTTCCGTCCGCGATGTCGTAGAAACGGTTGATAAGGTTAGTAATCGTCGTTTTCCCCGCGCCCGTTGCGCCGACAAATGCGATTTTTTGACCGGGTTTTGCGTACAGCGATACGTCGGTGAGTACTTGTTTTTCGGGCGTATAGCCAAAGTCCACCATATCCATCACGATATCGCCTTTGAGCTCGGTATAAGTGGTCGTATTATCTTCTTTATGATAATGCTTCCACGCCCACACGCCCGTATGCTCTTGCGTTTCCGTCAAATTGCCGTTTTCGTCCGTTTTCGCATTCACAAGCGTCACGTACCCTTCGTCTTTTTCCGATTCTTCGTCCATCAGAGTAAATACGCGGCTTGCGCCTGCCAAGCCCATAGCAATCATAGATACTTGCTGGGACATTTGGTTGATGCACATTGTAAAGCTTCTCGACATACCCAAAAACGCAACCAAAACGCCCACGGTTAACGTTTGAATTCCGACAAAAATACTTTCTATGCCCACGTTCGGCACAGCCGCAGTCAGCATTATACCGCCGATAATCGTTAAAATAACGTAGTTGAAGTTGCCGATATTCCCTAAAATCGGTCCTAAAATGTTGCCGTACGTGTTCGCTTTGACGCTATCGCTATTGAGTTGTTCGTTCAACACGTCAAATTCTTTTTTGGCTTTTTCTTCGTACGTGAATACTTTAACGACCTTTTGACCTTTCATCATTTCTTCGACGTACCCTTCCGCTTTCGCGAGCGAGCGTTGACGGGCAACCATATATTTCGCGCTGCCGCCGCCGATTTTCTTGATGATGAACGTCATTGCAAACGTGCCAAGCGCCATTACGAGCGACAGCCAAACACTATACCAAAACATCAATCCCACCGAGAACAATAACGTAAACGAGTTGGTGATCAACGAAGGAATCGATTGCCCGATGAGCTGTCTGGTTGCGTCGGTGTCGTTGGTGTACGTACTCATAATTTCGCCGTGCGCGTGCGTGTCGAAATATTTAATAGGCAGCGTTTGCATTTTAGCAAACATTTCCGCGCGCAAACGATAGAGCATACCCTGCGTGACGGTTGCCATAATTCGGTTATACGCAAACGAAGAAATGACGATGATCGCGTACATGCCTGCCATACTTGCTATCATTGTAGCCAGTTTTTGCGCTACGGTATCGTAGCCGTTTTGCACGCCTTGGGGGATAACTTCGTCGATGAGCGTCTTTAAGAAAATGGACGAAACCAAGTTCCCCGACGAAGTGATTACGATACAAATGAGTGCGATAATCAGCCGCCATTTGAAGTTTTTAACCAGCATTTTCAAAAGTCGGGGGAAGGTGCCTTTTTTAATTGCGCCCTTGGGCATAGGCATTCCCCTGCCGCCGCGCATAGGACGGATGGGGCGTGCGCGTTCTTCTTGTTTTTGCGCTACTTGTTCGCTCATTCTGCTTGCCCCCCTTCCGTTTCTTTATTTTTGGTTTGCGCTTCGTAAATTTCACGGTAAATGTCGCTGTCTTTCATCAGCGCTTCGTGGTTGCCGCAAGCGATAATTTTACCGCCGTCCAGCACCACAATTTTGTCGGCGTGTTCCACACTCGCCACGCGCTGCGCAATGATAATTTTGGTTGTATCGGGAATTTCATCCGCGAACGCTTTTCTAATCAGCGCGTCCGTTTTCATATCCACCGCCGAAGTGGAATCGTCTAAAATCAGCACCTTGGGTTTACGAAGCAATGCGCGCGCGATACAAAGCCGTTGCTTTTGTCCGCCCGAAACGTTCGTGCCGCCCTGTTCGATAAAGGTATCGTAGCCATCGGGGAAGGAACGGATAAATTCGTCCGCCTGCGCAAGCTGACACGCGTGCACGAGCGCTTCGTCCGTTGCGTTTTCGTCGCCCCAGCGCAAATTTTCCTTTATCGTACCCGAGAACAGCACGTTCTTTTGCAATACAACGGCAACTTCCTTTCTTAAAACGTCTAAATCGTAATCCTTCACGTTCACGCCGCCCACGTAAATTTCCCCTTCCGTTGCGTCGTATAAGCGAGAAATGAGTTGAATAAGCGTGGTTTTCGACGAACCCGTACCGCCTAAAATCCCCACCGTTTCGCCTGCTTTAATATCCAAATCGATGTCGGAAAGAGCGTATTTGTGTGCGGTTTTCGCATACTTAAAGCCAACGTTTTCAAAACGGATAGACCCGTCTTTCACTTGCTTAACGCCGTTTTCAGGGCTGACAATGTCCGATTCTTCTTGCAAAACTTCGCCGATGCGGCGCATCGATTCGAGCGACATCGTCATCATCGCAAACACCATCGAGAACATCATACACGCGGACAAAATTTGTATTCCGTACGTAATCAACGCGGAAAGCTGACTGGGGATAAACGGTCCAACGACCACTTCGTTTACCGCGTCGAACGAGCCCGTTTCAATAATTGTCTTTGCGCCAAGATAAGAGATAAGTACCGCCGCGAAGTTGATGAAAAACGTCATAATCGGGCTGTTCCAAGCGAGAATTTTTTCCGCTTTTGTAAAGTCGTCGCGTACCTGCCCCGCTGCTTTTTCAAATTTCTCCGTTTCGTGGCTTTCGCGCACAAACGATTTTACTACGCGAATCCCGCCTACGTTTTCTTGTACGGAATTATTCAGCGCGTCGTATTTTTTGAATATTTTTCTAAAGAACGGCATTACCACGCGCACGATAGAAAAGATAATCATTGCCAAGAACGGTACGATTACTACGAAAATCCACGCAAGCTGCGCGTTCATTGAAAAACTCATAATAATCGCGAAAATGAACTGCAACGGCACGCGAATTGCGATACGCAAGCTCATCTGATACGATTGCTGCACGTTGGTCACGTCCGTCGTTAAACGGGTGACGAGCGACGACGATGAAAATTTATCCACGTTCGCAAACGAAAATTTTTGTACGCGGTAGAAAAGGTCGTGGCGTAAGTTGGTGGCAAACCCGCAGCTCGCTTGCGCCGCAAACTTACCCGCGAGCGCGCCGCTTGTCATTGATGCCGCCGCAAGCGCGAGCAAAATAACGCCGTTTTTAACGATATGCGCTACCGCGCCTGCACTTTGCAGGGCTTGTTCGTTAATCATTTGCGACATAAAAAATGGCATTAAGCACTCGCAAAACGCTTCAATCGTCATAAAAATCGGCGTGATGATAGACGGCTTTTTATATTGCCGCACGCTTTTTAATAGCGTTTTAATGATAGATATCATTCCTTTCTCCTCCTTTTAACGTAGCGACAGCATTCTTCCTTGCCGTCGGATACGTTTTGATAAATGCGTTTGAGATATTCGCTAAGTAATGCGCGCTCGTCGTCGCTAAACCCTTGCAAAAGCAACTCTTCCATCTGCGTTCGATGCGCTTTCATCGCGCGGAAGTTTTTGAGTTCCTTTTCGGTAAGCTTCAAAACCTTCGACCTGCGGTCGTTCTCGTTTGGTTCGAGCGTGACCAGCCCTTTTTCTACCAGCCGCGCCACCAAGCCGGACACCGTTGCGTGAGAACAGTCTAAAAACAGCTCCACGTCTTTTAGCGTCACTTGTTCGTTGTCGTGCTTATGCAGATACCAAAGCACTTTCCCCTGCGAAAAGGTAAATTCTCGCTTGGGCAAGCTTTCGTTCGCGCGCTTTTCCAGCTTTTCGCTGATTTTCTTAAAATACATTCCGATATGCTCGCTCATAGCTACCCCTTTATAATGATGTATTCTAATTATATGTAGCATGCTACAAAAAGTCAAGCGTTTGCAAAAGAAAAAAACGGCTTTTCACGAAATTTTCATTCGCATTGCCGTTTTTTATCTATACGCGAAAAGCTTCAGCTTTATAACCTGCGCTCTTCTTTACAAGTGCAATAAATAATTTGATATTCTTTGCCCAGCGATTTGACGAGTTTTTTACACGCTTCCGTCGTCGTGTCGTCGAAGTTGGTAAACGGGTCGTCTAATATCAGCGGCGGTTTTTCGCCTGCATATAATACGTTTGCAAGCGCAATCCGCATACAAAAGCCAAACAAGTCTTGCAGCCCTGCGCTATAATATTCGCTCGCGCGGAAAATTCCGTTTTCCTGTACCAGCGTTTGTCCGTCCGCGGAAAAACAAATTTGTTTGTTCGCGCCGACGCGTTCGAGCAAGGCAAGCGTACCCTTTTCCACTGGCTCTAAATACCGCGCCGATAAGTTGTCGCGCGCTTGCTCCAAAGCCCGTTTCGCTGTTTGCACGGCGAAAAGCTTGTGCTCTAATCGCTCTTTTTCCGCCAACAGCCGCGTTTCTTCCGCTTTATAATCAAGCATTTGTCCCGCCTTGCTTTCCTGCGTTTGCAAATCGGCTCTTGCCTGCGCGCACTCGTTTGTGCGTTGCACTTTTTCTTGCTCCAAAGCGTTTATCTGCGTTTTCAAATTTTGCAAATCTGCCGTACGCGTAGGCGCAGTCGGGTGTATAGCTTGCGGTAAATTTTGCAATTTTGTTTGATGTTCGTTATGCGTTTGCAGGTGCGTTTGATATTGCTTAATCCGCTCTTGTAAAAGTTCGATCGCCGCACGGTAATCGTACGTTTGCTGAAAGCGGAAGTTGGTTAAAAATTGCTCGATCGCATTTTTGAGCGTTGCCGATTTTTCTTGTTTTTGCTGCGTTTCTAATTCCAAATCACGCGCGCGCGTTTCTATATTTTCATCAAACTCCGCGGAGCTAAATTGTAAATTTTCCCATTCTTTTTGCGCTTCTTCGTACGCCTTATTCATTTCTTCGTCGGCAAATTTCGTCGCTTTCTTTTGCTTTTTCTTGCCCCACGGCATAAACAGCATTTTTACAAAGGTAAACGCAATCGACAACCCGCCCAGTACAACAAGCGGTGTGCCTAAAAGCGGAATACTTTCCAGCTGCGTCGCGCCGAAAATAGCAATGATGAGCGAAATGGCAACGGACAACGTATCGCTCGTTTTTTTACGTTTTTTCTTGCCGTCTTTTTTATTTGAACGCGTACCTGCCCCCTTGCTTTGCCCTTCCGCGGCAAGCATTTTCTCAAAAGAAACCAGCTTTTCTTTGCACGCCTGTATTTGCTTACAAAGCAACTCCTTTTCCTTTCTTTGCTCGGAAAGCTCTGTCAATAACGCTTGATTTTCTTCCAGCCAAGCTTGTAAGCAATAGTATTCTTGCACTCGTTCCTGCAAGCCGTCTATATTGATAGTAAGCGGGTCGTTCCCATCGAAAAACGCTTGCAACGTATTTAACTGCGCTTGCTCGCGCTGCATATTTTCCTGCACTTCTTTCCAAACCGCATACTGCGCCGCGCGCTCGTTTTTTTCCACTTCTGCCTGCCAAACAGCCGACAGGCGCGCGTGCTCGTCCGTCACGTATTGTAGCCGCGCTTCTAACCCGTTCAACCGTTCGCGCGTGCGTTTCGTTTCTTCCCCCACGCGCGCGCATTCGGTACGCGCATTGACGATAGAAATCAGCTGCTGTTCCACTTCGTCTATCTTCCCTTTACTCGGCTTGCGTTTGGCGCGGAGTTTTTTCTCGGCTTCGTCCAGCCGCGCAATCGCCAAATCGATTCCGCCGCTATCCCCCGTCGTCAGAATTTGCAAAAGCCGCGCTTTGGTATTATCGGGTAATTCCCCGCCCGCCACGCTGCCTTGCGGGAAATATGCGCTGCGGTGGTACGTTTCTTTATTCACGCCCAAAATCAACTCGCCCAGCCGTTCCACTCTTTCCCCGAAAGAGAAACTTTGCATATTGTTTTTATCATATAATTTAACGGTATCCATTGCAGGCGTTTTGCCAAACGTGCGCTCGATACGGTACGTTTGTCCAGCGTGTAAAAAGGTGAGCGTGCCGCCGTAAACGCCGCCGTCGAACGGTTGGTATTTGCTGCGCAAATTATCTTCCACCGCCTTGCCCCGTCCTGCGTCCATTCCAAAGAGCATACACTCTAAAAAGTTCAAAAGCGTGGTTTTTCCCCAACCGTTTTCCGCCTTAATTTCCACCACGTCTTTATTAAAATCGAACGCCTGCTTGCGCCATTTGCCAAACCCTGCTATATAACACGAAAGAAGCTTCATATCTCAATCTCCTCCCCGTTTAACGCCGCCAAGCCCAGCTCGATTACTTCCGCGCGGAAATCGTCATTCATCGCATACCTGCCTACTTCCTTTATAAATTCTCCGCGTTCCGTTTTGTCGTTTTCGTATATAGAAATATCCACCTGCAAACGAGAAACATCTTCTATTTTTAAGTGAAAAAACCGCGGGGAAAATCGCGCCGACAAGGCAGGAATTTCCTTTCTTAACCCCGACGCGTACCGACCGCATAAAATAAGCTTTACACAGTTTTCCTTTCGCACGTGCATTATCGCTTTTTCTACCGCCCGTTCGACGTCAAGCTGCGTTTTACAAGCAGAAATATCTACGCGCACTTCTTCCACTTTTCGCGCGGAAAAGCTCAAAAACCGTTCGTTTATCAGCGCGCCGTTTTGCACTTCCAAAAGGAAAAATCCACGCTCGCCCACTTCGTCGTAGCCGCGGCCTTCCAAACAACCGCAATAGCGGTAAACCCCGCGAGTATCCAAGCGTTCCGCTTGCAAAGTGGGTTTATGAATGTGCCCCAGCGCCAAATAATCGACGTTTCTATCCTTCAAACAGCCAAGCGGAATATCTTCCACATTTCTGCGCTCGCCCGATGCCGTTTGCCCGTGTAAAAGCAAAATATTAAACTTGTCGCGCGGTAAAACAGGCACTCTATCAAACGCGCGAGAAAACGCGCGCGTGTCCGCGCCCGTAATACAAATTTCATCGCCCAAATCGTAGCTTTTCCAAGCGCATTCACTTTCAAACAAAAGCAAATTATTCGGCAACGCGCCCTGCGCTTTTAACGCATACAAATCATTCCCGCCATCGTGATTGCCCGACACGTAAAAAAAGCATACGGGCGCGGCGTTTTGTATCAAGGAAAACACTTCTTTTTGTAAAAACGACGGTACCGTGTCTTCGTCGAATAAGTCCCCTGCGAGTAAAACCGCCGCCACCTGCTCGCGCAAAGCGAACTCGCAAACGGAGCGGAAATTTTGCATAAGCTCGCGTTTGCGCACCGCCGATTTTTCCGCCGACAGCCCCACGAACGCCGAGCCGATATGTATATCCCCCGTGTGAATAATTCTCACGCTGTTTTCTCCCTTTTTCGTCAATTTTCTCTATTATACCACACGCGCAAGCATTTGTAAATAAAAATGGCGAATATTTGTTCGTTTTTTGTCACGACTTTTCCTACATTTTTTTAAGCGGAATTTTACGCGAACCGCAAAAATGGGGGTTTTTATGCGATTTTTCTATAATTTTCTCCCGAAATCGCCGTTTTTTCGTAAGAAAATTTTGTCATAATCGCCATTCTTTCACAAGCCGAAAAAATACGAAAAAAGACAAAAAAAGATTGACAAACCCCTTATGCTTAATTATAATATAATTAAATTTATGGCTTTTACGCTGTAAAAATATATATTCAATTAAAAAACTTCGCCAAAAGCGAACAGTCAAAACAAAACGCGACGAATTATGAGAAGTACGTTATCCAGAAAAACAAAATTATTTCTTCTTTCCGTGCTGATGCCCCTTTCGATGATGAGCATCGGTTTTTCGTCGTGGACAATTACCAGCGTACATAACGTAAACGGCACGTTTGGGGTAGAAACGGTACTGGATATGGATAACGGCACGTATATTACTTCCTGCGAAGTGGAATACTTTGAGTATATGTCCACCGGCTTTTTCACCTATCCTACCGATACACAAAATTGCACGCCGCAAATCGGCGACGTAGGGTATATCACGGCTACGCTTACGATTAATTTGGAAAAATGCAGAACGGTATTTACCGCCAACAAATATTTGCAACTGCAAGTAGAGCTTTTTAATAGCAAAACTGTGACGGAGAACAGCACAACCCTTTCGCTGCTGAATTATTGCACGGGCGCTACTTGCAACTCCATTGAACAACGTGACTTATGGGAACAAACGGCATCGCACGTACGCACGGCGTTTACCTTTACACCCAGCGCGACCGCGCAAAGCGTGACGCTCGTTGTTTCGTTTGCAATCGACGCAACCAAAACGGTTGGAACGGAAACGCAATCGATTTTTAAAGACGAAGTATATCCCATTTTGCAAGCGATGAAAAAAAATAACGTTTCCCTTGTCGTCCAAGCGTCGATTACGGAAGCCCCTGAAACGGAGGTGACCCAATGACAAAACGTCTTGTTTTTATTTTGAGTTTCCTTCTCGCCCTGCTCGTATCCGTGGGCGCGGCGTTTTGGGTAATCGTGTATCAAAAACAATCCCCCTACCCGACCGAGCTGTCGGGCGCTTTCTCGTTGGAAATTTCGTACGCCGACGACTTATTGACCGCGCAAAACGGCCAACTCAAAGGCGATTTGGTTAAAGCGGGTGTTGAGAAGACCGCTACGCCTACTACGCTCGTTGTCAAGCATACTACCCCCGACGGTACCGTTTACAGCTATCCTATTCATCGGGCGCATACGAACGTTTATAAATTAGAAAACACCGAGCTTGTGTACGGCGTCGCGGAATATAACGAAGACGGCAGCTTAAAATTTACTAATAACAATTCCAAATTAACCGCGCAAACAAGCGGCACGACGGCAGTCGCGGTAAAAGTAATTCTTAAAGATAAGGATGCGGCAAATTCTGCTACGCAAAAATTTTTGCGTGCGTTGCTCGATTTGCCGGCGCCCACCGACGAAGGCGCGAAAAACGCCCCTGCTACGTTTAATGCTAACGGGATGATTTTTAACGTCACGAATAATCTTGTGAAGGAAGTTTATCAAAACAACGCAACCGTTGCTATGAATGCGATTGCGTATAACGGCAGTAATTATTACGGCACCATCGAAGGCGCGCTTGCAGCGTCCACCAGCGGTACCGTGTACGTTTATCCGCAAACGACGGTTAAGCTGGGGACAGCCCAAAAAACGAACTCGGACGGTACGACGACAACGTATGGTATTATCAGCTCCGTCACGGAAAACGAACTCGTACCGCAAAATCCTTATATTGTAAAAAACTGTACCATTGCATCGGGCGTCACGCTTTGCTTGCCTTGGGAAGGCACGAAAGCTGTTCCTGCAGCTGAAACCGTGCAATCGCACGAATCCCTTGTTGCTAACGCTGATAACCCTGTCGCAAATTTGACCAAAGGAACTTTAAACGCAACCCTTTGCACCAACCACGTGACGATGCAAACGAACGTGCAATTAACCAACTTGGGTACGCTGATCGTAGGCGGCGTAGTATGTGGCGGAAACGGCGGTTCGGCCGCAGGCTATTCAGCCAATCAATACGCGCGGATTACGTTAAAAGCAAACGCAAAAATTATCAACGGTAAATCGGACGGATCGGACGCAGCGGATATTCAATGCTACGGCTATATTTATGAAGATACCACCAAAAATGGCTCACAAATTATTTTATATGGAAAGAGCTCGTATATTTCCCCGTTTAAGGTTATGGAGCATCGCGGCGGTACCGTTTTCTCAGATATGGCAGGCGGCGATATTAATAACCCTCAATTGGAATGCTCCCCATTTAACCGTTTTTACATGCCGAATTCTTCGGTAGAAATGACTTTCCACTATAATTCATCCTTATACGGTTATGCCGATTTATATACAAACAAGAAACTCATTATTCCCGCCCAACACAATATCACAACAATTAAGATGGTTGGTACTTCTGATGAGCACTTGTTGAAATTTGCCAACTCATCGACATACGTTGTGACAAAATACAATCCCGCAACGGAAATTCATGATATTGACGTTTACGGCTCTTCTGTGCTCAATTCATTAGCGCTTAACGTTAGCATCCCATTAATGGGTACGCTAAATCTCTCGACAGCAAACGTATATTTTCCGTTATCGTGGCATTTTAACATTCGTTTATGGAAGGGCAACGAAAAAACTGCCACATTTACAAGCATGTCGCAAAAGGTAAAATTGCTCACTGGCTCTTCCGTCACCATCGGCGCAGGCGTCAACGCAACGCTTCCATCTATCGTTGTTTACGATACTTTTACCGACACGTATTCTACTACCACCAGCCTTCGGTATGAAAACGGTAAATCGAGTGCAAAGCTGATTGTAAACGGATCCTTAACGGTAGATAGTTTCGGCGGTCCTATTGAAACGCAAGCATCAAAAACCGCTCTTACGGTTAATACTGCTACTTCGATTACGTCCAAAGAAGTTATAGACGGAAAAGAGTACCAAAAGATCACCAAAACGCTTGCGCTTCCTAAATATGCAGATGCTACAAAGAACTATACCGACAAAGGCACCTACTACTCGGAAAAGCGTAGCGACAACACGTACGGTTGGTATTCCACTATTTTCAAAATCAGCTATGACGCAAACGGCGGTTCTGCCGTAGAAGATACCAACGTAGAGTTAAAGCAAGGCGGCGGTTATACGTTTACGGAAACCATTTTGTCGGGCAAAACAACCACGCGCGAACACTATACCTTTACCCACTGGTGTACGCAGGATAACTGTACCAACGGCAGCACGTGCGCAAATAAGGCAAGCGGTAAAACCGTTTACGGCGACACTACGCTGTACGCTGCTTGGATCAAGAATCAATATAAATTGAATTACGTGTACGTCGTTCCCGACGGCGACGGCGTGAAAGAAATGGACAGCGGAATTTCGCCTACCGAATTCACGATAGACACGACGACCATCACACTCAACAATACCCCTACTGCGCCTACGTACACAACGGAAGGCGGTGAGACGAAGAGCTACAATTTCAGCGGTTGGTTTACTGCGGTTCAAAACGGCGAGCCCATCACCGCGATTATTGTAGAAGATTATCGCGATCTCGCGTTTGCAAACGGCGGAACGTACGGAGAAGCAACCATTTACGCTGTTTGGACCAAAGACATCACATATACCGTCAAATTTAACAACGGGTGCGATGCATCGAAAGGCGGTTATGATATCATACGCTCTACGACGGTTACGTTGGACGAAGAGGGCAATGGCACGTTGACCGCACCCATAACTGCAGACGATGGCACTACTTCGCTTTACGCGCATAACGATAACCCCAACGATAAAATGTATTTCTTGGGCTGGTACGTGGATGAAAACTTTGAAACTGCATATACCAATTTTGCACAACTGCAAGCACTCGTACCTGCAGATGGCGAAAATTACGAGCGTACGTTGTATGCAAAGTGGGTTGAAAAGCAAAACACGATATCGTTTGTGACAACTTACCCGAGTGGAACAACAGGCTCCCCTACAGCCCCCACACTCGACAATGTTTACTTGTACACCAGTCAAACACTTAATTTGGCTACAAATATCAACGATAAAATGACAACCTATGACGCAAATTCGGCTGTTAATAAATATTTCAACGGCTGGACGGCGGTAGGCGCAACCATTTCGGAGACAACTGTCACCCCGACGGCTACGTCCGCAACGCTGACGGTCAACTGGGCGACAAAAGCTACGTTATCGTTCAGCACGGCTTATCCGACCGATAAAACTGGTAGCCCCACGGCTCCTACACTTTCCACTATCTATGTAAAACCGAATGCAGCGTTTACGATTCCTACAAGTATCACCAACACAATGACTTCGGATGCAGACGAAACAAATACAGCCGTCAACTACTATTTCAACGGTTGGACAACGACAGGCAGCACCAACGTTTCCAAAGTTGAAGGTACGAACAACAATGTTATTACCGTATCGTCTGGAGCAACTTCAGCAACCCTTGCAACCAACTGGACGAAGAAGTGGCAGTTGACCTTAACATTAAATAGCAAAACTGCTACACTCTATAGGTATGGAACAAAAGTTGAAATTTTGAGTACAACCTATAGCAGTACAAGCGGTCATAACGGAACCAATTTGTGGATTAATCCTAATACGCAAGCCACTCTTTCCTTCAAAGCGCAATGGACGAGAACAGGTCGTCTCACTGAATCTACTACTACAAATAATTGTACTTCTTCTCAGGTTTCCACGTCAGCTGGTACCATTACTGGCGGCACAAACGGTCAATTCACATTAACAATGAATGGAAACGCAACGTTAACAATCAAACACGGGTAATCATAATTAAACTCAACACACTAAAAAAGGAACTGCGATTTTCGTAGTTCCTTTTTACTTGGCAAAATACTTCCTTATATTATATATAAAAACCGCCCTACCAAAAGACAAGGCGGTTTTTGGTGTACCCGATTGGATTCGAACCAACGACACCAAGCGTCGGAGGCTTGTGCTCTATCCAGCTGAGCTACGGATACGTACTCTTTTTCAAAAAGCATATATATTTTACTATTTTTTGCTTTCATTTTGCAAGCGTTTATGGTATAATATTTCCAAATTAAAGAAAAAATTTGCTTAAAGTGCGCGTTTTTTCGCCTAACCTTATGCAAAGGAGTGTAAATTATGTCGAAAACAGTCGTAATCGGTATGAGCGGCGGTGTGGATAGCAGCGTTGCGGCTTTGCTTTTGAAAGAGCAGGGCTATAACGTCATCGGGCTGTTTATGCAAAACTGGGACGAAGTAGATGAAAACGGCGTTTGCACCGCGGAAGACGATTTCGCCGACGTGCGCCGCGTGTGCTCGGTGCTCGATATCCCCTATTATACCGTCAATTTCGCGCGTGAGTATATGGACCGCGTGTTTTCCTATTTCCTTGCCGAATACAAGGCAGGCCGCACCCCCAACCCCGACGTGCTTTGCAACCGCGAAATCAAGTTCGGACCGTTTTTAGAAGAAGCGAAAAAGCTGGGCGCGGACTATATCGCGACGGGGCATTATTGCAAAATTTCCCACGAAAACGGCGTTCATTATTTACAAAAAGCCAAAGACCAAAACAAAGACCAAACGTATTTTTTGAACCAACTCTCGCAGTCGCAGTTAAAAGACGTACTCTTCCCCTTACAGGATATGGAAAAGCCCGAAATTAGAAAAATTGCTTTGGATAACGGACTTGCAACCGCCAAAAAGAAGGACAGCACGGGCATTTGCTTTATCGGCGAGCGGAATTTTAGAAAGTTTTTATCCACCTACCTGCCCGCAAAGCCAGGGAAAATACTCGACCTTTCGGGTAAACAAGTAGGCGAGCACGCGGGGCTGATGTATTATACGCTCGGTCAGCGCAAAGGTATGGAGCTGGGCGGTATCAAAGGCGAAGCAGAAGGCGGTAGATGGTTCGTCGTTAAAAAAGACCTTGCAAATAACGTACTCTACGTTTCCCACGGCGACGAAAGCCCGTTATACTCGAAATCGTGCGAAGTGTCGGGCTTTAACTGGATTCCTTATAAGCCCAGCGCAAAAGAGTTCGAATGTATGGCGAAATTCCGCTATCGTCAGCCCGATCAAAAGGTGCGCGTGTGCGTGCGCGAGAACGGCGATTTGCATATCGAATTTGCGGAAAAACAACGCGCGGTCACCGAAGGGCAATACGCCGTTTTATACGACGGAATCAACTGTTTGGGCGGCGGCGTGATCCAAAGCGCGGAATATTGAGTTAAAAACCGTTCATCGCATACCTGTATAGGGTGTTTTAACTATTTTATATCAAAAAAGGAGCTAAAAACTATGAAAACAATCGCCATTGTCACGGGCGCGTCCAGCGGCATCGGAAAAGAATTCTTTTTGTCTTTAAGCGATAAAAAACCACTCGATGAAATTTGGGTTATCGCACGCAGCGCGGATAAATTGCAAGCGCTTTCCTCGCTTATCGATATCCCCGTTCGCACCTTTCCTTTAGACTTGTCCTTGACGAGTTCGGTGGACGCGTTAAACGCCGTTTTAACGCAAGAAACGCCGCAAATCGAGTATCTCATCTGCGCAAGCGGTTTCGGGCGTTTTAACGCCGTTCAAGACGACGATACGGCGGTTTTGGAAAATATGGTCGATTTGAATTGCCGTTCGGTGGTTTCGCTGACGAAAGCGTGCGCGCCGTATATGAAAAAAGGCGGTGCGATGATTTTGGTCGCGTCCATTTCGGCATTCCAGCCCGTGCCGTATATTTCCACGTACGCGGCGACGAAAGCATTCGTTTTATCGTACGGCAGAGCGTTCAACAGAGAGCTTAGAAAATCGCGCGGGGCAAGAGTTTTGTGCGTTTGCCCGTTCTGGACGAAAACGGCGTTTTTCGACCGCGCGGAAAGTGAAAACCCCATCGTGAAAAAGTACGCGGTAATGTACGAGCCCAAACAAATCGTCAACCGCACTTGGAAAGATTTGAAACACAAAAACCGCGACGTATCGGTCTGCGGAGCGTACTCAAAGGGTCAAGCGTTGCTGGTAAAATTGCTCCCCCACTCTTGGGTAATGTCCATTTGGCAAAGCCAACAAAAATTGAATTAAAAAGCCAACCGCCCGTATAGCATAATCGCTGTACGGGCGGTTTTTAGTTGCTTCGCCTTTTGCTCTAAATGACAACTCGTACACAACAAAACACGGCTTGGAAATGTTCCAAGCCGTGTTTTTTCGTCCGTTTTTATGCGTCCGCTACCGTAATAGAAAATTTTTGTCCGCTCGGCAAACGCATAATCAGCTTACACCCGTCCGTTTCGTAGGTAGCAACAAAATTCTCCCTAATCACTTGCGCAATTTTGGCAAATGCTTCATTCGCCGTTTGTTTACCTTGTTGTTTTTCCGTTAATAATTCTTTTGTTTCGTTCACTTTATATTTCTCCTTGTTATTTTTTTCATTCGCGCGCTCGAATTTTTGTACTTATATTATATCATCATTTGCGCCACCAAGCAACCTTTTGGTGTCGAAAGTGATGATAATATTTTGTAAAGGAGAAAAATTTTTATGATTGATTTGTCGAATTTTGTCGAAAACCTTTCCGCTTTGATGGCGGAGCAGCATTTGAACGCGCCTGCTCTCGCAAAAGCGATTGCCACTGACCGCTCGAATATTACGCGTTATTTGAAAGGCGAACGATTACCCAAATTTCAAATATTTATTGCTCTTTTAGAGTATTTCAACGTTTCCGCCGACGTATTGCTGGGATTAAAAGAATACGTAAACGAAACGCACTTTTTGTCCTTACCGCCGTTTGGCGAGCGATTGCGTGAAGTAATGAAAGAAACCAAAACCACACAATATAAAATAGAACTCGATGAGAAAATAAGCGGAAACAGTATGTATCAATGGTTAAACGGCGAAAGTCTGCCAACCGTTTATAGCCTTGTAAAGCTTGCGAAATATATGGATATTTCCGTTGATTATTTGCTTGGAAGAGTACGATAAAAGGAGCAAAATTGTGAATTTATCTCTCTTCGCGGAACGGTTAGCCGAGCTAATATTCGATTGTAAAAAGGCGGCGCGCGACGTTGCCAAAGACGTTGCTATTGGTAAAAGCAGTATT